>CATLTV010000307.1 GCA_950059285.1 uncultured Pseudomonadota bacterium | reverse complement strand
TTTTGCCGAATACGGGCTCTTGGTGGAGCGATCCTGATAGATGCTCTCGAGCGAGAAGTCCTCGCCATTGATTTTCCCCTGGAAGGTCGCGCAATCCCCCAGAAAAACGACGCGCTCGCCATGACACCAATCACAGCCACCGCTTGCGATCTCTGGCCATCTTCCTCAAGAATCACAGGCACATATGACGTCTTGTACATGGTACCATCATCCCCCCTGAACAACACACTTGAGCTTGGCTCAAGCGCGTTCAGTGCTGATTCAACCTCAAAGCGATCCGCATCAAACGCAAACAGGCGCTGATGAAACTCGACGCCATCTTCCGTATCCACAAGGCTCTGAAAGTCCCGATCCATCACAAACACACGACGCACACCTGTGCTCTTCTTGACCTCATTCAAGCGATCCTTGAGCCGCTGCCGAGTGCGCACCTTGGACTCATCCAGGCGAGCGATCTGGGCGGCCTCCACACCACCAGAAAATTCCGAGGAGAGCGTCTGGCCTACAAGCGCGAGTCGAAGCCCAAGCTCCTCCTCCAGCGTCTGCCTTGCGCCAAAGTACACGAGTGCACTCACGAGGATCATCGTCAACATCGTGGGAATCAACAGCACACCAAGGACTTTATTACGAATCGAAAGAGCTTTCATATCAGATACTTGCAAAAACATATCCACGCCAAAACTGCGACCAATAAAGCAGGGCAACCAGGGACAGCAGGAGGTCTTGATGCCTCAACATCCTCCCCAAAGCACACGTTTCATCCCTGACATGCTGTAGGCTCCTTCAGAATTATTCAGCAAACTTGACGCTCCCCCATGCGGGGAAGTATCCTTGACCCGTGATGAGGTGGTTCGATTCAAGTTTTCTTGGACATCTGGATCAGAGCGCGTATGCATGCGTGGCTCAAAACCAAAGAGACGAGCTTTGAGGATCTGGTATGTTCCACGTCTGCACAAGCTTCAACATCAAAGTTATCACACAGACAACATGTCTGAACAAATCAGGTTACTCCCTCCGAGTAAAGCCTGCCCCCTAATAGCTTGACCTTATTTTGTTTCGAGGCAGATTGGCGTGGACAATAAGAAGCCCGACAACTCAAATCAGTCGCTACATGCTCAGTCTCCCGACGAGCATCCAAAACCACCTACACCCAAGATTCAGGCCCCACCCAAGCCCTCGTTCTTCTCAAAGAAGCCCGCAGCTCCTGCTCAGCCTCCTATCCCATCGCTTGGCATGGCAGGTGACACCGAAGGTGAAGTTGATGACGCCCCTACAGAGAGCGTCTCCCTTGAAGAACTCGACTCGCTAGATCTGATGTCTTTTGTGGAAGACGACACCTCGGCACAGCCCGAACCATCAATCTTCCCCCCAAAAGAACACACCTCGCTCAAGGGACCACGCTTTCAACAAGGCGCAAACCAGAACCCCTACCTTCGCGATGATGACAACAAACCCAAGCCAAGAAGCACGCTGCTTGGCATGGTCGCACCCGATCTATCCTCGGTCGCGCCTCCTCAGCCACAGGCCCCTGCACCTGGATCAGGTGCACAAGCCATGCAAGGCCGAGCGCTTGCCTTTGGCGCACAAAACGCCTTTGAATCCGCAAGGATGAAACGCCCCGAGGGGTTACCTCTTGATGAGCCAGCGCCATCCCATGCCCCCAACTTTGGGTCCACTCCTGTACAGCCTCAAACACCACCGTTCTCACAACCTGTACAACAACCTGCGTTCTCTCAGCCTGCGCAGCCAGTGCAACAACCATCCTACTCACAACCTGTGCAACCTCCTGCACAAGCCTATGAAGCTGAACCCGCTACCATGATCAGCGAGGCCCCATCGCACGAACTTGATCTCTCAGGCGATGACTTTGATGATGACTTCGCCGAGCAAAAAACAGAGGTCATCCAGAGCCCCTTTGAGCAAGAAGCCATCTTGCCAAAGCTCCGCGCCATTGATGGCCCAATGCTCAACCACGAGTTCATCCTCACCGAATTGCGATCCACCATCGGACGCGGAAACAACAACTCCATCACCGTGGAAGACCTCGCCATGAGCAGGCTCCACTTTGAAATCATTCGCAACGCTGACGACTCTTACCTCATTCGTGATCTTAACAGCGCCAACGGTATCGCGCTCAACGGCACGCGCATCAAGGAAGCCGTCCTCTATGATCAGGATCAAATCGAAGCAGGCAAGAGCATCCTTCGTTTTGAACACGCCTCCAGCCCAGCTCGAGCAAGCCGACATCTGATCGCTGTCGCAAGCGCAACCATGGAAGGCACTCCTCTTCCAGAGCCTTCAAACCCGATCCCCGAGCCTGTTGGCCCCAACGACCAGACTCGTATGGCCGCGCTCCAGATCGATCAAAGCACCCGCATGTTTACACACATCGCACTTGGCGCTGGTGCGCTCTGCATCCCGTTGTGCTTCCTGTTTGTGTTTGCGATCATCTCCAGCAGCAACACAAGCGATGCAAAGACCACGCAACCCGTTGAAGACAAGCCCGCTGTCGCCACCGCACCCCAGCAGACCTCGGGGCAAGCAGTCACGCTGTTTCTTGACGGCGCCGAGGCCATCAAGGAACAAAAATGGGAAGACGCTCAAAAGCTCTTCACACAAGCAAAAACACTTGATGCAAACCTCGACATCTCTCCCCAGCTCAAACGCATTGAAGATGAGCAGGCCGCACTCGCCAAAATCACACAGGCGAAAAAACTCACCGATCCTGAAGAGATCAAAAAACTTGTCCAGGACATCCCCCCACAAAGCTCCTACTACGAGGAAGCTCAGACTTTAACACAGCTTAACACACAGGATATCGTCACCTCGCTGCATCAAGACGCGCTGACGCTCCTGCAAGAAGACAAGCTTGATGAGGTCGAGCAAAAGCTTGAAGAGTTCAAAAAACTCTCCCCCAATCACTCGGGCATCCCTGACATTGAAGAGAAGCTCAAAACACGACGTGAAGAGCTCGCGGCGGTTGAAAAGCAAAAGGAAGAAGACCAGCGCATCGCAAGCAAGGCCAACGACCTCTTCGATACACAAAAGTCGTCCTCAAGCTCAAGCTCATCCAACAAGTCCGCGTTAAGTGATGGCTACAGCGCCTACAAACGCAAGAAATTCAGCAGCGCAATCTCCTCGTTCAAAAAGGCGGGCGGCAGCAAAGGCAAGCGACTTGCCAAATATGCACGCACCGTGGAACAACAGTGGCCCGCAGGCGAAAAGGCCCTGAAATCAAAGAAATACACCAGCGCCATTAGCGCGCTCGAAAAAGCTCAGGGTGCTGACCGCAACATCAACAAGGCTCACCGCAAGGAAATTCAGTCCCTGCTCGCACAGGCCTACGGCTACGCTGGACTTGCACAACTGAAGTCCAAAAAATACCGCTCCGCACGCAAGTATCTGGCGCGTGGTGAGAAGCTTGGCGTGCGTCACAGCAGCCTCAGCGAACTTGATCGTGGCCTCGAAAACGAGGCAAAAAAGATCTACATCCAGGCAGTCAACAAGAAGAAGTCCGACCCCAACAAGGCACTTGAACTGTGCCGTCAGATCATGTTGATGCTCCCAAGCTCAAGCCCAACCTACAAGAAGACACAGAAGCTCATCCCGAACCTCTATCAGTAGTAGGTTGCACAGAGACAAAAAAGAGAGGGCGGGTGGCTGACCAAAATCGAAGATTTTGGTCAGCCACCCGCCCTCTCTTTTTTTGAGTGCCTTATGCTTACTTTTTGCTCGCGAGCACAGCCTGAACACGCTGGTCGAGATCATCAAAGTCAAAGGGCTTATCGAGGTAGTCGTCCGCACCAAACAGCGGTGAGGTCAGTGAGTTATTCACAGCACCGATGGCAGTGAGCATGATCACGCCTGTGTGCGCGTAGTCATCCTTGTGCTCCTCGTCCTTGATGTACTTGCAGATCTCCCATCCGCTGACCTCAGGCATCATCACATCAAGGATGATCAGGTCAGGCTTGTGGACGATCACAGTGTCGAGGGTCTCTTCACCATCTGCGGCTTCGAGGAGGTCGCACTCCATGCTGCTGAAGTGCAGGCGGAGCAAAGTACGAATCTCGGGATCATCGTCCGCGATCAAGATCAGGGGTTGTTCGCGCTCGCCTGGAGCTGGGTAAATTGGTTCTTCCATTACATAGATCCTTAAAAGTAAAGGAGGTCACTGAGAACGTTTGATGTGACCTTCACAGGCTCAACAGTTACTCTTCTTCATCCAAGAAGTCGTCATCTTCGTCATCATCCTTTGCTTCGGCCTTGCGTGCAAGCTCAAGTTTACGAGCTTCCTCGGCAGCTTTCAGCGCGGATTCATGATGTGTACGCGTCGCATCGTTCAGATCGATAAGCTCATCAAACAACACCTTGGCAAGCTCACGCTTGTCGATCCCATCGGGAGCAACGCGGATATCAAGCTGCGCGATCTCAAGATCAAAGCCACAACGCTTGAGGGAACCTTTTTCCATACCAAAACGACGCATCGCTTCCTGGAACTCCTGGAGCGACACATCAAAACGACGCGCCACATCACGGGCCTTGGAGCGCCTGTAGCCATTGTTATCAATAATACCAAGATGGTAGGCGCAGAACATCTCAAAAGGAGTCAGTGGCACCACATTCTCGGGCCTCTGATAACGTTGACGCCTGTTGCGGTTGTTATTGTTGTTTCGGTTGTTGTTATTGTTCCGATTATTGTTGTTATTGCCGTTGTTGTTATTGTTATTATTTCGGGAACGATTCCGATTGTTATTACGGCCTCTGCGACGCCTGTTGTTGGAGCCCGAGTTATCTGAGTTATCAGATTGGTTATTATTGTTATTGTTGTTGCTGTTATTATTGTTGTTGGAGCGGCGACGTCGTGAACGACGGCGGCTACGATCCCCTTGCTCCGAGGACTCATCGCCTTGACGACGCGGACCTTTGCCGCGCCCTTTATTCACCAAACCGTTCTGATTCTCTTTCATCATATCTGCCTCGACCTCTCGATGGCGTAATGTTTTATGCGTGATATGAACGTGATTTACTCCTGATGAAGTCGTCACGATTCACTCTGTTATAAGCCCCTGCCTGTCTTATTGTGTTTGAGTTACCTGGAGTTTACCTTCAACACAAACTCCTAAAACCCCACACATCAACCCATGAGCACTGTGCATAAAAACCATGCACATTTTGCGCTTATAATTCCTGTATTACGTTGAAATAATAAAGTGTTGTGAGTCTGGTTTTATCAGGCACATCTGTGTGCCGAACCATGCTTTACGTTCACAACCAAACCACCTGTGCCTCAGAATATATCATCCAAAACCTGGCTCCATATCACATCCATTACAGTGATGACGCCACAGGCAGCTCTGCTCCTCATCCTAACCACCTGACCTTCGCAGTGCAAGCCACTTTTGAACCATCAGTTGACGAGCGCATCAGAGTTTCACTATAGATAGCTTATAAGCGAGCTTGACCCCTCAACTCTCCCGGATCTGATGACGATGAAGACTGCCAACCTCACAATTCTCTCCCCACTGCTGCTGCTCCTTACGACAGGTTGCCTCACCACGCTCGACCTCTCGGGTGATTATAACTCCCCCGCAGACACGCCAGACCTCTCACCTGATCCTGAAGACATCTCCTCGTTTGATATGCAGCATGATGCGGATATGCTCCCCCAACCTGTGGATATGGGTGATATGCGCATCAATGACATGCCTGATATCGCACAGCCTGAAGACATGAGCGACATGGATATCGACATGATACCGCCTGATCCTGGCCAGGGACTGATCTTCTCGGAGGTCGTCGAAGGGAGTGGATTCAACAAGTTCGTTGAAATCTACAACTCAAGCAGCTCGCCCATCGACCTCACACACATCTGGTTTGTCAACGTCAACCTCAGCAGCATTGACAGCGACTCGGTCAAAATCGCCCCCAAGCTCGACCTCTCTGGGTTCTCCCCCCTCAAACCCAATGAAGTCATCTTGCTGTGTCATGTAAGTCGCGATACCACGGAGATCTTGCCTTGCGATCAGGAAGCCTCACATGAGCTCAACTTCAACGGTGACGATCCGCTCGCACTCTTCCTTGATGTCAACCAGGATGGCACGATCAATCCTGACATTGACACCCTCCTCGACAGCTTTGGTCAGGTCAATAACACCAAACCTCCCATGAAAGTCTGGGAGAACACCACCTACCAACGATGCAACCCCACACCCTACCTTGGCGAATTCTTCTTTGAACCTACACAGTTCTACACGGAGAAGGCCGAGGACACCTTTGATAACCTCGGCACCCCACCGACCGTAGCCCAACTGACAGGATGTGACTCCTGACGTCGCAAAGAGACCACAAAGAAGGCGATGGATTTGCTAGCAAATCCATCGCCTTCTTTGTGGTCTCTTTGCAATCCTCTCATACACATTACATCTGGTTGCGAATCCTCTCCACAACCTCGCTGTATGAAGTATTCTTGACCACTTCGCTCATCAATGTCGTGTACTTTTGTACAAGCTCAGCGCGGTTTTCGGAGCGGTAGTGCTCAAGGATCTCGTTCAACCTGACAAAGGTCTTCTCCGAGTTCACAAAGTACTCTGCGGCCTGCGCTGTTGCCATGATTCCCGCGTGACTCACGGAAGGCGCGGTTGCCTTGAAGATAAACTCGCGCTCCTCGCTGTTGAGAATGCCCACGGTCGCCTCGGCCTCGGCCTTACTGCTGATATGATCCTCAACGCCATCCATCAATCCCTTGATTTCAAAGGCGGAGAACTCAATCGTATTCAACGAGGGATACTGCTCTGCAAGCGTGGTCCTCAGTGCGTTGAACAGCGCATCGATCATGCCCACGCCATCG
>CATLTV010000306.1 GCA_950059285.1 uncultured Pseudomonadota bacterium | reverse complement strand
GTCCTCCTTCAAGAAATCCACGCCGAATCCAAGGGCTGCGATATCCGCGCCTTTGTCGTCGATGACAAGGTCGTCGGTGCCATGCGTCGTAGCGCCAAATCAGGAGACTTCCGCAGTAACCTCCACCTCGGAGGCGTCGCTGAACGCATTAAACTCAACGACGAAATGCGTGACATCGCCCTCGACTCCGCTGCCCTCTTTAACCTCCGCGTCGCAGGCGTGGATATGCTCGAAACCGCCAACGGCCCCGTGGTCACCGAAGTCAACCCTTCTCCTGGCCTAGAAGGCATCGAAAAAATCACCCGTCACGATGTCGCAAAAGCTATCATCCGTGCTGCTGAAAACCTCGCAAATGCCTGACCATCACCCATCTCTACGCGCCCTGAACACACCCAACCTCTCCCTCGTCAGGGCGCCTTTCGCTCGCTCCAATCAGGTCTTCTTTATTCACTCCAGCCTCAACACCCCTCCCCTGGCGGTCCTCAAAACCAACCCCCAAAACCACTCAAAACTCCTCCCCGAGCTCCATACGCTCGCATTTCTTAACTCCCATCACATCCCCCTTGTCCCCTCCATCCTCTCTCATCACCCTGGCGAACTCCTCCTCTCCTACATCCCACACGCTCAACACAGCCTCGCCAAATTCTCATCAACATCCATTCAACAGCTCGCCTGCTGGCTCGCGTCCCTTCACGCCCTGCGTCCCACCACAAACTCCGAAAACTCCGAAAAACCACAGCTCAAACTCCTCGATGATCCGCTCCCGCTCCATCAACGCCTCTCCAAAATCCTCGCCAAAACAAGCCGTCGTGTGCGCTCAAAACATACCCTCTCCACCACGCAATACACCCTCGTCGAGCTCGCAACACAACGCTTTCAATCACTCCTGACACAGCCCCACGTCCAACACGAACTCGCCATCAAGGCCATCGCACACCGCGATATCAATCCACACAACATCCTCCTTGACCCACACACGCACCACCTGTGCGGAGTCATCGACTTTGAACGCGCCGCAGCCACCTCTCCTGCCTGGGATTTTGTCAAACTCAAGTGGTGGCTCCTTGATCAGCTGCCCTCCTCACACACAACAGCATTTCTTGAGGCCTACACACAGAACCTCTCCACACCACACATCCAAGCCATTGAATTATTTACACTCTTTGAAGCCATAACGCTCCTATGCGTCTTCGCAAAATCCCCCCAGAGCCATTACGTTCAAGGCGCAACCTCCATCCTGAATGCACTGACACAGAACCCACCACCCACGCATTTCCATGAACTCCCCTCATGGCCACACACCATATAAAAAGAGGCCCGTCCCCCAGGCGAGCATCACATGCTGTGATGCTCGCCTGGGGGACGGGCCTCTTTTCCTGCCTTACGATAACACGTGAGGCCCTCTCTCACATTGTCAGACTATTCGGCAATCACTACATCGTAACGGTATCCCTGTTCCGTTAAGAAAAGTTGACGCTTATTTGCATAATCTTGCTCCACGCTGTCTCGTGTGACCACACTGTAGAACTTTGCCTCATTGCTCCCCTTCTTCGGACGGAGCACTCGGCCAAGACGCTGTGCCTCCTCCTGACGTGAACCAAATGTACCCGACACCTGAATCGCAACGTTGGCATCAGGCAAGTCCACCGCGAAGTTTGCAACCTTGCTCACAACCAGAACCTTGGCCTCCTTGGTTCGGAACTTCTCATACAACTTCTCCCTCTCCTTCTGTGGCGTACGACCTGTAATGATCGGCGCATTCGCCATCTCGGAGAGCGCATCAAGCTGATCCAGATACTGACCAATAATCAACACCTGATCCTTCTCGTGCTTCTCCAGAAGCTCCTTGACCGCATCCACTTTTGCAGGGTTCGTCGAGGCGATCCTGTGCTTGTCCCTGAGCTCTGCCACCGCATACTCGAGACGTAAATCATCATCCTTGAACGGAATCCTGATCTCCACACAGCTCGCTGAAGCGATAAATCCTCGCTTCTCCAGAACACGCCATGGCACATCATACTTCTTGGGTCCAATCAGACTGAAGACCTCTTCCTCACAGCCATCTTCCCTCACAAGCGTCGCGGTCAATCCCAATCGACGCCTGCTCTGCAAGTTCGCCACTGCACGGAACACAGGCGCGGGCAACAGGTGGACCTCATCATACACGATCAAGCCCCAGTTCTTTTCGTTGAACAGGTCAAAGTGCTCAAAGGGCGCGTCCTTCTTCTTACGATAGGTCAAGATCTGATACGTGGTGATCGTCACATCCTTGATCTCCTTGGTGTGTCCTGAATACTCACCAATCTGATCTTCTGTGACTGTACTCTTGTCCAGAATCTCATCACGCCACTGTCTGAGCGCGGTCACGTTGGTCGTCAAAATCAACGTGTGCGACTTGACCGCATCCATCGCGCCAATCGCAACCACGGTCTTACCTGCACCACATGGCAACACGACCACGCCTGAACCACCATACACAGAACCACCTGCCCAGAACGCCCCCACAGCCTCCTGCTGGTAATCCCTCAGACCAAACTCTCCTCCCGAAACCATCTCGTTGCGAAGATCCACATCCAGAGGATCGCCCTGCACATATCCCGCAAGATCCTCTACAGGATAACCAAGCTGAATAAGCACATGCTTCAACGCACCACGTGCCTCGGGATCTACACGCAAATACTGACCGTCCACCTCACCTGTCAGGTACTTCTGCACCTTCCTCTGGCGAGAGATCTCGATCAACAACGCAATATCCTCGCTGAACAGGAACAGCTCGTCGTCTTCCTTGCGTAACTTCAGACGCCCGTAGCGCCCCATAAACTCATCAATATCCACCAGCAAGTTATCGGGTACGGCATACTTGCTGTATCCTGCCAGGCTCTCCTTGACCTGCTCTGGAGTCATGCCCAACGCCGCCGCATTCCACAACGACAACGCTGATATACGATAGGTATGAATATGCTCTGGACTCTTCACGAGCTCCGCAAAGAGGCTGATCGCATCTCGCGCCTCCTCAAACTTCGGACTCGCTGTCTCCAGTAATACTGTACGATCAGACTGCACGATCAACGGATTTGTTGGATCAAATGTCATCCCTTACTTCCCTTCTTCTCTTGACTTAAACTTCCAGACAATCAAGGCGCTCGGCACACTTGCCTCGCGCACATCGGTCAACCATAACCACAGAACCTCCAAGAACCAAGTAAAGTTCACCACAAAAACCTTGCGCTGGACTTCCACATTCTTGAACCTACTCTTCAAACCATTGACACTCTCCCTCTCTTACGCGCACACAACATTATTATGATCAATCCCCTCAAATCCATCGAAGAAACCTCATACACACTTCATCACCCCGCCATACCTCCCTCCATCAATGGTATGACGCTTACGCAGATCTCTGATATCCATATGGGACGCTGGGTCAAACCACACCACATCAAAGAACTCTGCACGCATGTCAATCAACTTGAACCTGACCTCGTCCTCCTCACGGGCGACTACGTGGGCTACAATAAACAGGACATCGCACGTTGCGCTGATGCCCTATCATCCCTCAAACCAACCTCATTTGCCGTCCTCGGTAACCACGACTACTGGGCTGATGCCGAGCTCGCTCAAGCCATGTTTGAACCCACGCCCATCACGCTCCTCACCAATGAAATGGTCGTCCACTCCCACAATGAAACAGAGATCAATATCATCGGTGTAGATGACCACGTCACAGGACACGCCAACGTGGCGCAGGCATTCCAGGATCACGATCCTTCACAACGCTTTGGACTGACACTCAATCACGTCCCAAGCATCGCCCCCGAATGCGCGGCGGCTGGCGGACACCTCATCCTGAGCGGACATACCCACAACTTTCAGTTCAATATTCCCCGCCTGACCAACCGACTCGCGCAGTCCTTTGGCGTCAAATACTACGCTGGACCTTACAAAATTAAAGAATCCATCCTCTACATCAATCGAGGACTTGGCTCCGCGTCCTGGCCCTGGCGCATCAGAGCAATGCCCGAACTGACGCACATCACGCTTCAGCACGGACACCACCCCATCCTTGAATTCAATCAAGCCTCACTCTTCGGTGTCGGCTCCCGCTGAGCTTTCGATTACCTCACCCGCAACCTCAAAACTCGCCTCGGCCCTCGGATCAATCACACGATCCAACACCGCGCGAGCTTCAAATCCCCACTGCCCTCCATCTTCGCTCAAAACAGCATCCTCTGGAATGTAAATCACCACGGGCACCACAAGCTGCTGCTCGGCCTCAAGCTTCGTACCCTGACCAACCTCCACCGTCTCGGTGTATGCTCGCCATTTTCCATCCTGCTGTACCTTGCCAGAAAGCCCGATCACCAACGCGTCCAATACACGCTCTTTCTCACCACCAACAACTTTCACCGACGCCTCAACCTCACCTCCAGGCCTCACGCTCGGTGTACCCACCTCGATCTCCACCGAAGCATCCTTGGCTCCCACCACGGCGTTAATCTGGCGTGTCAAAAACTGCACTGTATCACTTAACTTGAACTTCTCTTTTGGCATCTTCTTGGATCCTCTTTTAATAATTTCGTCTGGATGAATACTCCTATTCCTTCCCATTCTATATCCACCTGCTCACTTTGAACAACAGTGCACATGCTCCTTATCACCACCTTCACACAGGTCACCTCACCATAGCAGCACATAAAAACTGCATTAACCCACTCATATTCATCATATTTTTAGCACTCAGAGGCCGCTCTTCCCACACGGCAAATACTCCTCTCATCCAGAAGACTTTGACGCACCCTCTCCTCCCCCCTATCCTTACCCTCGTCCAGATATCCTGCACGCGATACAATCCTCGATCACCACCACAGGTCTCCCATGCTTCGTCACCATCACATGAACATCCTCTCTTCTCCCCTTGGTATGTCAAAACCCATCATCCTCGCTGCGACCAGCGTGGCTGCCCTCGCTGTGATCGGTCTGGGTGCGTTCCTCCTCTCATCAAAAGACAACTCCACACCCCCAAAAACTCAAACCTCGTCGACACATACCGACCTCTCTGAAGAGTTCCCCTCCGAATGGGCCCAACATCACGAGGACTCTCTCCCGTTCCAGATTTCGTCTACCCCCTCCGGACCAACACTTCAGTATGAAGACCTCACCATCAACCTCGCCCTGACCTTCGACGAAAACTACGACTTCACATGGTCCTCTTCTTCCCTTGATGACGACACAATCCTGCTCAAGGGCAGCACTCCCCTCCCCCAGGGGGGATCACTCTCTCTGATCTGGTCCTTTCACAAAAATAGCCCGCAAATTACCCTCAGCACCGCCCTCAAAGACGTTCCCCTTCATGCCCTCGCACAACATCCTCTGCGCGCATCCATGACCTTGCCACCTTCCTCCTACAAGGCCATCTCAAACACCATGCGCTTTGAGTCACTCTCCTCAACCACCACACTCTCAAGCTGGAACCCTGGCTGGATTACCTCAAAAATATCCTCCCATGACCTCTCTCTAAGCTTCTCCGACTGGAACTTCACCGCTGTCACCATCAACCCCGAAGCCTCCTCCCAACAGCTCATCTTTACCCTGCTTGACCCCTCAAATTTGCCCTCGTTTGAAGGATGCCCTCCAGACACAGACCAAAAAACAACGATAGAACAGCAACTTACAATCACTATCGGTGAACGCATCCCTCTCGTTCAATCAAGGCAGCCTCAGGGCTATCGCGCCGCCATCGCGCCCCTCTTCCTTGACCCCGCATCTCACAAAGCTGGCGCACACAAGGACGCTCGCGCCAAAAACGCTCAGGACTGGACACTTCGCAGTAAAACACTCCTCTATGGACACTCCATGGAAGATGATCCTCGCTTTGGCAACGGCGGTCTCCTCGGCCTTGGCCTCGGTGCAGACCTGGCCATGGAACCCTCATGGCAGTCCGCACCCTCCACCAAAAAACTCGTGGAGCAACTCAGGAACTCACGCGCCTCACTCCTCGCACGCACCACACAAAACGCGCTGGAGAACACACCTCTCCTGCTCGATACACCCCAGTGCGCGCCGTTCTTACAGCCTCATACCCCCTACCTCACGCTCGGAGTCCTGCGCTCTCCCTCACAGACCAATATCCTTGAGCACCCTCCCTCCATCACCATCAACGACGCTACCGTCAAACAACCCCTTCCACCCCTGCTCTCAAACCACTCCACACACCTTGAAGTCCCACAACTTTCAGGCAATCGCACTGAACTCTACTCCTCCATATTCTCCACCCCTGCGCTTACAAACCTCATCCAACAACGTGGCGTCGCACTCTTTGCTACTCCCCTCATCGCCACACGAAACCCACTCTCTCGAAGTGCTTCAAACGCTCTCCTTGAACCCGAACGCAAGGGACAATGGACACTCTCTGAATCTTTTTCAAAATCTCTCGCAAACATCGAACTTATCAACGAAAAACATAATATCCTCGTCACCTCCCCTACCCAACTTATCGCCTACTGGATGCTCGCCAAACAGGTCCGCATCCTTGAACTCCCGGACGGCTCTGTTGCCCTGCTAAACCCCACCAACAAAACCATCAAGAACTTCTCGCTTGTCATGCCTGGTAACCTCTCCCCCAAACTCACCTCATCCAGTGAAGACATCTCACACAAGGAAATCGTCACCACCTCCGAGGGCTCATCCCAAACCTGGTTCTGGCTCGACCTCCCCCCTGGCACGACACAACTCACCCCCGATTCATCAATTCAATCCACACAGCTCAAACCTGTGCACTGGGAACTCAAAAACTAAACTTTTGCACAAATGTGCAAAAACATGCCCCAAAACGCAGCTTTTGACAGATGGCTTGATAGGTTTTGGAACAAAAGAGGGCGAGGGCGGCCGGGCAAAAAATCGAAGATTTTTT
>CATLTV010000305.1 GCA_950059285.1 uncultured Pseudomonadota bacterium | reverse complement strand
GCTCACACATCGAAACCCTACATGTGGAGCCCACATCAAAGCCCTCATCAATCGTGGCATCACAGTTGTTGTCCACACCATCGCACAGCTCATCCGCACCAGGATGCACATCGGCGTCAGCATCATCACAGTCGCCAATTTTCGTGCAAATTCCTTCATTTACACTATCTATTTCGGCATCACACCAACCATCCAAATCGCCATCGCAATCTTCCACTCCCCGACGCGTCGCATCTTCTGGTGCGCAGTCGCACTCATCTGGATAACCGTCGAGATCAGCGTCGATGATGCTGTCGGGCTTGCATGCAAGCCCGACAGCATCATCGACGCTGACCTCTGGCTCACACACCAGACGACCCGCAACCTCACACTCACCAAAGCTCACAACACAACGTGTTCCAATATTTGCGAGCGCCTCATCCACCTCACCATTACAGTTGTTGTCAAAGCCATCACACACTTCCTCGGAGCCTTCCACACCAGCGACAGCGCTACACTCCACATCAAGCCCTGATGCGTTACACCTCAACACGCCCTCATTGGCACATGCGCCTTCACCAGCAACACACACCTGACCAAGAAGCGTCTCAAAGCCCTCATCAATCGTGGCATCACAGTTGTTGTCCACGCCATCGCACAGCTCATCCGCAGCAGGATGCACATCGGCATTAGCATCATCACAGTCGCCAATTTTCGTGCAAACACCTTCATTTACAACATCTATTTCGGCGTCACACCAACCATCCAAATCGCCGTCGCAATCTTCCACGCCCTGACGTGTCGCATCTTCTGGTGCGCAGTCACACTCATCTGGATAGCCGTCCGCATCCATGTCCGAGGGAGAACCCAAAGGCATACAAACATATCCCTCTCCACTCACAGCACACACTCTGAAACCGCTGACGGCACACCCCTCAAACAAGACAACATCACATGCATCAGACAACGCAAAGTCCTCATCTATGTCGCCGTCACAATCATTATCAATGCCATCACAACGCTCTGCCGAGGACACACCCGCTTCAGCGCTACACACCACAGAGCCGTTGACCGCATCACACTCGAACACACCATCACGTGCGCAAGCACCCACGCCCTCCACACAAGGACTCCCCAACATGGTAAAGTCCTCATCCACCTCACCATCGCAGTCGTTATCAAAGCCATCACACAGCTCCTGAACAGGAGAACCTGCGATCGCATCACATGTCACTGAACGCGCGTCACCACCGCAAAATAAGGTGCCCTCACGATAACATGCGCCCTGTCCCACTGCGCACGTATCACCCAGCATGAGGTAACTCTCATCAATCTGGCCGTTGCAGTTATTGTCCACATCATCACACAGCTCTTCAGCTTGTGAATAAATCAATGGATTCAAATCGTTACAATCCCCCACACCCTGAGTACAAAGGCTTTGATTGAGCACGGCTATTTGACGGTCACACTCCCCATCTCCATCGTAATCACAGCTAGTCAGCGAGAACGCATCCATCACCGAACGCATCCCATCCTCGGGAGCACAATCACACAGATCGGGAAATGTATCCTGGTCTTGATCCTGGTGCATACTGGTGTCACACACCTGAAAACCTTGTGCGTCACAGATTAACTGACCAGCAAGAGAACAGGTCCCAAAATCTTTCACACAGCCAAGACCCGTGAAGAAATCCTCATCGATCTGACCATCACAGTCATTATCCACACCATCACAGCGCTCTTGCTCGTCAAATCCCACAAAGGGCAAGCTTGTCACGCAGGAGGCATCCACCAGAGTATCTGCAAAGTCGCTCACACGCGTTTGCTCACTGGTCACAAGCTCTCCTTGTACCCTCACCACACTGTCCTGTGCAGAGCCGTGCTCTTGCACTGAAATCTCCACCTCATAGGGCACGTTCTGGCGCTGTACTCCACGACGAGCTTCGACACCACGTGGCTCAACATCGGTGAGTTCCAGTGGTGCTGTGAACTGAAACGCCACCCATCTCACATCACTGTCTGATACGTTTGCTTGCGCAAGCTTTGTCGAATTACACACACTTCCAGGTGACGCACACAAGGTCCAACCACCTGCCACGCCTGCAAACTGGTCCGAGGCAACCCTTGGGGGGTTCTCCTCCACACTGACCCAGATCGCGGTCGACTCCAGCGAAGACGCGCTCACAAAAATACTATTTCCGCCCGTTGCTCCTCCTGGCGAGTGGTCACCAAACCTCGTAATCCTCTGATAATAAACAGCATTATTCGTAGAAAGAGAGGAAGGCTCCAGCAACAACCTGCCAAACTCATCGTAGGCAACGTTATGAATATCCACATCATACGAGAAGACCTGATGTGCGCCCACCTTATCAGGAGCACTCACCTCCAGAGATGGACGCGCAAAACGCGGTGACAATGAAAACTCTGCTGTAGCGAGCGGGAAACGCTTGCGTACAAGCCGCCCAGACTCGATGACGCTCGCTTCAACGTAGGCGGATGAAAATGCAAGGCTATCACCAGCGCTCACCAACAATCGCCCATCGAGCAGCAGAATCAAATCACTCACACCACTTACCGAACCTGCTCGAGGCACAAGCGCACCGTCAGGATGAGTGGTCTCAATCTGCACGGTGTACTGTCGAGATGCAGGCTCCCAGTTGTACGCAAGTGTGGTGTACTGGCCACCATGCATACTCCACAACGTTGTACCTGCACCATCATTTCGCCCCACCCTCAGGCGTGGCATCATGGTATCCGAGGCAAAAAATTGAGAGCTATCAATGTCAAACGAAGGAGGCACAGTCAGCCCCACCTCAAAGGGACCAAAGATATTGGATTGCACCCCATCATTGTACAATCGCAGCCCCACAAAAGAGCTGGTTCCTGGTGATTTCACAACAGGTTGTGCGCTCTCAACCCACTGATGTGCTCCTAGCCCAGTCAATCCAACCAGTGAATCGACATCTGCCTTGCTAACCTCGGCGCTCCTGGGCAAGCGCATGAGCGGAGCAGCATCCCATGAGAGCGCCGAAGTGCTCGCAATGGAACGTTGTGACAATGTATTTGGGTCATAAGATGTTGTACCATTTATGGAATCAACCACAGATGAAAGCATTGCCCAGTCCACGCTCACACCCGTAAATGATGACGACTGCGTGGACAACCCTGCCATAAACAGCGCAGGAAACTGTGGAAATCGAAATGACACCTCCTGAACTGACTGAGGATCAACCCCCACCGCCTGAAGATGTGGCAAGGCACAATACTCCGTGGGAAGACCCTGCACATCATTGCAACGAATCCAGTCCTGAGCCTGCGTTTGTGGAACTTCGCGACTGACAAGATCAAGCTCATGGCCATAACTTGATGGCGATGTGGACACATAAATCTCAACAGGTCCAGTCAGGTGCGACAGGGCAAGCCAGAACTGCCCAAGACTTGCACGTACAAAGGTCGATTGAGGTGCTTGATCGCCAGGCGCTTGTGTGGACACCACCAGCTGCTCAAGCGCCCTTGATGTTGGGTTTATGATCTTGATAAATTGCGTAAAATCGCTGGATGTCGCAGAGAGCGCACGCGCCTCACTCATACCATGCGTGGCGATCACTCCCTGTGTGGTGTAACTGCGCCCCTGATAATCAACGCTCCAGGCAGGTGTAGATTCGACCCCTAGCGTGGTCACCAGAGAAGGATCTGAACATGTGGCAGGGTGCACACCCCACGACCAACACATCGTGTGAGGGATCGTGTCTCCTTCACCAAGATCCACCCCGGCGGGTACAACAAGAGGCGCGTCCCAGAGGATATAAGCTCCCTCCTCTACTGACCCCATGAAAACTTCGATCACACCACTTTGTGTATTATGTAAAATAATCTTACCAGCATTGGCACCTGCCAGCGGCGCAGATGTAGCTCCTGCGTCAAGCTCGGCGAGCACGCGATCTGAGGCCACAAGCCAGACGCGAAGTTGTGATGCGTCGTACAACGTCTGATGATCGGCGTTGTTCACATCATATGCACCATCCGCACGAATCGTCATGCCATCCCAGTAAGGCAAAAATACCTGCGCTTTCATATCTCGCAGACGCCTTCCCTGCTCCTGACGCTCAAGCTTATGGTGTGCCCCAAGATGACCTCCCACTATCGCGGCGCGTTCTACTACCTGTGAGGTCAACGCATAACGATCATCCCCACCTGCATACGATACGCGCACAACCCTCGGGCTCTTGCTCCCCTGTGTCGCGCTCACATCAAGCTCGATCTGTGCCAGATCATAGCTCGTCGCATCCATCAAAAGCGATACCCTGAGCTGCCCCACACTCCCTGGCCACATATCGCCAAATCCCCATGAATAACGCTGAGATACAGGATCAAAAACACCAACCCTGTACCCCGACACATTCCCCGCACTCATGATCAATGCATCAGGTTCGGTATACACACCAGCGCGCCCATACGACAGGTCCAGCGGGTTTCCTCCAGGAAAATCCTGCGGATCTGTCACCAACACCTCATACGTCAAATCAGGGAACTGCAACGCAAACTCCACCTGATTCAAGACCTGTGACCCCGTATATACATAATCAATCACGCACTCCACGCGATCACCACGTTGATATGCCAACACACCTGGCTGCACACGTGCCCCCACCACAGGATCATTGCCCTGTATCGGTGGCCCAGCCTCATATTCAGGGCAGGACAACACCACGCGCAAGTCATCTACAGACTGTGCGCTAGCCTGCGAGGAGCACACAATAAATGCCATGAAAACACTGTAACTTATATATTTATGCATGAGTCAACCAACCTGTCTTAAAATAGTGGTGCCTGTCACTACTTTCGACACGATCGCCCCTCTTTATTTACTCCACTCTTGCAATCTCATGGTCAGCACACTGCTTTCATGGCATGATGCCCCAAAACAAAAAGGCGACCGCAAACCACACCACAGCAAAGCCACACAAACCCCATGCAACACGTCACATCATCCTCACCTCTGCTCCTCTCCTTGTTTTTTTTGCTCTGCTCTGCCAGTTGCTCCACCATTCAATCCCCCCTTGAGCAGAAAAAATCCGAGCTACCTATCCCTCCTGAAGGAAGCGATGAAGATATCGAAGTCTCCAGCACTCAGGCGCCTGAATCTCCTTGCCCCACCCCTTTTATGACCGTCTCCGAAGAGATGTGTAAGGACACATCCTCATCCTATGGGCTCTCCGCCGAAACCCCCGCAGAATGGGGTTTTGGCGCGGGCACTCGCACGCTCTGGTTTGGTCGCCTGACCTGCCCCTCGGGTGCCATGGCTGAAATCACTCACATTGAGAGCATTGAAGCCTCTACAACCTCATCCACACAAAAATCACCCATGGCCACAGAAGAGCCTGATGTCATCGATATCTGGGAGGTCAACTGTCCTGGCACCACGCCACCCACAAAAATCTTTCACAACATGTACCGCTGCGGAAACCCCTGCCCCCCTCAGGGCACAAAACTCCTCCCCGCTGCTGCCTACCAACTCTATATCGAATCCTACAAAGCACACGAGGCGGCCGCACATGAAGATGCCCTCGAACTTGCCAGACAGGCCTATGAACAGGCCCCCAACTTTGAATTACTCACGCTCTGGCTCGCCCTGCTTAGCCACGAGTCAGGATACTATCAGGACGCCATCAACCTCTACGCTGATGTCCTCACATTCAAACCCAGTGACACCTTCTCAAAACTCCAACAGGCGATCCTCTACAACGCCATCAATCAACCAGAGGATGCGCTGTTAATTACAGAACCTTTGCTCAATAGCCTCACGCGCGAAGATCCCGCGTACTCCGATGCGCTCTGCGCACATGCCACCGCGCTCATGTCTTCAGAACCCAATCAGGCAAAGCTCATGGCCATTGAAGCATGCTCCGCAGGCACAAAAGCCTGCTGCTAAGACACTGAATAATAAGCAATAACAACCAAAAACAATCACAAAGACCACGCTCATGCAAACTCCTCCTGTCCTGCGCAAGCTCACACAACACATCTCGCCATCACCCAAAACAAACGCCCTACGCACACCTCCCACAACACACGAAGAGCTCTTCACAGCCTCGGCCACAGAGATCGCCGCACAACTTGCTGACAAAAAAATCTCGGCTACCGAGGTCGTGGAGGCGCACATCAACTTCGCAAAGCAAGTCAACCCCTTGCTCAATGCCATCATCGCCAACCGTTATGATGACGCCAAACGCGAAGCAGAACAGGCCGATATCACGCTCGCTCGTGGTGAAGATATCCAGCCCTTCACAGGCGTACCTTGCACTATCAAAGAAAGCTTCGCCCTCACCCACATGCCAAACTCCGCTGGTGTCGTCGCTCGCCAAAATATTCGCAGCACCCATGATGCCATCACGGTCAAACGCTGGAGAGACGCGGGCATCATCCCACTCGGAGTCACCAACACACCCGAACTTTGCATGTGGTATGAAACGCATAACTACGTCTACGGACGCACCAATAACGCCTACAGCGAAGCCCACATTTGTGGCGGCTCATCGGGCGGTGAAGGTGCCATCATCGGCGCAGGCGCCTCACCCTTTGGCCTTGGTTCTGATGTGGGCGGCTCCATTCGTATGCCCGCATTTTTCAATGGAATTTTTGGCCACAAACCCACTGGCGGACTTGTCCCATCTTCAGGGCAATACCCACGCAGTGACGGCGACGCGCTGCGCTACCTGTGCACAGGCCCACTGTGCAGACGCGCTGAAGACCTCTACCCTCTTACAAAACTCCTCGCTGGCGATGATGGCCTTGACCAGGGCATCCGCCATGACCTCAACTTGCACAACCCCTCCGAGGTTCGCATCAAGGATGTGAAGGTCTACTCCATCCTCTCAAACAACCTCATTGAACCCTCTCAGGAGATCAAAGACGCGCTCATTCAAGCACGCGACACACTCCAAAACCTTGG
>CATLTV010000304.1 GCA_950059285.1 uncultured Pseudomonadota bacterium | reverse complement strand
GCATCTTTGGAATAGGACATCATGACCTCCTTTTTGTGTTTCTCAAAGTATAACAGATTTTTCTTTATAACGCTCTAGAATGCGTTTGAATCCGCTCAAGTTAAGGCGCATCTCATCACAGCTAATGGCTCGAATAAGTTCGTGTTTTTTGTGGTATTGTGCAGGCGAACGCGTCATTTCGTACAGCCAGATAGGTGGACACACGCGTAGCTCGTTGCGGGGGACGGAGTGAATCCAACTTGAAGGAACTCCGCTGAGTAAGGCGTGGTCTGCACTGGGAGACCACTGATGATCTGATGGTGTGGTCCAGCGATCTACGTCTTGTGAGATGTAGTGGAAGACAGGTTCAAACTGCTCATCTGGACAGCGTTCGATAAGTTCCAGGCAGGTTGTCCAACTTTCTGAAGTCGGTTCGCCGTCAAAGGTGCTGCGAAGTTCTGCAATGGCCTGGTCAAGTGTAAGGTCCTCATCAATAAACCTGTCACTGTAATCAAAGTAGCCCTGAGCCATGGCGACCAGGAGCGTGTCTTCATCGATGACCGGGATACCTCTGGCGAGCGCCTGGCTTTTCTTGCTGCGACTCCCGGCGCCAGCGATGAAAAAGTCGGGGTACTTGTTGTGATAGAGAGGTTCTGCTCCCCAGTCAGACAGGTTTCTGTGCACCGTGTCCCAGTCGGTTTGTGAGAGGCGTCCCCCTTTTTTGTAAAGTGCGCCCTCAAGTTGAATGCGTCTCTTGCTCATGATGTGCCTCGCTGCGTGTGGAGCGTCAAAAAGAAAGCTTCTTTATGACGCGCTGATTCATGTGTGGGGTTGATGTTTGTGTCTGACCCATCTTAATCCAGGACCTTTCCATTGCCAGCGACCATACTCCACGTGGATATCCTCAAGGATGTCCAGTTGATGTAGGTAGCGTTGTCGTGACACCTGTCTAAATGGAGTGTCGAACTCTGTGCCAAAGTAGATGTGTGTCAGGTTGTTCAGCGTGAAGGTCTCTGGTGTAAGGCTCTTCCATGTGTCGAGCATGTATTGTGTGACCCGTGAGGGTTTCATGTTCAGATAGAGCGTATGGAGTTCAGGAAGTGTGGTCGTTGTGGATAATGCTTTGAGGAAGGACTTGCTCAGGTTGTTTTTCTCACCAGTGACGAGCGTGTGCATATGCGTGAGGTAGGGGTTAGCGATGAGCGTGGTGAGCTGGCCTCCATTGATTTTAAATTCAGTCAGGTGAACACATCGAACCAGTGTGTGTTTGATATGGTATTCGCCACGCAGCATCTCCACAATCCACATGGGAGGTGCGGTGCGCAGTTCAGAGGTGGGGTTGCTGTAGGACCACTCCATGGTGTTGACGCCCACAAGCAGTGTGTCATGTTTTGGAGGATGGTTTACAGGAGTCCAACGGATACCCTCGCTCATGTCCCAGTTTTGAATGAAGTGCTCCATGTAGTGAACCAGCTCGGCGTGTTGTTCAGGATCGCATTCTTCCACAATTTCAAGGCATCGTGTCCATGTCTCGGAGGAGGGAGGGCCATCAAAAAGACCTCTTAACTCGCTGATTGCTTCGGACATGTTGAATGTGCTCTCAATGGTGTCTTTTTGGGAGATTGTGACTTCTCCATGCTCCAGCAGTTCGAGCATTTCGGATTCATTGAGGATGGGGACGCCGCGTGAGCGTGCGCGGTTACGTTGTGCTTTGCAGGAGATACCAGCGACAAACCCATCAAGCTGGGCGCTGATGGTGGATGTGATGTGAGCACCTTTTTGATTGAAGCGTTCTGTGATCTCGTTGTGTGAGCCTGAACGAAATCTTCCCGCGATATAAAATGATTTGTTTTTCAGTGTGATGGTGGTCATGTGCGGTGCTCCTGTTTTGGCTGCTGCTATGCAATGTAATGACGTTACGCCTGGATGGCAGACACAAAAAAGATCGTATGGCGAGTGATTACAAGTAATCACTCGCCATACGATCTTTTTTGTGTCTGCCTGACTGTTATTTTGGTGAAATTGTCAGTGTTTCCGTGGCCGCAGCATCCACCTCTTCCTGAGTAAAGGGCATGACAAAGCGGCTGTTATCAAGCCAGCCATCGATGAGGTCATCGTAGTGTTCGGAGGTTCTGCGATGAATCTGACCACCAGGGAAGTTGAAGTGTCCCACGAAGCCTTCGGGTTTACCTTCCACGACCATGCGCATCGATGCTCCTGCGCCGTGTGTGTATGAGCCATCGCCTTCGCCTGGGTTTCCAGGGTTGGCCACATTGACTGTGTACAGGCCGCCATCTGTGGCAAATGGTCCGTTGTTATACAGAGGTGTCAACGCGGAGAAGAGGTCTGCGCTGTTGGTCAACGTGTGGATACGACCCCAGATCCAATCTTCTGGAGCGGTTGAACCAAAGAGTGAGTCGAGGTGTGTGAGCGTGGTTTCAAACGCAATGGTTGTGGTGAGTGTGGCATCTTCCACGGTGTCTTCTGTGGAGCGGTCATCCCAGTAATTTTCTTCCTCACCATGAAGCATGGATGGGTTGGTCAAGAGCCAGAAGATTGCGCGCAGCTCATAGGATGGGTTTGCCTGTCCGCCTTGTTCTGCGACGTTATCGCGGAAGACCTGATACGTCAGTGTGAACAGCAAGACATGGAATGCGCTACATCCAGATGCAGCAGCTTGTTGTTCCGCGATGACTTCGGAGTTTTCAGGATCACGACGATCTACAAGTGCAGCAGGACATGTGTAATTCCATGTGCTGAGCGTATCGTAGAGTGCCTGTTGTTCGGTGGTCATCTCGTCGGTGTTCAACTTTTCAAGGATGCCAGGGAGGAGCCTCTGTGCGACCCATGATGTGGTGTCACCCTGCATTTGCATGAAGCCATTCGCGGTATGCTCGGAGGTGCTTCTGAGGAGTTCCACGATGCGTGTCTGGCGAGAGCCAGGGGCCATGAATGGTGTTTGCAGAGGAGGGTAACCTGCGTTGCCAGGGATACCATCAAGCATATCATCCGTGATTGCAGCGTTGGCCGTCGCGATGAAGTTGTTTGGTGGGTTGTACAGTTCTGGGAGTTCGCCTGCTTTAATCAGCTTATCGCTCCACTCGGCTGAACCATCACCTGGCAGAGGCAGCCATGTGGGTGCAACACCCGTATCCCACTCTCGCCTTGGTACACCAGCAAAGGGGTAGTATGCGATGTTGCCAGCACGGTCGATGAGCGTGAAGTTGAAGCCAGCAGCGGTGCTGCCAGCCAGGTATTCGCGCGCTTCCTCAAGGTTGTGTGTGTTGCCAAGGCCAAGGAAGAGTTTGAAGTCATCCTGACTTTCTGCGAGCACGCTCTTGAGGGTGATTGCTGTATCATCGCCCATGGAGATCACTGGACCGTGGCCAGGGACGAAGAGAAGCTCTTGCTCCACGTCTCCTGATGAGCGTGTGAAGGTGTAGGTTTTCTTGATGAATGGAATCGTGGTGCCGTTTCGTACCACACCTTGCTTATCCGCGCTGAGCTCCTCGACATAAATGTCAACAAGGTCCCAGAAGGCAACTGTGGCGCTCCACGCGACATCCTCGGAGTAACCAATCAACACGCCTGGCATGCCAGGGAAGGAGACGCCAGCTGCGTGCAGGTCGCCGCTGCCCGATGTTCTTGCATCCATTTCGACAAGATACCACAGCGCGGGGTTGCTCAGACTAAGGTGGGGGTCATTGGCAAGCAATGCGTGGTCCTGTCTGTTGCGAGCAGGAGCAGTGGCCCAGGAGTTTGAGCCAAAGGGGGTCTCGTCTTGTGAGAACTGTGCAAGGGGCGCGATTTTTTTCTGTGCATCGGCAAAGAGCGCCGAGTTTTGACCAAGACGCTGTTTGATTTTTGAGAGGTTCAAGCGCGAGTTGCTTGTCAAGGATGCTGGTCCAAGCTGGTTATAGGTTCCGCCTGCCGAGGTGATGATCGAGCTGTCTGGATCGAGGTGCCAGCCAAGGTAGAGGTCAAGGAACAGGTTCTCATCATAAATCGCAAGCGCGTTGGCTGCGTTGAGTTCGATGGTGCCGATGTCCATCAAACTATTGAGGAATACGAAACCTGCAAGAAGAGAATCCTGGGGTCTCCACTCGGGGATGTCCGTGTAGTTCAGGAGGGCGTAACCTGCTTCCTCGCTGAGTTCTGCACCATTGCGTTTTTGTCTCAAATCCTCAAGCCATGCGTTTACACCGCGCGCATAGGCGTCGATGGCAGCTTTTTCAGTGGCTCCAAGGTTGGTGTACATGACCTCTTCAAGAGGTTCTCCATCACGGGTTGAGAGCAAGAGTCTGTTTGTGACATCACTCTGGAAGGCGTTGTCGTTATCAATGCGCAAGAGTTCGGAGATTCTACCACTTCCGACACGACGGCGCAGATCCATCTGAGCAAAGCGATGCGCCGCATGGAAGTAACCTTGAGCAGCGAAGCAGTCGTCATTGGTCTGGCATCGAATGTGAGGCACACCTTGGGCGTCAAATGATACCTGTACATCCTGGCCAAGCTCGGGGATGAGATAGCCCTGAGGTTCTTCAGTCATATCAGCAGACATGTCTTCGCCCATATCAGGGTCAAGCATATCCTCTGGAGCCATGTCCTCTGGAGTGGTGTCCAGATCCGCCATCATATCAGGTGATGACATGTCAGCAGGGGTGGTGTCCTTGTTTGTATCGTTGTTGGAGGGGCCGCAGTTGATAGCAAACAAGCTGCTGACAAGCAACGCTGAGAGGAGGCGTTTGTGAGGGAGAGAATACATGAGGGTAAACCTTGAGTGAAGTTACAGGTTATTATCTTTTTTGAGCTTTTCTATATGAGCATAGAGTTCGGAACTCTTCAAGTCACATAGAGAGGAGAGCTGGTCGCGAATTTTCTTGGTTCTGATGTTCTGTTGAAGCAGCTCCAAAATCTTTGCATCAAGTGCATCACCTTCAAGTGCGCCACTTTCTGTGGATGGCTCGATCAGGATGACAAACTCACCACGAACCTTGTCGCGTGACTGATAATCTTCAAGCATTTCCTGTGTAGTCTTGCGCACATATTCTTCGTGTAGTTTGGTCAGCTCGCGAGCTACGCAGATGATATGTTCTGGACCAAAGGTGTCGACGAGGAGTTGTAGTGTACGCAGGAGCTTGTGGGGGGATTCGTACAGGATTGTCGTGGTGTGCAGTTGCTTGATGATGTGCAAGCGCTCCTGTGCTGCTTGTTGTTTGGCGGGGAGGAACCCTTCAAAAAAGAACCTGTTTGAGGGGAGTCCCGATGCGCTCAGTGCGACCATTGCTGCGACAGGGCCAGGCAGTGCAGTGACCGCGATGCCATGTTCATGACAGAGCTGCACGAGGCGATAACCAGGATCTGAAATGGTGGGTGTGCCTGCATCGCTGACAAGAACAACCGTGAGGTCGTGTTGCAGGTGCCTGATGAGCTCGGGCGCACGCTCCTGCGCGTTGTGTTCATGGTAACTGACAAGCTTTGTGCGTTGAGGATCGCGATTGATGTGCAATAACTCCAGGAGTTTTCCTGTGTTGCGTGAATCCTCGCAGGCGATGATGTCAGCGTCTTGAAGGGCCTTGAGCTGTCGTGGCGTGACATCGTCAAGGTTTCCAATAGGGGTGGGGCAGATGATGAGCATGGTGATCGTCGGATATGTTGAGGAGAAAATAAAGCAGAGGATGTTTGCGTGTGAGCAAACATCCTCTGCTGATGTGTTTGACAGGTATGGTTACTTGATTGTTGTCATAAAGTTAAGCGCTGATTTCAAATTCCTCGCTGAGCTTTTTGTTTATATATTTCGCTCGAGATCAGTTAGGCCGTCACAAGTTCATACAACTAGGCAAAGTTTGGTTTTGATGTGTTTTGTTGGGGTGGGGCGGCGAGCTTTTGACACAGGGTGTGTGGCACATTGCACTCAGAGAGGTCAGCGACCTCAAGAGAGGGGAATCCCAGCTCACGACGTTGTTGGAGCATCACTGCGGATTTCTCTGAAATTCCCTCATTTTTATAAAGATATAGCGTCTCCAGTGTAGAGAGGTTGCTCGCCAGGGAGAGCATGTTTACGCCACGATCTGTGATGGTGTTTTCATTGAGGTAGAGGTGTTTGAGCTGTCTAATTGTGGTGTTGCCCACGAGTTGCTTCATGCTTTCATCGCCAAAGCGTGTGCCTGCGAGGCTCAGGACCTGCATGTTGGAAAAGTCGCCATGTTGAAAGAGTTGTGCGGAGCCCATTTCATCAAGCTCGGGATTGTAGCCAAGGTATAACTCCTGAAGTTGTTGAAGCATGGGGCTTTGTGCGAGCAGGATGCCTGCGAGGGATGAGAGACGAGCTTCATCGATGCGCAGGATCTTGACGTGATCAAGGTGTTTGTGCTGAAGCAGGTATTGGAGCTGCTTGAGAGAGAGGTTGTGTTGACGCAAATCAATATGCATGACCACAGACATCATGGGGAGTTGTTCACCTTCCATGACCTTGTTTAACCAGCGCTGAGGTGCTTTTTTATGAAGTGCATCCCAGGTAGTTGTGTGGTGTGTAACCTGAGCGATGGCGTGTTCAAGCTGTGTGGGATCGTTGTGGAAGATGCCATCAAGAAGCGCGCAGATGAGCGGCCAGTTTTGTTCTTGCTGACGCTGCTGCTTGTAGGGGGTGGGTTGGTGAGCAGGTTCCTGACATAGCCCCACAAGCGTTGAAAATAAGGGAGTCTCCGTAGTTTCAGGCGCAAGTGTTTGTAGGGTTGATTGGTGTAGAATAGGGTCGAGAGAGCTCTCCAACATGGTGTATCCTTCCTGATTCATCAAAGGGTGTGTTGTGGTTCCACACCAGTTCATCCTTGAGCGTGAGTGCACCGAGGGGTCATCCCGAGTCGTGGCATAGTTCATTACGCTTAACTGCATCACACAGTAAGGATTATAGGCGGTTTTGATGCATGAGAAAGCAGTCCAATTTGTGCATAACGATCAAATTAAAAAATAAGTAGGGGTTTCTTCT
>CATLTV010000303.1 GCA_950059285.1 uncultured Pseudomonadota bacterium | reverse complement strand
AAATGTTCGCCCAGAACCGCGCCTCTTGATGACGTTAGTCGTTGATTTCTTGTACGGAAGATGTGTAGTTTTGCGATGTGTACGTTGACCTGAACTTCCAAGGAAATACAATGAAATCTGCGTTGCTTTTGACCTCTTTATTATGTGCATTAACCTGTTTAAGTGCCTGTGCTGCCACTGATAATGCAGGGCAGGGCGTGGATAACACGGAGTCGATTGGGGCGACGTGTGGTGTGGATGGTGCCGAGGCATGCGAATCGCAAGATGAGTGGCCTGTGTGGACGCTTGAGGATATTCAGCCACAGAGTGAGCGCTATGGAGAGTCGTATGGGCTTGATGCGTTCTCAGGAAAGTACGTGTTTGTGGCGTTCCTTGTGGGGTGGTGCCCTTACTGCCGCTCTCAGGCTGCGATTCTTGAGTCGTTTAGGACCGATGCCGAGTTTGAGAACGTGGAGTTTGTGGTGGTACATGGGATCTCTGCCAACAACGCAGAGCATCAGAGCGCGATCCTCACCAATGAGGATGGTACTCCGCGCCATGGCATGGTGACGTTCCAGGATACTGAAGCTGTTGATGCGTGGTCGATTCAGATGGGCTCCAAGGATGACTTCTTTATTTATGGTCCAGATGGTGCGCTCAAGACCTACCTCCCAGGTGGGCAGCAAACAAACCTCTCCACGCAGGAAGGGAAAGACTATCTTCGTCAATCACTTCGACAGGCGATGGAAGAATGAGCTGTGTTGGTTTTGTTTCTGTGGCTAAGTGATTGATCCGACAGGTGTATTGGTGCATTTCTAGAATGTTTATCTTGGTTGCTTTCCTTGGGTAGTCGTAGTAAGTAGGGGGCCTGTTTTGGTGTGAAAGAGCGTGTGTCAAATCCACATGCTCTTTCCTTGTTTTGTTTTCACCTCGCAAGGAGCACAGGCCATGAGTCAACTTGAGTCCAATCAGCTCACAGGGCTTCTCTCTTCCACAGATCGCTTTGACACCCGTCACATCGGACCTTCCACCACAGACATCGAGCAGATGCTCGCCCTGACAGGCTACGCCTCTCTGGATGAACTTGTCGCAAAGACGATCCCCGCATCGATCTTGCGTACCGAGGCTCTGGAGCTTCCTGCGGCGTCCAGTGAACAGGACATGTTGGCCGAGGCATCAAGGCTCGCTGGGCAGAACGTGATCATGCGTCCATTCATCGGCATGGGATATCACCGCGTGGTTTTGCCTCCTGTGATTTTGCGAAATATCCTTGAAAATCCAGCATGGTACACACAGTACACGCCATACCAACCTGAGATCTCTCAGGGACGACTTGAGGCATTGCTCAACTTCCAGACCATGATCTGTGACCTTACAGGAATGCCAATTGCCAACGCATCCTTGCTTGATGAAGCTACCGCTGCCGCCGAGGCCATGAGCATGGCTCATGGTATTTTGCGTGGAAAGCGTCAGACCATTCTTGTCTCCAGTGCATGCCATCCTCAAACCATTGATGTCATCAGGACGCGTGCCTTGCCTCTTGAGATTCAGGTCAACGTGGTGGACAACGACGCCATGGAATTGAGCGACGATGTATTCGCGATCCTCTTGCAGTATCCCGCAACAAACGGTGTGGTCGACGAGGGGCTTCTTGACCTCGTGACTCGAGCTCATGAAAACAAGAGCCAGGTGATTGTCGCCGCAGATCTGCTTGCATTGACGTTGCTCACACCTCCTGGAGAGTGGGGCGCAGATGTGGTCATTGGCTCCACACAACGTTTTGGTGTGCCGATGGGCTTTGGTGGTCCACATGCGGCGTACTTTGCAACCACAGAAAAGAACCAGCGCAAGATGCCAGGTCGTCTTGTGGGCGTGACGCGCGACTCACAGGGGAACCACGCGCTCAGGCTTGCTTTGCAGACACGCGAGCAGCACATTCGTCGAGACAAGGCGACCAGTAACATTTGTACCTCGCAGGTGTTGCTTGCTGTGATGGCTGGAATGTATGCGGTTTATCATGGACCAGAGGGTCTGCGTAAGATCGCGCAAAGGGTCAAGTTGTTGACCGAAGTTGTGGCCAGTGTGCTTACAGAGGCAAACTTCCAACTTGTGGAAGGACCACGTTTTGACACGGTGACATTCAAGGCATCTGGCGCACAGCGTGACGCGATTCTTGGTCGTCTCGAGACGGCGCTTATGGAAGTTCGCGAATTTGATGCCGAGCACCTCTCTGTCACGCTTGATGATGCGGTGACACTTGGCGAGCTTGAAGCGTTGTGTGCAGCGCTGACGGGCGATACGTTCTCTCAACAAAAGCTTGAGGGCATCGCTTCACGTTGTTCTTTAGGTTTCTCTGAAAAGCTTTCCAGAACAAGCGCTTACCTTGAGCACCCGACGTTCTCATCGTATCACTCAGAGCACGAAATGCTCCGTTACATGTATCGTTTGCAGCAGCGCGACCTCTCATTGACATCGTCAATGATTCCGCTCGGTTCATGTACAATGAAGCTCAACGCCACCGCCGAGATGTTGCCCATTACAATGCCTGGTTTTGCGGCGCTGCACCCCTTTACAAAGCGTTCCAATACCGCAGGCTATACAACAATGATCACCGAGCTTGAGGATATGCTTGGCGAGATTACGGGTATGGCAGGAGGGTCATTGCAGCCTAACGCGGGTTCTCAGGGAGAATACGCGGGCTTGCTTGCGATTGAAGCTTATCACCATGCGCGTGGTGATGCTCACCGCAACATCTGTCTGATTCCAAGCTCTGCGCACGGTACAAACCCTGCCAGCGCGGTGATGGCAGGCATGAAGGTTGTTGTGGTTGGGTGCGATGCGCTTGGTAACGTGGATGTGGAGGATCTGCGTCAGAAGGCCGCAGAACATGCTGATAATTTGTCAGCAATTATGATTACTTACCCATCAACACATGGTGTGTTTGAAGAGAGCATCGTTGAGATTTGCGAGATCGTGCACGCGCATGGTGGACAGGTCTACATGGATGGCGCCAACATGAACGCGCAGGTTGGCCTGTGTCGTCCTGGTGACTTTGGTGTGGATGTGTGTCACCTGAACCTGCACAAGACCTTCTGTATTCCTCATGGTGGCGGTGGTCCTGGCGTGGGTCCTATTGCTGTGGCCGAGCACTTGCGTCCGTTCTTGCCAAACCACAAGGTTGTCAAGATGGGCGGTGAGGATGCGATTGGGCCTGTATCCGCAGCTCCATGGGGGAGCGCTGCGATTTTGCCCATCTCCTGGATGTACATTCGCATGATGGGGGCGGCTGGCTTGAAGCGCGCCACTCAGGTTGCGATTCTGAATGCAAACTATCTGGCGACACGCCTCTCGGATGATTACAAGCTCCTCTACACAGGCAAGAATGGCAATGTGGCACACGAGTTTATTCTTGATATCAGGCCACTTACCGAATCTTCTGGTGTGACCGTTGCTGATATTGCCAAGCGTCTGATGGACTATGGTTTCCATGCGCCCACCATGAGCTGGCCTGTGGCTGGAACGTTGATGGTTGAGCCCACAGAAAGCGAGAGCAAGGCTGAACTCGACAGGTTTGCCGAGGCGTTGATTTCGATTCGTAAGGAGATTGCGCAGGTGGAGAGTGGTGAGTTGTCCAGGGATGATAACCCTCTTGCGAACGCACCTCATACGGCGGCGATGCTATCCAGGACCGAGTGGCCTTTTGCGTACTCGCGTGAGGTTGCGGCATTTCCTGCTGACTGGGTCAAGGCCTCCAAGTTCTGGCCTGGCGTAGCACGCGTGGACGAAGCTTATGGTGACCGCAACCTGATGTGTAGCTGTCCTCCTCTGAGTGATTATGTGTCTGAATAGGTTGTTATGATGTCAAAAAAGGCCCGAACATGTGTGGGCCTTTTTATTGTCGTGTAGTGTGAAGCTATTGTTATTGTTTGATCAGGATGAAAATGATGTATGAACTTACTCACCGCCACCTTTGCTTTGGAGCGATAGTCGCTGCTTCTCTGTGTCTTTACAGTTGTAAATCTACACCTTCAGTAAGGTCAGATGCTTCTCTGGCAAAACAGCGTAAAGAGGTCGTGCTTGTAAAGCCAACACACGCACCTGTGGAAGATGTTCTTGATGAGCATCTTCCTGCGCTTTCAGCAGATACGTCAAAAGCATCACTTCTGGGGATGATACGCGGGCAGGATCGTTACGATGTCCATGGTGAACTTGTGTACGCAGAGCTTGATGGTGAGGCTCCCGCCGAACTTGTGGTTTCGATACAGAAAACCAGGGTTATGGGAGACGTTGAGGAACCAGAAGAATTCCTGCAATACCATGTATTCTCTTTTGCGGATGGGAGTGAGAAGGGCAAGTTACTTGGTTCACTCTATTCGGCAGCAGAGGACAAAGAGAGTGAGCACAGATTTAGTGTCGCATCTAAAGTTGAACCTGTGGATCTGGATGGTGATGGGACTCAAGAACTTTTGTTGTTGAATCAAGGGCAAGCGCTGTCTTTGTTTGGGCTCGTACGTGATTCTCAGTCAGCAGAACCTGCGCTGCGAGATCTGATCTGGCAGACGAGAGATAAAGCAGAACACGTGTTGTTTGAGCTTGATGGTGAGCCTGCGATTTTTGCGATCCCGAGCGAACTTGAGTCGCTTTATAATAAACCCGAGCCGCTTTATGTGTATACGCAGGATGCTGAGACGAAGTTTTATCACCCTCGGCCATTTACACCACCAGATGCAGGGTGGAGTGAGGCGTTTGCGTTAAACTTGCTTGCTAGTGAACAGTTCTCATATCCAAAGCTTGGAGCGCTTGCGTCGCACTATCGAGCTCATGAGATTGAGTTCACAGCAGCTGTATTTGAGCAACTCTATCACATGGAGTCTGCGATCACGGATTCTGTTCAGCGTGCTCAGTATGTTGCACATGCTCCGTTTGAGTCAGCCACAGCTCTGGATAAGCTGTGTCACGAGGCATTGAGCGCCACTGAACAGCAACTACTCAACTATGTTGACGAGAGTGCTGATGTTGTGAGGCTGGAGTTTCTCTCCTGTTTGAAAGCTTCGTTGGCTTACGCAGGGAGTCCAGCCACTCGCCAGCGTATTCTTGATGCTGCTCCCCTTATGCACCATGTGTATGTCGATTCTGCTCCCTGGTCATGGGGTCTTTACGCGTTGGTTGGCATTGTACTGGTCAAGCATGGTGAGATGGCTCCGTTTCTTGCGTACGCTCAGAATGTGCCAGGCGCAAATGCGCGTAAACCTGTCACAATCGGCAGGACCACATCATACAATAATGATGACTCACGGTTCTGTTTCAAGCTGGCAGAGAACTTTTCTCCTCGTTTTTACTCCAGGGAGGTGAGTGATAAAATTCTTGAACGTTATTCAACTCTTATCAAGGATGCTCTTGTAGCGTCGACGGATAAGGTGAGTAAAAATGATGTGTATTTCCATCACGATGGCAATGTGAACTTTCTGTATTGCGCTCAAGAGGATCTGGTTGAGGTTATTGTTCCTGATTATGTGAAGTATCATATGGAGGTGGCTTCAAAAGATGCGCAGCACAAGCAGGAGACAGAGATTCTTCAGCGATTCTTTCCTCACGATGCACTTGTGGACAAGGTTGGTGAGCATCACCTGTGGGGTTGGGTAATTTTCATACTTTTGGAGCAGATTTATCCTGAACGTGCAGCTCAACCTCATATGGGTCTTGAGAAGACAACCTACGAGCAGATGATGCAAGATGCCTTGCTCAAGCGATTCTTCCCAAAACCTTTCTCCGGATTTGTTTTTGCTGTGCGTCCTGAGCAAGATTACACCAGTGTCGCCAGGAAAATTCTCTATGCGCCAGAGTATGCGATGCCTGGAGCAGGGATGGTCGATGAGCTTGTGTTGTTCAAGTACATTTCATCCGTGGGTGTTGATGAGATTCTCGCATACTGGGATCATATCAGGACGTATCCTGCCAAGCAGAGTCAATTGTATGAGCTAGGTTTGATTTATTCTATTGAACAGTCATCGATTGCCTCGGATTCGCCAGTATGGAAAGAGCTTCGGACACGTGCGCTTGACTATATTGACACACAGAGGTCTGAGCCCTCTAGGTTCATCCACTGGCTCAATGTGTCTTGGCCTTATGAAGGGAGTCCTCGAGGGGAGACGTTGCGCAAAGAAATGCTTGATGAAGCATGGAAGGTGCTGCGTAATGAGCACACGTCAATGTATCAGCGTGAACGTATGATTTCCTTGATTATTCAACATGATCCAGATGTACTTGGACGCATAAAATCGATGCAGGCCACGAGTGATACACCTGTGTATTATGCGTTTAACCTTGTGGATACGCTTGCGTACGAGAGCGTGGAGCATGTGCCCATGTTTTTGCTTGAGGATATGTTTGAGTATAACACAACGTCCTCGCTGAATCCTGCTGTGCTTCGTCGAGTGTATCGTGATGAATCTGCAAGAGAGGTGATGCGTAAAGCGTTGGAATCATCTTCTCTCAACGACTTTTCAAAAGACAACGTGACCTGTAATGACTTTGCCGAGTACGTGTTGTTGTCCATGTTGTTTGAATCATCTGATTGGCAGGTTACGCTTGCTCAGGCCGAGAAAAAAGATGGATGTACAGGGCCACAACATATCACGTATCTTGTGCTCGATAAGTTGAATACGATGGTGTCATATTTGGACTCAGAAGATGCACTTGAAAGGCAGCGTGTTCTTGCGGACCTCTATATGGAGCATCCTGACAGATTGGTGCGAGAGTCTGCTCGACGATACAAGAAAAGCATCACACGTGAAGAGTCCGTTGCACGTGCATTCTTCAAAGCTCGCCTGAATATCATCAAGTAGATCAGAAAAAGGCCCGCACATGTGTGGGCCTTTTTATTGTTTGTACATTGTGTGACTCAGGAAGAGCTTGGTGCGGTGCTGATGTTTTATTGTGAGCAGCGTATAATGTGATGGAATCGCAGCCTTTGGCTGCGATTCCCGACGAAAGAAGGGG
>CATLTV010000302.1 GCA_950059285.1 uncultured Pseudomonadota bacterium | reverse complement strand
CAAAAACAGAATGTAACACGGCTACTATTCTTGGTTTTTGCTCCTTAAACTCCACGCTTTCTCCTTCGCTTTTCTTCGACCAGCTCTTTCTCCATCACGCTCTAAAGAGCACAAGAAAGGAGAAAGCCCGTGGCCTTTTTGGCCACGGGCTTTCTCCTTTCTTGTGCTCTTCAAGCGATTAGAGAGAGTCCTCAAGCTTGCTGAGGTTCATGCGTGACTTGGTCAACACCATGCCGATGTTGGCGCTTTTACGGCACACAAAGACGACAGCGTGGTCGGTGTATTTTTTGCCGCGCATAAAGACGTGGAGGAGGTTGTCACTGAAGACAATGATTTCCTGGAAGTAGTGGTGGTTGTCGTTGGGATCAAGACCACGTGTTTTCTTGAAAGACTTTTCGATAGCAACAACGTTGCTTCCCTGAAAGAGATCCGCAGTCGCAGCAGAGACGAGGTTAAGGACTTCCTGTGGGTGGGAGTCGATGGTTTTCACGGCGAGGAGCATGCCTGTGGACATGTCGACATAGCCAGCAGCAACGCACTCTGGGATTTCACGGGTAACATCTTGGATAGCTTGATCAAGACTCATTGGCGGTTCTCCTTACTCTTGATTGGATAGTGTAGCAGCCTATCTCAGTGTGTTTAATAGCGTGTGCTACACAAAAAGTTCATCGAGTGTGACACTCGATATGGTGTGCAAAGTGTCCACCAGGCAAGTAGCATGGCAGACTGTGTACGTTGGAATATGAATATTCCTGTACGGCGGTAAACGCTTGTGTTGCATGGAGCACTTGTTGGGTGCACGTCCGCTGTGCTGTGGCACATGACAAGCGATTTATGGTGTGAAACGTCTGGTTATGAAGACGAGTTGTGGTTTAACCACGACAATGTGTGTTTAATAACTCTTCCAGATATAAAGTGTATCATTTTCTTCCCCCAGATGTAATGGATATTGCGTGATTTTGGCAATAAAGAATTACTTTTTGCATTTTACGCATCCAAACTTCCAGAATTTGAATATCTCATAAGATACATCGCTCACGGGAGCAGTCTACATGTGTTTGTGCTTTTGACTATTTTTTAGTGTGTAATGTGCAATCTCCAGGCATCAATAAGAGTATAAATGAATTAAAATCAATAGCTTATGATGTTTTTGAATGATTTGTCATCATCCCAAGAAAACTATTAGGTCAAGGGGAACTGCTGCAAGGTGATAAAAACTGTAAGATATTGGTGAGAAGTAAATTCTGGCAAATGTGCTGATGATAAGGGTGACGTTATGTCACCTTTTACAGTTTTACGAGCCCCATATTGTAAGGATTTGCTTTGAAAAACAAATACTTGATCGGAACGATTCTAATCTCCATGATCGCAGCATGTTCACCTCCAGCAGGTGAGGAGAATGCCAACTCAGGTGAGAATAACAGCACCACAGGTGGTGATAACAACGCCACATCAGGTAATAACACCACGACCATGACCCCTGATGTGATGCTCGACGAGGACGGATTACCCGTGCAGGAGTGTGAACCTCGTTTGAACTTCTGTAGTAGCGCAGACTACAAGAAGGTGTATCGCTGTGGTTCGGATGGTGTCCCTTCTCGCGTGGTGGAGGAGTGTGATGAGGATGAGGTGTGTGGCGTTGAGGCTGGCGCGTCGATCTGTATCAAGGGCTCTGTGACGGAAGCTGGCGAGTGTAAACCTGCTGATCCTGTGAGCGTGTGCGTTCAGGATATTGTGAATCCTGATGGCACCAACTTCCCTGAAGGTATTGAGACGAGGTTGAGCTGTGCTGAAACCGAGATCACCATCTGTGATCCTGGTTTGTTCTGCGTGGCTGATGATCAGGACGATGAGCTTAGCGAGGTGTCCTGTGCAAGCTCTGTACTTGATCCCAACGCACGATTCTACAACCAGTCCTGCCAGCTCTTGCAGCATCTCAGGTACAAGACGCGTCTTGAGGGCGATTGCCGTTGTGGACCAAACCAGACGCCTCGCGATGGTGTGGATTTCTGCACAGTGTTGAGCACGGGTGTCTCGCAGTACCGTGGCGCGCCCGAGGATAAACTTGAGGGCGACGCACGTAACACGTTTGGCTCTGGTCCCTCCATGATCGGTGTGTTTAACGTCCAGTACTCGGGTGGTTTTATTGCAGAGGATGAGGATAACAAGCTTATCGTCGCAACACTCTGGGATGCTGCCGCTCAACCCAAGGGCTTGATCATGAGGATTGACCTCGAGACAGGTGATCGTGAGGTCGTCTCGGGAATGTATCCTACAGATACAGGTCTTGAGGTTGTGGGCGAAGGTCCTGACTTCCATCACGTGATCGATGTACGTCTTGGGCCTGATGGAAAATACTATGCGCTCTCCGATGCACAGCAGCCAGGCAGCGCAGCGATTTTCAGGGTTGATCCCGAGACAGGCAAGCGTGACATTGTGTGGAGCGCGGCACCTCCTGGTTCAACGTATGAAGAGGCGCTAGATCTTGGATTTGGGCATTGTATTGGTGGCGATGGCAGCTCCACGGTGCAGTATGGTCAGAACGCGTTCCTCGTGGATGACGATGGTAGCTTCTATCTTGGTTATGCCAACGTGCAGCGCGATGGTCGCGGAATCGTGAAGATCAGCCCCAGTGGTGACACATGTGAGTTCCTGACTGCAACAGGTGTGCGTGAGGATGGCTTTGGTCGCGGCAATGGCGACGAGATGCGCGGCATGGTGCAGGGCTTTACCAAGCACGAGGGTAAGTTGTGGGCGTTTACGACACAGCCCAAGGTGTTGTGGAGCATCGACATGGAGACAGGTGACCGCACTGTGGAGTTCAGCTCCTCGGTGGCAGGTATACTTGGTGAGCGCTGGGCCTTTTATGATGAGAAACGTGAGGTGATGTGGGCCACAGGGTTGATGAACTCGGTGACGATCACGGCGTTGGATCTCAAGACAGATAAGGTCATTGATATCTTCTCTTCATGCACAGACGACATCGACTGGTTGCCTCTGTGTGTGACTGGACCTGCGAAGGTGATTTCGCAAAACTATGGTGGTGCCTGGGTGCATCCCGTGACGGGGAATTTGTTCTACGTGCAGGCCGCAGACTCCATCGTGGAGGTTGAGCTTGATACAGGCAACTCGGTGATTCGATCTCGTTAATGATTGGACAACTGGATGACACAAGAGGGGCGGCCTGCTGATAAATCAGCAGGCCGCCCCTCTTGTGTCATCCAGTTGTCACTATTCAATTATTTCAATCATTTAATCATTTAATCATTCAAAAAATTTATAATTCAGTGACTTATTCATTTATTGTAATAGCGTTGAAAAATTAAACATCAAAAACATCAAAAATATTAAAAGATTTAAAAGATTTAAAAATTAGCGGGAAGCGCTCTTGATGCCAGTGTTTTGTTTGGAGACAACAATCTCCACACGTCTGTTATTGGCGCGGCCTTCAGGTGAGTCATTTGAAGCGACGGGGTCGCTCTCACCCATGCCCTTGGAGCTGATCATCTCGGAGGGGACACCTTGTTGTACAAGGTAGTTACGCACGGCGAGTGCGCGGTTTTTGGAAAGCATCATATTGTCATCGCTTGAGCCCTGAGAGTCGGTGTGACCTTCCACAACGATGTTGCGGTTCTTGTTTTCTTTGAGCACAGTCGCAACTTCATTGAGTCTCTCTTTGGCCATGGGCATCAATTCATATTCGCCGACTTTGAAGAGCACGGAGCCGTTCAGTGTAATGACCATGTTTTCTTGTTCTTGAGCGACCTTTGCAAACTCGGAGAGTTCTTCCTGAGTTTCTTCAAGCTCCTGTTTCAGACGAGCGCGGTCGGCTTCAGCCTGTTCAAGTTGTTGAGACATCTGGTCGATGGACTGGCGTTTCATGGCCAGTTCTTTTTCAAGATCATTGAGTTGTTGTTCGGTGTATTCACCGCTCTGGCGAGCATCTTCAAGCCTGGTGTTAAGCTGATCGAGGTCTTTTTTGGCCTGAGAGTATTGTTGCTTTTGTTTCTGGAGTTCAGCGCGAGTCATGTAGACCTGAACCTGAGCGCCTTGATAAGCTTGTTTGGCTTCCTGACGAGATTCTTCGGTGACTTCAAGCAGCTGAGCTTGTTTGGCTTCTTGCATGGACATCGCCTGCTTTTTGCGGGCAATGGCGAGCGCCATACGAGATTTGCGTTCGGCGATATAGGCTTTGGAGCGTGTGCTGAGCTCGTTGCCCTCGTCATCAAATTCTTTTTCAGCGTCTTTCAATGCCAGCTCAGCTTCGCGGAGTTCAGCGGGAGCTTGTTGTTGAACGACCTGGTTTTCAGAAGCCTGGCTGTAGGTTTCGCGAGCCTGTGTGAGTTCATCAGGCGTGGTGGCACATGCAGACAGTGATAATGTGAGGGTGCCAAAGAGCATATATTGCATCAAGCGTTTCATAATGTATATCCTTGATAATATTGTATTTTTAATGTTTTTAATATTTTATAGTATTATAATACTTTATAAGTTGTCGACATAAGTTCGACAGGTTGCATGCATGCCTGATTAGAGGGTATCGCTCTTGACTTTTTCGATGCGTGCTTCAAGGTCCTGGACCTTGGTGAGGGTATCTTTTTCCTCGGCGAGTATAAGGGCAACGCGAGCGTCAGCTTCGGCCATATCGAGGTAGTAACGAGCCTTGTCGTACTTCTTTTTGTCGATAAATTCGTCGGCCTTTTTGAGGTTTTCTTCGGCGTACTGCATGTGGAGCGCGGATTCACTGTCCTGTTTTGCGCCTGCCTGTTCGGCGGCGGCCATCACCTGGAGAGGTTCAGAGTATTCTTTCTGAGAGACGCTCTCAGAGGCGCATCCGCTAAGCAGGAACAATGTGGAAGCGGTGTAAATAATTGTGTGCTTGTAAAAGCTCTTCATGATGTTTCTCCGTGCAAATCGTAACTAAATGTCTAACTGTAAATTCAAAAAATCTTCAAATTATGCGTATGTGTATCGTGCGTATGTATATGTAGATACGATTGCGTGGTGTTGTGTATATAAGTAATTCATAATATGGCGAAAACAATGTCACACCTGCGCTCCGCATCGCTGTACTTTGATTTTGCCCACTCACAGTAGGCGGACAAACATTTATTCAAATTTTTATTTCCACGTATTTAGAATAATCTTTTATTTTCAATTACTTATGTTGCGATAAATAAATTTTAAATTTAACAAACATGGACAAACCACTGAACAGATGTCTTGCAAGTGCGTTCAACGCACTTGCAAGACATCTGTTCAGTGGTTTGTGCTGAGAATAATACCAGTGTGATGAAATAAAACAGAGTACAGGGGAGGTTGAAGCAGAGCGCGCGTCTTGCGCGCGACTTTTCATAGTACATGTCACACAGGATCAAAGGAGGTCGTATGAGAGAAAGCATAACCACAGTGGAGCGTGTCGTGTGTGTTTGTCTTGTGACGACGACTCTGGAAGATTGCTGAAGATCGATTCAGTCGACATTAGCCCATCACACAGAGTCTTGTGACAGGGCAAACACTCTCAAATTTTTATATCGTTTTTGAGCCTACGAGCCATGCATACATGGGTTGTAGTGCCATTGTTTTTGTGCGTGTCGAGTGGCCTTTGAAACAAGGCAGCCTGGACATGCGCATGTACACGTGCGCAGTACGCGCGTGCGTTTGATGAGAGTGAAAGACATTGAAGTACAAGCATACAAGAGATGCAGAAGAGTGCGAATTTTCTAATTTCAAACATTTGAATTTAATAGGTTTTTCAAAAATCAGAGGCAGTATTGATGATGCTGTGATGCGACGGGTTTTTGAAGATGAACAGCTTGAATTTGCGCGGATCTCAAGAGAGGATCGCGTGGGTTATCAGGTGCTTTGTGCGACGGCGTCAGGAGACATTGTCTCTGCGAGGGCCTTGTCAGCAGGAGGCATGCGTTACAGGGCGCAGAGTCGCGAGGATCTGCCTGCCGTCGGGGATTGGGTGGTGCTTCGCTGGGCGGAGTCTCCCGAAACTCCAGGTGTCCGCACATCAAGCGACGCCATGATCGTGGAGATGATTCCGCGTCGTTCTCGTCTGTTGCGTCAGGCAGCAGGTGTCCGTACCGATGCCCAGGTGATTGCAGCAAACCTTGACGTACTGTTTGTGGTCACCTCAATGAACGCCGAGTTCGAGCCACGTCGTCTGGAGCGTTATGTGTTGGCCGCGCAGGAGAGCGGAAGTGAGGCAGTGATTATCCTCAACAAGTCTGATCTTGTGGACGATCCAGAGCGTTATCTTGAACAGGCAAGAGCAGTGGTCCCTGAGCATGTGCAAGTCATTGCGTTGTGTTCGTTAAACGGTGATACAAAAGCCCTGTCACCATGGCTTACTCCAGGCAGCACCTGTGCCCTTGTGGGCTCTTCTGGAGTGGGCAAATCAACGCTGTCCAATGCGATTATGCAATCAGAACAGCAGCTTACAAAAGAAATCCGAGAGGATGATGCAGAAGGTCGTCACACAACAACAGCCAGACATTTGTTGGTGTTGCCTGATGATCAGGGTGTGTTGATCGACACGCCAGGCATGCGTGAACTTCAGCTATGGGCAGGTGAAGACTCGGGGATGGATGTGTTGTTTTCTGACATTGAAGAGCTCACAACACGGTGCCGTTTTCGTAACTGTCAACATGAGGACGAGCCAGGATGTGCGGTTCAGGAGGCGCTTGAATCAGGAGAGCTTGACTCGGGACGATTGTATTCGTGGCGTAAGCTTGGACGGGAGCTTGAATGGCGAGCAAAACGTCAGGATGTGGCTACTCAACGGGAGGAGAGCAGACGAAGGGGGCGTATGATCAAGCAAATTGTGAAACACAGGAAAAACAAGAAGACACATTATTAGGTGTTTTTAGAGCAGGGTTTAAGGTGCACAAGAGGCTCTTTTATGTGTTGTTTTGCGATCCAAAAACCTCTGGAGTTTCACTGCGCTTCGCTGCGTTCATCTCTGTAGGTTTTTGTTGCAAAACGCTCCGTCAAATT
>CATLTV010000301.1 GCA_950059285.1 uncultured Pseudomonadota bacterium | reverse complement strand
AAGTGACCATGCATGCGGTCAAGCGCGATGATCGTCGCATGGATGGAGTTGCGCTCGGTGCTCTCAAGCTGCTTTGCCTGTGTGGCGAGATCAAATTTTCGCAATGCTCTGGCATGTGCCTTTAGCTTTTTCAGGAAGGTGGATGCGCCACCTCGTGAACCTTTCAGGAGCGCGAGCCTTGTTTGTGCCGAGGCAAGCAGCGCGGCATAGTAATGGTGCATGAGCGGGGAGGTCTTTGATGATGTCTGGGCGAGCTTGTCGCTCAGGTGTGAAATCTCCTGCTCTACGGCCATGGCATACCAGGTGTGATGTGTCGGTGTGTAGCGTTGCATGAGGTTATCCCACTCCAGGATGAGGGCCTCCAGTTTACCTGGGAGCTTGAGCGAGGAGTCGCGTTGCATGCGGTAGGTGTAGGAGCGTTGCGCGATATCTGTGAGGTCATGCATGACCTCTGCAAGTGTGTTTGAGTGACTGTCCCACGCCTTGATTTGGGGTGGTTTGTTGACAAGTCGAGTCAGGTTTTTGTGCGCGCGTTGATAATCATCACTAACTTCCAGGAAGAAGGTTGGGCTTTGTGCTGCCTCCTCAATACCCTTGTCGTTCACCTGTCTTTTGATGGCGTAGTAGGTTGGAGTGACGTTGCAGGTCATGGCGAGGAAAGTGCTGTAGTAGACCTGGAACTTGATGTCGATGGGGGTCAGTGTCAGGAGTTCAAAGGGCTCCTTGATGACTGTTTTTCGTGAGGTTGTGGGGCGCGTAGTAGGAGGTTTGACGTCCTTGATGATGGTGGCCGTCGGTTGTTCTTTTACCTGAACAGGTTCGGTTTTTTTAGCAGGTGCGGGAGCTTGTGAGGGGTTCTCTTTGGGTTGCTCTACAGGAGGCGTGAGCGTCTTTGTTGCGACTGATGTTGATATTTCAGGTTGTTGATTTGATTCTGTTTTTAGCGCTGTGATGAGGAGTGCGCTTCCACCAAGTAAGACACCAAGCGCAAAGATGCCTGCAATAAATATCAGGGGTTTGCTGTGTGTTTGAGGCGGCTGGGCGATGACATCTGTGGAGGTTCCATCAAAGCTTGTGGGGTCGGTCTGAATATCCTGTTGTGGTGTGCGTTGTTGTGCGGTGGGGTGTGCGGAGCCTGCAAAGGTGTCTCCCCATGGGTTTACGCCATCCTGAGTGGGCGTAAGCTCCAGTTCATCGATGGATTTGGTGAGTTCCTCGGCGGCAAAGACCGTGGGGACGCTGTGCCAGTCTGCGTGCTCAAGGAGTTGCTGGAGATGTCCCGCAGAGATCGGACGATGCTGAGGATTAACCTGTACGGCATCTGAAAGGATCTTGCCAACCTCGGTGTGTAGCAAGGCTGGGTGGATGTGTTGCTGTCCGTTACAGTGGGCCATTAAATATGCAAGCGGAGCTGTGGCCTGCACGACAGGTGTGCCTGTGAGAGCCTCGCTGATGATGAGTCCCATCTGATAGACATCAATGGCAGGTGAGACATGTTGGTCCGAGATATATTCGGGAGCAAGGTAGGCAGGTGTGCCCGTGAAGTGACTGGTGGCGGTGAGCTTACTGTCTGGATCTTCAAAGGTGCGTGCGATGCCAAAGTCGAGGATGAGCATGCGTTCGCGCGATGAATTTGGGTATGAGATAAAGAGGTTGGAGGGCTTTAAATCGCGATGCTCGATCCCTTTTTCATGGCAGGTGTTGAGCGCATCAAGGGCCTGATGAAACAGGGTTTGCGCGCGCAGTTTGTTGAGGGGGCCATGTTGTAGAAGCTCCGTTTCAAGGTCATGTCCATGGAGGAGTTCCATGACGAGGAAGGGTTTTCGCAGACCATGTTGTGTGGTGACGCCAAAGTCGAGCACCTGCACGATGTTGGGGTGATCAAGGTTTGCTGCAAGTTTGGCCTCGCGCAGAAAGCGCTCCTCAAAGATCTTGAGCTCCTCAGGGGTTGCCTGGATGTCGAGCACCTTGATGGCAACCTCACGCTCAAGCTTCACATGCCGTCCTCTATACACGGTTGCAAACCCTCCTCGCCCAAGCTGGCCCTCTATTTTCCAGCGGCCTTCAAGCACAAGTCCCGTGGGGAGCCATGAGGTGTTATGTGAGTTTTCTGGCGCGTTTGACATGGTGCTTGTTCAACGGAGGTTATGCAAAAATGCGTTCACGTTAGCTCTGGAGAACACTATATAACACCTTGAGTGCGCTTGATAAAGCGGTGGTGTTGCTTTTTGTGTATGAAGCGTGGGGAGTGATAATCGCTGCATTATGCGGGGAGGTCGCGTGGGGAAAATAGGGGGCGATTTTTTGGGTGGCAAGAGATGGCAAATGCAAAGGATCACCCAAAAAATCGCCCCCTATTTTCCCCGACGAAGCGTTTCAGTGATATGAAGCTCCAGGTTCCGTTGATAAAAACGCTGGACCTCTAAACAGACGTTGGTTCACACAAAGGGAGGTTTGATGGTGCTTTGTGCTTCGAGCCATTCAGGGACAGGGAATCCTTTTTGGCGGCGGAACTCGGGGCTCCAGAGCTGGCTTTGGTAGCGGCTGCCGTGGTCGCAAAGAATGGTGACGATGGTGTGTCCAGGGCCAAGGTCCTTGGCGAGCGCGATGGCGCCTGCGATGTTGACGCCAGAGGAGCCACCGAGCATGAGTCCCTCGTCTATGGCAAGCTCATCGATGATGGCGATGGCATCGGGATCGGAGATTCTGTAGGCCTTGTCGACCTTGCATTCGGCGACGTTACCTGTCACGCGGCCCTGTCCAATACCTTGCGTGACCGATCCACCTTCCACATCAACCTCAAGTTCCTGACGTGTGAACCAGGCGTACATTTTTGCGCCATAAGGATCGGCCAGAGCGGTGGTGATGTTGGGGTTTTGCTGTTTGAGGTATGTGGTGATACCTGCGAGGGTGCCGCCTGTGCCGATAGCGCAGACAAATCCGTCGACTTTTCCTTCGGTCTGTTCCCAGATTTCAGGGCCAGTGCTCTTGATGTGCGCGTTGCAATTGGCGAGGTTGTCCCACTGGTTTGCGTAGAACGCGCCGAGTTCTTCAGCGAGCCTTGTGGCGACATGCACGTAGTTGTTTGGATTGGCAAAAGGCACTGCGGGGACCTCCACAAGCTCTGCGCCTGCGAGTCGGAGCATGTCCTTTTTTTCCTGAGTCTGTGTTTCAGGAATGACGATGATAACGCGATAACCACGTGCTCGCCCGACAAGAGCGAGTCCGATGCCTGTATTGCCAGCGGTACCCTCGACGATGGTGCCACGACCTGGGGTAAGGAGGCCGCGCTCTTCGGCATCAAGCACCATATACTTGGCTGCGCGGTCCTTGACGGACATCCCCGGGTTAAGCCACTCGGCCTTGCCTAGGATATTGCATCCTGTGAGTTCTGATGGGCCACGAAGTTTGATCAGAGGGGTGTTGCCGATCGCGTCAACGACGTCTTTATAAAATGCCATGGTATGTTCCTTTGCTGAGTTTAATAGGGTAAACCAGTTGGTTTGCCTCAGTTTAGCAGAACATATGTCATGTAATCCATAGTGATTTTGTGTGGATTTTTTTTGCGCTGTATGGTGCTGATTTTATTGGCTATTTTGGTGAGTGGTAGATCTTGGAGTTGGGCGGCACACTTTTAAGAAGCCAGACGTTACCTCCGATGACCGAGTTATCACCGACCACGGTCTCACCGCCAAGGATGGTGCTACCTGCGTAGATGGTGACGTTGTCACCGATGGTGGGATGTCGTTTGTTGGGGAGTACGGTGTCCTTGGGAGTTGTTGGGCCCACGGAGAGCGCACCAAGGGTGACGCCATGGTAGAGCGTGACGTTATCGCCAATGATGCTGGTCGCGCCAATGACGGTGCCTGTGCCATGATCGATGAAGAAACGCTTGCCGATTTGAGCGCCAGGATGGATGTCAATACCTGTGCGTGTGTGTGCAAATTCACTCAGGATACGAGGGAGCATGGGGACGCCAGCCTTGTGCCACAGGTGTGCGATGCGATGTGCGGTAATGGCGAGCACGCCAGGGTAGGAGAAGACGACCTCTTCGATGCTGTAGGCGGCGGGGTCGCGTTCATAGATCGATTCGATATCCTCGTACAGGATAGCGCGTAGCTCGGGAATTTTGGCAAGAAACTCTTCGGTGGTATCACGGCACCAGGTGCACGCCTTTCTATTATTCTGAGGTTGGTTGCGCTCTTGCCAGTTGCAGGCTCGCCTGATCTGTTCGGTGAGGATCTCCTTGGCTGGCAGGAGATGTTCTGCAATGGCGAGCCTGAGTGTGGCGCGCTCAAGCGGGCGAGTGCTGAAGAAGCCAAGGAACAGGAGGTGTTGGATGTGTGTGAAGGCTTCGATGACCGCGCGACGGTTGGGCAAGGCGTAGGTTTCAAGGTTGTTGATTAACGCAGGGCCGCTGTAGCTTTCGACGATATCATCCAGGAGCGTGTTGATGCGATCCTGTTGTTCGGTGTGGCTTGCCTGGCTGTCAGGATGGTAGAAAGGGTGGTTTTTCATGGTTTTACAGGTGTGTTGTTTGAGGGTCGTTTATGCTTCAAGTTCATCACGTGGTGTTTCGTCCTTGATTTTGTGCTCAAAGAAGAATGTCGCCAGGGGGATAAAGGATGCAAGAAAGGCGAGGGCGGCCTTGCCAATGGACCAGCGCTGAATGAGCCAGACATGAATTAAAGCAAGGACATAGATGATGACCATGAAGCCATGAAAACGGCCTGTAATGCTCGTTGCTTCGGGGATGTCAAACCAGTATTTCAGGGGCATACCAACAAAAAAGAGTGCGATGACAGAGATACCTTCAAGGATGGCGATAAGGCGAAAGCGTCCAAGGGCGGTTGTGAAAAAATCTTTCATAAAGGGTGCTCAAAAGGAGGGTCGTGGTGAGGGGATAATTGATTTTGCCCGTGTATTTGGGCATGGTTCAAGGGGGGGTAATATATAAAACTCTCCGTGAGGAGATTTGTGAGTGTTGCAGAACAGGAGGCATGACACCATGCGCAATTTGTCGCACATGTTGATCACAATATCATTTCTGGCAAGTCTTTTGGCATGTTTTGACCCTGTAAATCCAGAATTTGACATGGATTTGGCAGAAGACGCATCGTCGGATTTTGCTCGTGAGGAGGACGCTTCCTTTGTAGGTAAGGTGAACCTACGCCATTGCGAACATGAGTCAGGGACACGCGTGGAGCTTGGTCAGCCACAGGAGGCGTGGTTGCAGAGGAGTTCGGCAATCAAGGTCAAGTCAGGAGAGGCCAATCACGCGTTACACGATGTATTGACGACGCGTGATCGTGCTGTGGATATTGTGGGTTATGTGACCTATGGCGCGTTTGGTTCGGGGCTTGAGGGGGAGTTTGCAGAGCTTTACATTCATAACTGCGAGGATGGCTTTGAGTTGATGTCGCGGCGATTGATTGGTTCAGGTGGGCAGGTTCGTTTTGTCATCGCCGAGGAGGATGTGCCTTATTACGGAGTGTATTCGATCGCGATGAGGGTTCCTGGTGATCAGAGCCTTGTGGTGGGTCGATTGCGCGTGTTCCCTGAGGGGATGAAGTTTGTGGTGGTGGATCTGGATGGTGTGTTGAGCGAGGACAGCGTCTCGAAGTTTGAGAGTCAACTTCAGGATTTATTTGAGCCGATTGGGCTTGGGCAACGTGTGCCTCAGTCTCGTGAGTCGGCGGTGGAGATGATCGATGCTCGTGTGGAGCAAGGTTATGAGGTGTTGTATTTGACGTCGCGCTCGTATGCGCTCGTGGGCAAGAGCAGGGCATGGTTGGGTACGCGAGGATTTGCGCCAGGCACGTTATGGTTTGCGGATCAGCCTGTCAGGAATGCAAGCGATGCATTGGCATACAAGGCAGGTGTGTTGGGCCGTTTATCGCAGCGAGGATATCATGCCGAGGTGGGTTATGCAGCGACCGCGTATGAGGTGAGCGCGTTTGAGAAAGCTGAGGTTTCCAGCGTGTTTACTGTGGGCGAAAGCGCGCTTGATGGAGGGGGCGAGTACCTTGGGCCAAGTTATGCAGCGCATGTGGGGGGACTGGATGTTAGTCTTGTGGTGGATCAGCCATTTGAGTGACATCTATGGGGATGTGCAGTGAGAACGTGGAGCCCACGTGTGGTGCGCTTGCGAGCGACATATGTCCCTTGAGCATCTGGGCAAATTTGATGCAAAGCGAGAGGCCAAGTCCCGTGCCACCGTAGAGTCGTGTGGTAGAGGTGGATGCTTGTACGAAGTCTTCAAAGATATGTTGCTGCCTGTCTTCGGGGATTCCTATTCCTGTGTCGGTGACATGTAGTGTGATGAAATTGCTGTGGTTTTGGTTTTCTTCAGCGCTGATGGTGATTGTGCCATCAGAGGTGAACTTGGCAGCATTGGAGAGCAGGTTAAGCAGGATTTGTTTAAGTTTGATCTCATCGGTCAGGAGTTTGGATTCAAACAGGGGAGAGGGAGAGATCACGAGCGTGTTGTGATTGGCTTGAACGAGAGGTAGCGAGGTTTCGACCATCTCATCCATGACCGCTTGAAGTGAGAATGAGGTGACATCAAGAGACATTTTGCCCGCTTCAATTTTGGCGAGGTCGAGCAGTCCATTGATGAGTACAAGGAGGTGTTTGCCTGACTTGTTGATACGCTGTGCATCCGCGATATGTTGTGGTGGTAGGTCATCAAGTTCACCCTCTTCGATCATGATCTCGGAGTAGCCGATGATGGCATTTAGAGGGGTGCGTAGCTCGTGGCTCATATTGGCGAGGAAGTGACTCTTTGCGAGGTTGGCTTCAATGGCTTCCTGACGCGCTTGTTTGAGCGCGTCTTGTGTGGAGAGCAGTGTGTAGAAGAAGTGTGCGTTGGTGTAGCTAGAGAGGTAGCTAAGCGCGCCTGTCGCGAGGTGAAACAGCGTGAGTACAGGGACGAAGTTTGGATGGAGGGGAGAGTGGTTTGAGAACTCTGGCATGTAGCCATAAGCGAGCCAGAGCATCGCGATGTTGAGCAGGAC
>CATLTV010000300.1 GCA_950059285.1 uncultured Pseudomonadota bacterium | reverse complement strand
AAAAATCGAAGATTTTTTGCCCGCCCCCGCCTACCTCTTTTTCGCCGTTAGAAACACCGCTATATCAACAGAACCTAACGCATTTGATTAAGCCAGCGCTCCAACCTTGGACCGACCATTTTGGGTGTCTCACGAAGTTCAGCGATATTGGCGCTCCCTGTGAGGGTCATGATGGCGCGCAGCTGGTGTTGGAGTTTGTGGCCATACGCGAGCGCTTCTTCAGGGCCATGATGGTAGACCGCCTTGAGCCAGGGGAGGGCCATGCCAGCGAGGTTTGCACCAAGGGCAAGCGCGCGTGCGACGTCAAGGCCGTTGCGGAGGCCGCCCGAGCCAATGACCGAGAGGTTAAGCGAAGAAGCCCATGCGATGGAGGCTGCTGTGGGGACGCCCCAGTCCCAGAGCAATTCTCCAAGAGAGCGTTGTTCTGGAGGTGTGCGAAGCGCTTCGACACCAATCCAGGTGGTGCCACCTGCGCCAGAGACGTCGACCCAGGGTACATTTGCTTGCTTGATTTTCCTGAGTGTTTTGAGTGACATGCCACACCCTGTTTCTTTTGCGATAACAGGAATGGAGAGCTCTTCTGCAAAGCGTTGCAATGCATCAACACAACCTCTGAAGTCGCGGTCGCCTTCGGGTTGGATGAGCTCCTGACCAGGGTTCAGGTGAATGCAGAGCGCGTCCGCGCCGACTTTACCCACAAGGTCTTCGGCCTGTTGAATGGACATTTCTGCGGCCTGTACTGCGCCGATGTTGCCAAAGAGCAGAATATCAGGCGCGACCTCGCGGACCTCGTAGGTGTCGAGCAGGTCGGGATGTTTGAGCATGGCGCGTTGGCTGCCAAGGCCCATGGCAAGCCCGAGCTCCTGGGCCACAGAAGCAAGTTGGCGATTGATTTCACGGGCGCGCTCTGCGCCGCCAGTCATACCTGTGATCAGGATGGGAGCCTTGAGCGTCTTTCCCATCATGGAGACAGAGAGGTCCACATCATCCACGCTCACCTCGGGTAGTGAGTCATGCATCAGTTCGACCTCTTCAAGCAGCGTGGTCTTGTGTTGGTACTCGACTTCATCCGTGGCGCAGAGGTCGATGTGGGCATCTTTTCTTGTGGAGATGGATGGTGATTGGGTCATGTGTGTGTAATCCGATGGGGGATTGGGTTAATTTGGGAGGTTTGGTGCAACCCCATAGCTCATCTTGCGGTTTAACATGAACTATAGGATTTCAGCCAGAGCGTTTCTGGTGGAACGCTCAAGACGTGTTCTTAAAGACGATGCATAAAACAGGGGGCGTGGTGCTGTAAAAACTTGATATGAAACACGTCAATTGCTTGTTGTGTGATGCGGATATTGATACATGTTGTCAATGCAGACTGGAACATGCTCCATGCGCTGCTGTTGACATGGATTCGAGTGATACAAGGTACGAGTTTTTGAAAAAGATTTTATGGTTCACGATGTTGTGTCTGGGGGGAGTGGCGTGTAGCACCCCACCAGAACAGGAAGAGATGATTTTAATAGTCCCTGGGCCTGATGCCGGGGATGTGTCTGACATGGCACAGGATAGCGCAAGCGATATGGTCGACAGCGCAGCAGATGTGCCCTCGGACATGCCTGCTGTGCCAGATATGATCGTTGTGGCAGACAGTGATGCGGACCTGACAGATATGGCTCCTGACCTGGTCGAACAGGAGGATATGTCTGTAGATATGGGCAGTGAGGTGGTAGTCGAGCCTGGCCCACGCGCGGTCGCAAGCTTTAACGTCGAGCTCTTCTTTGATGACGTGTGTGACTCGGGTGACTGTGAAGAAGGCGATTTTGAGCGACTCTACAGCATGACTGAGCTTTCAGACCGAATTCTTGAAACAGGTGGGGCAATTGCGCGTTTGAACGCCGATGTGATCGTGCTTCAGGAGGTTGAAAAATCAAGCCTTTTTGAATCGTTGGCGATGACCTCCATGCTGGGGTATGAGGGCCTTGCCTTTGGTGATACAGGGCGCACAGGTTCGATTCATGTGGCAATCGCGACAAGGGGAGAGCTCCTTGAAGTCAAGCGACACCGTGCCAACACGGATCTTGTGCTTGAGGATGGCAGCACATCACGTTTTGCACGCGAGCTTTTGGAGGTGCATACACGTGTCGATGGTGCATACATCATCGTCTTTGGCGCACACTTCATCTCCAAGTACAACCCAAGCAACACGCCTCGCCGCGTAGCCGAGGCAAGAGAAGCTGCACGGTTGGCAGTGGAGGCAAAGGCCGCACATCCTGAAGCGCTGGTTGTGATTGCAGGGGATTTGAATGATACTCCTGACTCGGAGCCCTTGCTTGAGTTCCGACAGCAAGGTTTTCATGTGACGAGTGATAATAGACTTGTGGAAGATGTGTACACCAATGTGTATGGATTTGACCTGCAAATCATTGATCATATTCTGTATTTGGACGCTGAAGGCGTGACGTTTTCGGAGTCCGATGGTCTTGAGGTCTTTCGAGATGATGGTGCTCATGGTCTGGCTGGATCGGACCACGCTGCTCCAAAAGCAGTGTTTACATGGGATGGCTCCCCGACAAACTGAGTAAATGGAGTGAATGTAATGTGTCGCAGTCTAGATGTAATCAAGTTGTTGAGTTTGAGTTGTGTGTGTTTTGCGCTGGCATGTCAGCCTGAAGACCCATCTGCCGATGATAACAAGGGCGATGGTTCCGATCAGGGTCAGGATGTCATCCAGGATATGGACACCTCTGCCTCTGATGACGGCGGTACAGAACCTGTGCAGGAGGAGATGACTCTTGTGCTCAACCCAGGCGTTGATGTCAGCGTGGCGACGTTCAATGTGCAGCGTCTATTTGATGAGGAGTGCGACTCGGGACAGTGCGATGCGGATGACTTCGAGGAGGTGATTTCCACGTTGTCAATCAACTCCAAGGTCGATCGTATTCAGCGCGCGTTAATGTCCATTGATGCTGATGTCATTGTTCTGCAAGAGATTGAGAAGAAAGAGCTTCTGGATAGAGTGCTTGAGGGGATGGAGAGCGAGTATCCCACGGCTATCTTTGGTGAGACAAACTTTGCTGCATCACTTGATGTGGCGGTCATCTCCAGAGGCGATTACATCAAGCATGTGAAGCACCGAGGCACGGTCTTGCAGACACAGACAGGTGGCACCGAGAAGTTTGCCCGCGAATTTCTGGAGGTTCATGTCGAGATTGAGGGGCAAGAAGTGATCGTTTTTGGCGCGCACTTCATCTCCAAGCGTACCTCCAACAGCGCGCCTCGTCGCTGGGCCGAGGGCAACGGGGCAGGTGAGATTGCCAGTAAGGTCGCCGCCGAGAACCCCGAAGCACTGGTTGTGATCGCAGGTGACTTGAATGATACGCCTGACTCTGCGCCTCTGACAGCGATGTGCTCGCATGGCTGCGAGATGCCCTCGCTAAAGGTGTCCGCGGATAAATACTATACGCATGTGTTCTACGGTGAGCGCGCCATTCTGGATCATGTGGTGTACTGGCCTGCTGAGCATGTGCAGATGCACCCTGATGGTCTCTCTGTCATTCGTGACACTGGTAAGGATGGACTCGCAGACTCTGATCATGCTTCACCGCGTGTATTGTTCAGGTTAGCTGATTGACTTGGATCACGCCTGTGTGGTGGCAAAATTGCAGAGATGACAATGTCTGTTAAGATCTGTTAAAACGTGGTTGTAGTGTAGTGTTCACAGATCGGTAGAGCCAACCGAACTCAGATAGGAATGGAGTCTATGTCATCGCGACCGATGTTGTTTGGCAAATATTGTTTACTTGAGCGCATCAGCGTGGGTGGTATGGCCGAAGTCTTTCGTGCCAAGCCTCTGAATGTGCCAGGTACGACAGAGCGATATCTCGCCCTGAAACGAATCCTTCCTCACCTTGCCGAGGATGAAGAGTTCCTCAAGATGTTTATTGATGAGGCCAAGTTGTGTGTACACTTGCGCCATCCAAACATCGTGCATATCTACGAGCTTGGCCGATTCCAGTCCTCGTCCTACATCCTGATGGAGTACATTCCTGGTCAGGATTTGCTCGCGTTGCAAAAGAGGTTGCGCAAGCGCCGTCTGATTATGAGCGTGACGCAGGCCTGTTACATTGCCATGGAACTTGCCAAGGGACTGGATTATGCGCACAAGGCCACGGATGATTATGGTCGTCCCCTTGGCATTATCCACCGTGATATTTCCCCACAAAACGTGCTGATTAACTACAGTGGCGGTGTCAAGCTCATTGATTTTGGTGTGGCCAAGGCAGATATCCAGTCCACCAAAACACAGGCAGGCGGGCTCAAGGGCAAGTTTGGCTACATGAGCCCCGAGCAGATTCGCGGTGAGGGTGCCATCGATCACCGCTCAGATATTTTTGCCGTGGGTACGGTCTTGTGGGAGCTTCTTACCAACAGGCGTTTGTTTACAGGCGACAACGAGTTTGAGGTGTTCCAAAAGGTGCGTGATGCGAGGGTTGATCCTCCAAGTACCAAAAACCCTCAGGTCCCACCCGAGGTTGACCGCATCGTGATGCGTTCCTTGACGCAGGACCCCAATAATCGTTACGCCCAGGCGAGCGATATGGCGCGCGAACTTGGCCAATTTTTGACCTCTATTCAGCCTCTTTACACGCAGCATATGCTCGCTGACTGGATGGCCAACTTCTTTGAAGAGGAGCTTGGTGAGGAGCGAGCCAAGCGAGCGCAATTCATGAGGATCAGGACCGCCGATGATGTGCAGCGCGCATATCAGGAGGGGCTTGCTCCTGTGGATTATAGCACCAACGCGCCAGCACCAGCTGCGCAGCTCTCTCCCGAAGAGGAGTTTGAGCAAGCCGATGCCACGCAAATCTGGGATGTTGATGTAGCGCCTCAGAAAGGCGAGGATATTGAGTCCTTTGCAGCAGCCCATACAGTGGTGGCTGCGGGTGGCTTTGATTTGAATGAGTTCATGGCCCTTCAGGATGACGATATCCTTGAAAGTCATGACATGAACCCTGTGCCGATTGAAGAGGAGACCGTCGAGCTTGAGTCGTTGAGGTCGTCAACGCTTCGAGAAAATGTGGCGACGCAGACCACTCCTGCGGTGACCTATGGTTTCTCCACCAGGATCGATGGTGGAGGTACGCAACCACGAGGCACGATTACCTCAAATATGTTGTCTGTCGCCAAGCGGCGTAGGAACACACGTGCTGCGCTGGCTGGTGTGCTCGTGTTGTGTTGTGTTGTGCTCGCGATTGCTTCTGCTGTGTTGTTTTTCTCAGGTGGCGACTCACCCGAACCCGCAGTGGAGAAAGAAGAGACGCAGGTCGCAACGCAGGAGGCAGCTGCTGCACATGGCGTAATCCTCGTGACGTCTACACCTGGCGATGGTGTTCAGATTTATCTGGATGGTGTGGAGGTCAAGGGTGAGACACCTTTGAAGATTGATGAGGTGGTTGCAGGCGTACACCGATTGGAAGTGAAGCACGCCGATTTTGACACCATGGAGAAGAGCGTGGAGGTCAAGGCCGGTGAGGTGAGTTCAGTGGACTTTGTTCTGAGTAAATAAGCGCAATTAGAGCGTGCAAAAAAGCGGGCGGTCCCTTCCGGGACCGCCCGCTTTTTTGCACGCTCTAATTGTCAGGATCGATGCCATGTTTGGTCATAAGTTTTCGGAAGTATTTGCGATCAATATCTGCTTCGCGCGAGGCTTTGCTGATATTGCCACCGTGTCGCATCAGTATTTCAGAGATATAGTCCTGTTCAAAGTAAGCGATCCATTCTTCCTTGGCGTCCTTGAAGGGCATGGACTGAAGTTCAGAGCGTTTTGGAAGCTCGCTCCAGCGTTTAAGTGGCTCACTGTCTTCTGACAGCGAGGGTGGAGGAAGCATGGCGGACTGATGCGAGCCTGATGGTGTTCTGTGTGTGATGTAATGGGGGAGGTCAGACAACCTGATAAATGGTCCATCACTCATTGAGCAGGCACGTTCGATGACATTGACAAGTTCACGTACATTGCCTGGCCACGCGTAATTGGTCAGCGCCTCCATGGCCTGAGTCTCGATGCGTTCGATCTTGAGCGCATCGCTCTGGTAGTGTCGGTTAAACGACATGTTGTGCAAGAAGTGGTGGATGAGTAGCGGAATATCTTCTTTGCGTTCAGAGAGTTTGGGCAAAAAGAGTCGCACCACAGAGAGGCGATAGAACAGGTCCTGACGGAAGCGTCCTTTTTTGACCTCTTCTTCAAGGGTTCTGTTGGTCGCTGCGATGACACGAACATTGATAGGGATGGAGGTGTTTGAGCCCACGCGTCGTACTTCGCGTTGTTCCAGAACACGCAAGAGCTTGGGCTGAAGATCCAGCGCAAGCTCGCCGAGCTCATCAAGGAAGATGGTACCACCTTGAGCCATTTCAAAGAGACCTTTTCGACTCATGACAGCGCCCGTAAAGGAGCCTTTTTCGTGGCCAAAGAGCTCGCTTTCAATGAGGTTTTCAGGCACAGCACCACAATCAAAGACGATGAATGGTCCATCCTTGCGTGTGCTCATCTTGTGGAGTGTGCGTGCGACGACTTCCTTGCCCGTGCCTGTTTCACCCTCAATGACCACGGTTGCGCTCGTGGGCGCGATTTTTTCAAGGAGCCCGAAGATTTCGCGCATTTTGACGCTGCGGCCAACGATATCGCCAAACGATTCAAGCTGACTTGGCGTGACCTCGATATGTTCCTGAACAGGATGATAGCGTAGCTGTGTATTACCCACGGCGATGGTCATGCCAGGCGTCAGAAAGGCTTCCTTGATGCGTACGCCATTGATGTGTGTGCCGTTGGTGCTCCCAAGATCAACAAGCGTGGCGTGACGGTCATCCTGAATGATGCGGCAATGATTTCTGCTGACGGTGTCATCGGAGAGGATCACATCGTTGCCCTCCATAGAGCCGATGGTGATCACATCCTGGTCGAAGTTCAGCGTTTTTGGTGATGGAGAGTGCGGCTCCAGAACAAGTTGAGTCCTACGAATACTGAGCGT
>CATLTV010000299.1 GCA_950059285.1 uncultured Pseudomonadota bacterium | reverse complement strand
CCGCCTCCTCTCATCAAAAGAGACAGCCAGATACATGGAAGAGAAAGAACTTCAAGAATTCAGACAGTTACTCATGGATCGTCGCGCCGAGATCTTGCAGATCGGTGATGAGAGCATTGATCCAAACCGCGTGGACGCAGTGACCGTACCTGATGAGGACACGCAACCACTGACCGAAATGAATCAGGTGATTGCGTCCAAACGAAACAAGGCACGTGTCATGGAGCTTGAACGTGTGGAAAATGCGCTAAAACGCATAGAAAACGATCCAGATAGCTTTGGTGAGTGTCTGGAGTGCGGAGAAATGATACGAACTCGCAGGTTGCAAGTGATGCCTTGGGCGCTCTATTGTGTTGCTTGTGAAGACGAGTTAAATCCCAGGAAACGGTCAAGAAGAAAGCATATTTTTGACTTCGACGACTAAGAGCATTGATTATGACCTCATTACGCCACCGCCTCATTATCATGGCATGCCTCTCCATCGGCATGACCTCTTGTTTTAACGTCCCTGAGCCCCCCAGCGCGACCATCACCACCGAGGTTGATGACTGGCGAGATGAGGTCATCTATCAAGTGCTCGTGGACAGGTTCGAGAATGGGGACAAGAATAATGATTACAACATTAACCTTGATGCCCCCACGGGATGGCATGGAGGAGACTGGCAAGGCATCATCGACAGGCTCGATTATCTGCAAGAACTTGGTGTGACCACGCTCTGGATCTCACCTGCGGTCAAGAACGTCGAACAGGATGCAGGCGTGGCGGGATACCATGGCTACTGGACACAGGATTTCCAGGCCACAAACCCCCACTTTGGTGATCTTCAACGCATGCGCAAACTCGTAGAAGAAGCGCACAAACGCGACATGAAGATCATCCTCGATATTGTCACCAACCATATCGGGCAGCTCTTTTATTACGACATCAACCTCAACGGAAACCCTGATATCAACATTCAGGGCTCGGGCTACTGCTACGACCCATCCACGCTTGGAGCAGACACAAGCGGTTACTCCTGCGATGGCAAGACCGAATCAAGGTTGATTCGCGTCACCGAGTGGGACCCTGACTACGACCCACGCGGAGTACAGTCCTACACCAGCCTTGGTGAAGCAGGCCCTGCCCCTATTCGCTGGGTATATTATCCCGAGGATAACCGCGTACCACCGATGCCTGAAGAGTTTCAGAACGAGGAGTGGTACAACAGACGTGGTCGCGTCGTCACACCATGGGGTTGGAACTACGCCGAACAAGTTGAGCGCGCAGACTTCCCTGGTGGGCTCAAGGACATCGACACCACACGTCCCGAAGTGCGTGAAAAGCTTATTGAAGTCTTCGCGTGGTGGGTTGAAGAAACCAACATTGATGGCTTCAGAATTGATACTGTGAAGCACGTTGAACACGACTTCTGGAGAACCTTCACCAAGGGTGTCCGTGACAAGATCAAGCCACTTGGAAAAGAGAATTTCCTGATGTTTGGCGAGGTCTTTGATGGCAGTGATGAGTTGCTTGGAAGCTACACTCAACCTGGTGAACTGGACAGTGTGTTCTACTTCTCACACAAGTTCCAGGTGTTTGATGATGTGTTCAAACGCAACCAACCCACCAAGAAAATCGAAGATCTCTTTATTGCACGCAGCACAAACTACGGAAATACCCCACAGGAAGGTGGTGTCACCGATGTGAATGGCAACGGGCTTGCGCCCACACAGGTTCTTGTGAACTTCATGGACAACCATGATGTCTCAAGATTCCTTTATGAATTCAATGACCTCGATGCATTGAAGAACGCGCTCTTCTACCTTTTGACCATGGATGGCATCCCCTGCATTTACTACGGTACAGAGCAGGCATACAACGGCGGCAACGACCCCACAAATCGCGAGGACATGTGGCGCCTCCCCTTCAACGAGTACTACATTGTCTATGATGAGGACGGCAACCCCGTGCCAGACAATCAACGTGAAGAGGCATTTGTTCCGTTTAATACACAGCACACCGTGTTCAAACACATCAAAAAACTGACAGGTTTACGTCAGGATCTCAAGGCGTTGCGTCGTGGTGACTTCCAGATCAAGTGGGCGAGCACACGCACAGGTGATGAGCAGGACGCGGGCATCTTTGCCTTTGAGAGGAGCTATGATGGCCAGACCGTGCTTGTCGTTCTGAACACAAGTTCGACCAAGAGCAGCGAAACCAGTGCATCAAGCCTTGGTGGCGGCGGCATGAAGGTCAGCTTCACCTCGGGAACAACCCTCTCGGACGCATTCTCAAACGATGGCTACGAGGTCACGGTCGATGGCAATCAAGAGGTCACGGTTGAGGTTCCTCCACGAGGCGGCAGAATTTTCATCATAAAATAAGCAACTTACACCACACACAACAAGAGCAAGTAAGACACCATGACACCAGAAGAGCTCAAGGAGCAGGGATTTCACGAGGCGTGTAAGCTCTCACAGATCCCTCAGATTATGCCTTTCAAGGCGACCATCAACGGGCGCTCGCTGCTGCTGTGCAGGACAGCAGAAGGCGTCAGCGCCGTTGATGAGATGTGTCCGCACAAGATGCAGTCCATGGCCTTTGGTGTGGTCCACGAGGACTCCATCATTTGCCCACATCACCAGTACAAGTTTGACCTCCAGACGGGAAAGAGCTCCATGCGCCGCTGCCCTCCTGTCAACGTCTACGACACATATCTCGTCGAAGACACCGTGTATGTGAAAGCTTGAGTCATCATGAATAAATACCCCTGCACAGATGTTTACGTCTGACTTATCGGTGCTTATAGTGAGAACGTCTTCTCTTACGCAGGAAATCAACACTCATGAGCAACACAGACACCACCGCAAAGAAGGTCCCCAAGCTCTTTGATCACAAGAGCGCTCTGGAGATCATTCCTCACGAGCCTGGCTGTTATCTGATGAAGGATAAACAGGGCCGAATTATTTATATCGGCAAGGCCAAGGACCTCAAAAATCGAGTCCGAAATTACTTTCAAAAAAGCGGAGATAGCAGAGCATTTGTCAAAATGCTCCCTCATGTATTGCATGAGATCGAAACGATTATCACACGCAATGAGAAAGAGGCGCTCATTCTTGAGAACACGTTAATCAAGAGGCACAAGCCTCGTTACAACGTGCTCCTGAAGGATGACAAATATTACGCCTCACTACGCATTGACACCAAGTCGGACTGGCCTCGTGTTGAAGTAGTCAGAAGAAAGGCGAACGACAACGCCAAATACTTTGGTCCCTACAGCTCAGGCGGCGCCATGCGCCAGACGCTGAACGTGCTCAATCGCCATTTCCAACTGCGCACCTGCTCGGACTCGGTCCTCAACAACCGCACGCGTCCATGCCTGCAATACCAGATTAAACGATGCCCAGGGCCATGCGTTCTGGATGTTGATGAGGCGCTCTACTCACAGCATGTCAAGGATGCGATCCTGTTCCTTGAGGGCAAGGGTACAGAGCTTGTTGAAAAGCTGACAAGCAAGATGCTCGTCGCCAGTGATGAGCTTGAGTTTGAACTTGCCGCACATTACCGCGATCAGATTGAATCGATCAGCAAGGTGCTCGAAACCCAGAAGGTCGTCACCACAGAAGAGATCGATCGTGATGCCTTTGGGTTCTATCGAGAAGGCGAACATGTGGTCGTACAATTGATGACCGTACGACGTGGACGACTTGAAGGAGCGAAGTCATTTCCCCTTCAAGATCAAGCATTTCCCGATGTGGAGATACTCTCAAGCTTTCTCAGTGTATATTATCAAAGTGGCCGACTCATCCCCGATGAAGTGCTGCTCCCGATGGAACTTGACGAAGGCGAGCACGAAGCATTTACCGAACTTTTATCTGAACTTAAGGAATCCAAAGTCAAGCTTCTTGTCCCCAAACGGGGCACCAAAAAAGCGCTCGTGGACACGGCCCATGTCAACGCCGAGCAAGCCTTTAAAACCAAGCACGATGAGGATGAGCGCATTGAGGACATGATGGAGAAACTCCAGCAGAAACTCAGCCTCACCAACATGCCCAATCATATTGAATGTTATGACATTTCTAACTTCCAGGGCGATCCCATTGTCGGCTCACAGGTGGTGTTCAAGGACACCAAACCAAGCAAGAAGGATTATCGCCGCTTCAAAATGAAGGAGGTCACCTCTCAGAACGACTTTGCGAGCATGCATGAACTTCTGACACGACGCCTTACCAAGGTCGCAAATGGAGAAGACGACGCGCCCGATCTGATCGTTGTCGATGGCGGTAAAGGTCAGCTTGGACAGGCAGTCGCCGTGCTTGATGATCTTGGTTTATCGAGCGTGATTGATGTGGTCTCTCTGGCCAAAAGTCGCGTGGACAAGGTCGGATTCCAGGATGCCGATGTCACACGCTCACCCGAGCGCGTCTTCATTCCTGGCCGCAAGAACCCCATCGTGCTCAAGCAAAACTCCTCGGAGCTTTATCTGCTGCAACGCGTGCGCGATGAAGCACACCGCGTGGCGATCACATTTCACAAGCAACTTCGCAGCAAACAGGCAATGCGCTCTTCCCTTGATGATGTGCCTGGAGTGGGCAAGCACACCCGCAAACTTTTGCTCAAACACTTTGGCAGTCTGAAGAAAATCAAAGCTGCAAATATTGATGAAATCAAACAAGTTACAGGCATCGGAGAAAAGACAGCAAAAGCGATCTTTGCCTACTTCCACCCCACTACAACCACCATCCAGGAGGAGTCACCTTGAGCATTCAAAAGTTTAGTCCTGTCACAGAAGAGCACCTTGGAGACTTCCATATCACCACAAAAGAAGAGGTCCTTGAGGCAGCTCAACGCGCGCGTAAAGCTGCGCCTGGCTGGGCCGCCATTCCACTGGAAAGACGCCTCAAACACCTCGACAAGCTCCGCAAGCTGATCATTGAAGAAGGCGAAGAAATCGCCCGAGAAATCAGCAAGGACACAGGCAAACCCATTGTCGATTCGTTGATGACTGAGCTGATGAGTGTTCCCCTGTTTCTTGAGTATTATCAAAAGGAAGCACCCGATATTCTCAAAACACAGAAGGTCAAAACCCCGATCCTGTTTCCTGGCAAATCAAGCTACATTCAACATTACCCCATGGGTGTCATCGCGATCATCTCACCCTGGAATTTCCCCTTCCAGCTTGCCATGGTCCCCCTGCTCTCCGCACTCATCGCGGGCAATGCTGTGATCCTCAAACCAAGTGAGGTCACCCCGTTAACGGGTATGCTCATGAAGAACCTCATGGACCGCATCAACCTCCCCAAGGATGTGTGCCAGATTCTCATGGGAGACGGCTCCACAGGAGCAGCCCTCACAGAAGCCGACGTTGACAAGATCTTCTTCACAGGCAGCGTCGCCACGGGCAAAAAAGTGATGGCCGCAGCAGCAAAAAAACCAATCCCCGTCGAGCTTGAACTTGGTGGCAAGGACGCCTTCATCGTCTGTCATGACGCCCCACTTGAGCGCACCGTCAAGGGCGCGCTCTGGGGAGGTCTTATTAACTGCGGACAGATGTGTGTTTCGGTGGAGAGGATCTTTGTTGTGGAATCGATCTATGACACCTTCGTCGACAAGCTCAAGGAAGAGATCCAGAAGCTCACCATTGGTGCTCCCGAGGAGCAGTGTGATATTGGTCCGATGACCTTTCCTTCACAGATCAAGGTCGTGGAGCAACACCTCGCTGATGCCCTTGAAAAGGGAGCGAAAATCACGCACGGAGGCAAGAAGATCACCGATCGCCCTGGCCTCTTTTTTGAGCCCACCATCATCGAGGACGTCAAACCAGGCATGCTCATCTATGATGAAGAAACCTTTGGTCCAGTGCTCCCGATTATCAAGGTTCGCAATGAACATCAGGCGCTCAAGATGGCCAACGATCATCAATATGGGCTGACAGGTTCGGTATGGACCAGCGATCACAAGCGCGGGCTTGAGATCGCAAGCAAAATGGAATGTGGACAGGCGATGGTCAACGACGTCGTGCTTGCCGTGGGCAACCCCGCGCTTCCCTTTGGTGGAGTCAAGTCTTCTGGTTTTGGACGCTATCATGGTAAGGAAGGATTGCTGGGGTTCACACACCAGAAGTCCATCATGGTGGATCGCGCGATCCTCTCGGATGAACCCTTCTGGTTCCCCTATGCAGGCAAGCTCCCACACATGACCAAGATCTTCAAATCACTCCTGAAAGGAAAGATGTTGGGGGCAGTCACCGAACTTGTGAAAATAAGGCGAAAAAAATAAACCCTAATTTTCACGCCTCAAACTATTGAATTTAATAATCAAGTCGCTAAGTTATAAGGACACGATTCAATGACCTGTAATCTTAAAAAGATGAGAGGATGAGAGTGACATACAGGCGAGCCCAAACAACCCCACGCCACATCACCGCACTAGTTGCAGTGACCTGTCTTGTGGTGTTGGGCCTTTCATCCTCTGCGCTGGCACAGGAGCAACAGGCCACCACAACCTATCGACGCAGCATCAATAATACACCGCTGGTGTTGGCGCCCAACTTTGCAGGCTATCTGGGGTTCTCAAACGCAGGCTCACGCACAGATGGTCCTCATACGCACCTCTCCTTATGGGGAGGAATCTCGGGCAACCTCGTAGTCAGGCCAGGGCTCATGACATTTGTATCAGGCGGTGTTGAGATCGAGCATCAGGAGCTTCGAGATGGGCGAGAGGCGATGTACATGATGCCCATGTTCCAATCGGGAATTAGCTTTACGGGGTGTCATGACACACAACGTGTTCTTGCTGCGATGATACCTTGTGCCAAGATCTATGGCCTCGCAAGTTTCAGACCTGGTATGCCAGGACAGAACAACGCCTTACGCCTTGGTGTGGGTGTCAGCTCACTCTGGCTCTCAGCCATTGCGATTGGAGCGGGCGCATTTTTGCCAAGTCATTACGAGTACATCGTCGAGTCCGACTTACAGAATCCTGAGCGCACCGTGCACATGTTCAGACTGGGGCTTGGTTTTTAAAGCGGTTCTTAAAAACCAAAGCAAAGCGTCCACGGGGCGAGCGGCTGCCAAGGCAGTCGCTC
>CATLTV010000298.1 GCA_950059285.1 uncultured Pseudomonadota bacterium | reverse complement strand
AGCTTCTTGGCCGAGAATCGGCGCGCTGCAAGCTCCTTCACATAAGGCGTCGCACGCTTGAGCAAATCCAGCTCGGGCTCAAGCTCACGCATGATCCCCTCAATCGTGCTCGCTGTCTTGACCAGCACCGCATATGATGAGTTGATCTGAATGCGGTGCACCTGCGCCGCATCCATCACCTCTTGCACAAACTCCGTCACATTGATGTCCGACAGATTCGATAACAAATAACTATCTCGAATCCTCACCACATCGGCCTTGAACTCCCTCATGCTCACTCGCCCAATCGGACGTCCCATCTTGAGCAATGTCCTGGCGATGCTGTCCACATCTCCCGACAACACCGAGATAATCAGATCAATGACATCATCCTGCTGCGCAGCGCTCAGCCTCCCCACCATTCCAAAGTCAATGAAGACTATCGTGTCGTCCTCAAGCACAAAGATGTTCCCAGGGTGCGGATCACCATGAAAGAACCCGTCATACAGGACCATCTTGACCATCGAATCAAGCAATGTGTCCAGCACACGTGACGCTCGCTCTGTCCCGCCCTTGACGCTCGCAAGAGTCGCACCCTCGATGAACTCCATGGTCAACACCTGCGCGGTTGTCCACTGGTCATACACCTTGGGCACGCGCACTCGGGGCTCATCCTCAAAGTTCTTCTCAAACTCCCTGATGTTCTCCGCTTCCCTCTGAAAGTCCAGCTCCTTGAGCAACGCTTGCGAAAACTCGCGCAAAATCCCTGTCGGAGAATACAGCTCGACCTCTTCAATCGTGGCCTCCAACAAACGCGCCAGCGTGGACAAAATATCAAGGTCTGCCCTGATCTTGTCCTCAATGCCGGGACGCTGCACCTTGACCACAACCTCCTGATCAAGATCCTTGAGACGCGCCTTGTGCACCTGCCCAATCGACGCCGCACCAATCGGATGCGCGCCAAACTCGCTGTACACATCCTCCAGTGATTGCCCCAGAGAACTCTCCACCTGCGCACGCACTTCATCAATCGCAAGCGGCGGCACATTACTCTGCAAGTGCTTTAATTCATTCACAAACTCAACAGGCACAATATCAGGACGGGTGCTCATCACCTGCCCCAACTTCACGAACGTTGGCCCCAGATCCTCCAACACACGACGAAAACGTATCGCCGCCTCGTTGCGATCATCCCCAATCAATGAGAGCGCGCTCTCATCCTCCAACATATCCGAATCACTGCCACTTGTGAGAAGCAACGGTTCCCTGTCACCTGTGGTCTTCTGAGCGCCAAAACTAAGCCTCCTGACCAACACGTGGAAACCATGCTTGGTCAACACCCCCGTGATCTCTCGTAACCTGCGGATATCCTTGATTGTCGTCTTGACAGGACTGGCCATGACCTACCTTTACATCTGCACCGTTTCATACCGATAAAACATGCACTTACCTCTGTACTTCAATCCTAGCCTTGACTACAAAGGACACATGTCTCAAGCTCGCTTGAATCACAAACTCAAGCCCTTACACTCACCACTCTTAACACTTTTTACACACCATGACTGCACCAAATACACCTCCTGATGACGCACACGATGTGAACCTACAAACGCCACTCCTCGTCAGCCTCGGTGCCGCATCGCTCGCCATTGCCTCGGCGTTCATGATCATGATCGGCATACAGCTCACGCTCTCATTCTCATCTTTTGCCGACTGGGCACTCATCCTTGTCATCAGCTATTTCCTTACGGGTGCTGCGGGCATGGTCAGCGCCATCATGCTCGCCAAGGGCAGCTTCATCGCCTCCATCTCGGGCCTCCTGTGCGCGCTCTGCTTTCTCGCCCTGTTCTGGACTCCTACTCTGTTTGGGCTCTTTGCCTTCAGCATGCTTGGCTGCGTAGGATTCTCTGGAATATCAACCCTGCTTGTTGGCGTGAGCATCCCCATGACGCGCTCACTTGCAAAAAAACGCGAGGCGTTCTTCGACAGCATTTAACCCTTTAAAAACAACCCCTTATAAATGCTCGCCGCGTCCTCCTGACGATCAAGGCGCTGCAACAACATCGCCCTGACCACATCCACATACTGGAGCTGCTCGGGGCTCTCTTGTTCCAGTAATTGCTCAAGTTTCTCAAGCTCTCTCAACGCCTTGTCTGTTTTGTTTGCTCGCATTAACGCTGTAATAAAGAACCACCTCAGAAAGAGCGCGTCCTCATTCGCCTCGATCGCTTGCTCGGCATACATCGCAGCGTCTTCATACCGCGATAAAAAGAGCGCCTCGGCTGCCTTGTGAATCTTTTGCCTGCGCTGAACTTCATCGCGCTGCACAGTATACACCACAAGCTCCTCGGCTGCCTTGGCTCGCTGCTCCTGAAGCTCCCACGCCTGTGTATCAAGCTCGGGCGCGGTCTGCCCCGACTTCACCTCAAGCATACGATCGTGCTCCTCCATCATCTTCTGAAACAAACGATCCCTGAACTTGCTCAGAGCTGGCTGTGCATAACCTGTCCTCAACAACGCCTGATACGACTGCCACGCCCCCGCGCCACCTCGCGCATACATCTCGTCACCAGCAAGCGCAGCCTCAAGGCTTCTCATCGCCACACGCTGCGCCTCGGGCAAACTCCATGGCTTGCTTGTACGGTCACTCGTCAAACGACGCTCCTTCTCGATCTGCTCCCTGTCCGATGCCCCAGGGAATGTCGTCAGATAGGTGTCGTAATACGCCAGCGCTGCGTTGTATTGACCCGCCCAAAAATAGGCGCGCGCCATGTTCCTGTACGGCTCAGGGCGATCGGGGCGCTCCTGAATTGCCTGCACATAAGACTCCACGGCATCCGCATACTTCTCCTCGTTGTAGGCGCGGTTGGCCTTTTGCAAGGCCTCATCAAACCTGGCGCTTGGAATCTCGACTTTCTCGCTGGCAACTTGCTGCGCCCACACAGGAGCGCTGCTCAAACTCACCGCGCCCACACCACATACAAGCACGCCATAGATGCCGAACTTGACCGCAAACCTCTTGATATTTCTTACTCTGCTCATCTGGATGCCTCTCTCAATAAACCACGTAACACGTTGACTTAAATCCACTTTCAAACCTCACAACCACACCAAACCTGCTCTATTTCAAAGTTTGGAGGGTGGCTCTGGTTCAAAGCCAAACAGGTTGGAGAACGCACCGCCCACACCAATGCTCAGGCTGTGTTCTGTACCCACTCCCAGGTTAAAGTGATCGTGGAAATTATAACGTCCCACGGCAAACCAGTTGGATGTAAAGAAGTACTGCACACCCAATTCCAGCGTCCAAAACGCCTCGCTCTGTCTCAATGAATACGCCTGCTCATCGGCCTGACCATCATCCACAAGCGTCACCCACTGGAAGTTGATCCCCAGACCAACCTCTGCAAAAGGCGCCACATTGTTAAACAACCTGCGGTATTGCACCTGAAATGGCCTGACGCCAAACCTTGACACCCTGACCACATCCGCGCGTTTCTCGGCACCTGTCTCAAGATCCTCAATAATTGCGCGGTATGAATGCGATGAATCGGTCAAGTACGACAGCGACAGCAAACCAATACCAAAGTTTTTCCACATGTATGACATGTCCAGACGCAAGCCTCGGGTGGCAAAGAAACGCCTCGGATCAAGCTCAGTCTCACCATCCTCCTGCTCAAAGCGCTCAAACGCAAGGTCGCCCAGCTCGGGCTCGTTACGTTGCGCTCGGGCTCCTCGGAACGATGTATTCTGAAAGGAGATATCCGTAGATAATCTGAGCACATAACGATTATTCAAGATCGCATCCTCGCTGACCTCACGCATCAGCAAATTGCTGCTCTCCATCTTTGCGTCACGATGCAGCGCCATACCTGGCTCAAGTGTCACGGTCTCCTTCTTATCTCGAAAACCATCCGCCCTGATCTCATACGTATAGGTTCCAGGCTCAAGCTCAAGAGGTTGCTCGGCGTTCACGCCCTGAGGACCACCATCCACATAAAGCAACGCGCCAGGTGGTGGGTTGTCCACCACAAGAATACCAGACTGCAACTCAAGCCCAAGCTCCACGCGAGTGCTCTCCTTGCTGCTGACCTCCATGGTGCTCTCCACAGGCTTGTAACTCTCAAGCTTGATCGAGAACTGGTGACGCCCAATCGGGAGTCTGTGTTCCAGAGGAGTCTCGCCCACAGACGCACCATCCACATACACCATCGCACCAGGAGGTGTGGTCACAAAGCTCACTGTGCCTGTTGCATTATAAATCTCACGCACCAACCCAAACGCAAGATCACGTGGTGATAACGCCTGTGTAATACGGTCGGAGCTTCCACTCTCACCGCGTCGGTCGATCAACCTGTACGCAGCCTCATAACGACCACCACTCTTCCTGATCTTGACCCTTACCACCAACGCAAGATCCAGCGCATCAAAGGCCATGGACTCCGCAGATAAACAGCTGCCATCTCCATATAAACATGAGGGCGCTGGCGGAGTGCGCGACGTGACGTGCTCTTCAAATGCCTCCTGGCCAATCACATGCTTGCCGCTCTCACTGGTCAGAGATTCCTCCAACGCAATGCGCATCTGCAATAACACCGACTCATCCAGCGAGGGCGCGTCCAGTAACCATAACGTCGTCTCGTTGCCTGCCAGTCCTCGTGGCGCATCTTGCTGACCACCTTGTGCGTAAGCCTCTGACTCTGCACTAAAACTGACACCCAGCGTGACGATGAACATCAATACAGGGAGCACTAAATATCGTAACTTTGAGTTCTGCATAACATCTCTGGTAAACTCTTTCATGTGCTTCCCTTTTTCAGACAAGAACAGTCACAACTGCACACTGATACAAGGAAGTCACATTGAACATGTATATCGCCTGGAACATATGGCCAGACTCCCATGGAACAATACGAAGCTGGTCGATTCCACGCAAGAATTTAGTGTGTTGCCGTCATGAACACGGTATGAAGTGCTAAAATTCAAGCTCCCACACAGGAGCACCACATTTAGCACCTCTGCGCGCGCTCATGACTGCCACCCACTCACGGAGGCCCGACATGAGTACGTCACACAAACCTGAACACACCCACACCACCCCTGAACCTCAGAGCGACCTGATCGAGTTCTTCACTGAAAAACTCAATCACGCCCTCAAACTCATCAACACACAAACCTCCTCCGAGACACTCTCGTATCTCCTCCTCCTCCTTGAACGTCACCTGCGCCTTGATGATTCAAACGACGACTTCAAGGAAGAGCTTGGATTTGAGCGCCCTGCCGCTTTCATGCTCTCCGATGCGATCGAGGCCCCCTCATCCCATCAGATCGAAGCCTACCGAAAGCTCGGCGACGCCTGTCTCTACAATTGTGGTTTCTTTGATGCTCGCATCACTCGCCGCGCAGTCTCCTCAAACTACTACACACGCATGGGCAAAGACGCCTACTCCAGCGTCTCAAACCTCGTGCAACGCTCTCCTGGCCAGTCCTCTCTTACCCCCATTTTCCACGAGCTGGCCCACAAATTCGACGCCTTTGTCATCGCGTTCAAACACCTCTTCTCGGGCAAAGACCCAAGAGAACAACTCTTTGAACGCATCAAACGCGGCGAAAACGTCTCCTTTGAAGAACTGGCCAAAGCCGGTATCCTCCTTGGACAATCTTCAACACGACAGTCATAAAAAACACCCTCACAAGAGCAAAGAAGGGGCGAATTTTGCGCAGCAAAATTCGCCCCTTCTTTGCCTTCTTAAAAAAGAATTGCAAAAGCTTTCGAAGCCCTCGACAATGGGGGCAAATATTTGTGGATACAAATATTTGCCCCCATTACCTTTATGAAAACAATGATGCATAACTACCCTTATATACTTTCTTTTCTTGCCCTTACGCTGTGCGCCTGCGGACCACAAACCTCCAATCAATCCCCTGGAGACACCGATCCTACAGGCCCGCCCGAGCTCAGCGATTTAACAGGCGAGCAGCTCGCTGCCACCACGCTCGGCCCCGACCCCTATGAGATTGGTACAAGCTGGTATGACTACACACAAAGCACACATGTGCTCACACCACGCGCACACGTCTATGGCCTCACTCGCGGAGGCGAACTTCAGGGCATCTTTGAAATCCAGAGCTACTACAATGAACGTGGTGAGAGTGGCTTCTTTACGCTCAACACACGCACGCTCAACGAGGGACAGTGGTCCGATGTGTCCACGCTCATCACCTCCAAAAATATCAAGGACGATAACATCTGCTTTGATGCTCAGGTCCGTGAGAGCAACTGCACAGATCCCGACGCATTTTTAATTTTCCGCATCGTGCGACGCGCCCTTCCAGACGCTGGCTTTGCGGTCAAAGATCCTGGCATCTTCCTGCTGTCTCAATACAGCGACAACCCCAACGAGGATCAACTCATCTTCGTTGAGGCAGACGCTATCAATGAGATTGACCCCACAGAACTCGCCACAAAAGATCCACGCCCATCAAGCGCGGCAAATCCTGAAGACTCTCGTGTAGGTTGGTTGCATAACTCTCCTGAAGGACAACCTGTGGATGATATCTACTTTCAGGTCACGTCCTCACTTCACGCGGTCTTGTGGAAGACCACACAGATTGAACATGACGCCGAGGCACAAACCGTCAGCATCTCTTTTGACGCCCTCTGCCAACGTGTTCAATTCAATAATCAGCGCCAGTTTGATGAGGAATCACTACAATCCTTCACCATCACACTCCCCACAACAACAGCCTACTCGGCGACTCAGGTCACTCTCTGTGATCCCGATCAAGATACCGCAACTTCAGGTGAGCAGCACCACGCACGCGACACGCCTTACAGTGGCACCTGGGAGAGCGATCCTGCGTTTGACTGGTTTGTAGAACAGTACGATGGACGCATCTCACTCAGACTTGCGCCTGGAAACTTGCTCTGGAACTGGAGCAAATCCGAGGCGGCTGAATTGCAAACACCATCCATGCAAGAACCTCTTGATCCTGGCGCAGTCTGGGACACGTTTTATTAGAAGGTGTTGACCGTGTTCAAAAGTCCAGCCACGCAAGTCATCACGTTCCGACATAGCGAGCGACGACAAATTTTTTGTGTAGCCTTTCAATA
>CATLTV010000297.1 GCA_950059285.1 uncultured Pseudomonadota bacterium | reverse complement strand
GAGCACGCTGCTAGCAGCGTGCTCGCCGTCTCTGATGCTCTTGTGTTTACTTACTCATTCACAAGCGTACATCATCATGCACACCTTACACATGAACTCCCTGTCGAAATGTTTCGTGACGCTTCTTTGTGTTATTCTGGCTCTGGGCTGCGAAAAACAGAAGAAGACCTCTGTGACTGAACCTGTGTCTCAATCTGTAACTCACTCGAAAGATTCAGAAAAAGGTGGTAATTCAGTGGCTGAGAAACAAGATGCAAAGGGACTCCCTACCGAGGGCGATGCCTGTATCAAGGACAAGAATTGCGAAGGTTACCTGCGTTGCATTACAAAGAAGTGCACCATACCGCCAGCAATCACGGGTAAACATGATGAGAATACGCCAGAGGTTGTTTTTCGTGCCGATAAGGGCTCGGAGAGCGACGAGGTGTCGCGGTTCTATGTGGAGCTTGCTCGCGATAACGATGAGCGCTCTCGTGGACTGATGTACCGCCGCTCCATGAAGAAAGAGTGGGGCATGCTCTTTATCTACCCTTATGATCGCCCTCTGAGCTTCTGGATGAAAAATACCTATATCCCTCTTGATATGGTGTTCATCAATGCTGCTGGGCTCGTCGTGGGCGTGGTTGAAAACGCAGAGCCTCTGACACAGTCATCTCGGACAGTGAATAAACCAGCGCGTTATGTGCTTGAGCTTGGCTCTGGCGTTGCCCGTGAGATGGGCGTCGTTGAGGGTGTCTATATGGATTTGCTCAAGCCCGAGGATGAATCTCAAAAACCTCTTCCCTGAAAAAGATGGGCGATGAAAGGGGCGGCTGGCGTACGCCAGCCGCCCCTTTCATCGCCCATCTTTTTCAGTATCTACCTTCATGTGGGGTCTCATGATCTGGCCAACCTGGATAGAGCTCGTTCGACAACGCTACTTTGTGATCACTCTGGTGTTGAGCCTCATCCTTGGCGTGATCCTTTGTTTTGTCCCTCTGTTTGACATCGTTGGCTACGAATCAAGCATGGTTGTCGGCGTGTTTACTCACCTCGCTGCTGTCTTTTGCACCCTCAAGCTCCTTCATCAAGATCACACCTTCTCTCCACGAGAAAGCCAGGCTCCTGCCTGGAGGCTTTTTGACTTCTTCTGGATTGCATTCGTCCGTCACCTCCTGCTTATTTTACCTCCAGCGCTGGCGCTCTCGCTTAACGCATTCAGAGTACCAAACTGTGACTTCTGGCAAGGCTTTGGGTTCTGGATTCTGGGTCCTCCCTTTGCTGTGCTCATGGGGCAGGTTGCTGCATGGGTTGCTAACGTACTGTACCCAAAGGGAAAACGTGTGCAGTACGTGCTTGCTTACGCCATTGTAGTGCTCAACGGATTATCACTGGGGCTTCATATCTTGCTTGAGCCTCCTATCAATGGGCATCAGTGGGCGATAGGGTTTTTGAATGGCTCTATTTATGATGAGGCCATTCGCGTGCCAGCAGGCTTGCTCTGGTATCGTCTCACCAATGTGATGCTTGCTCTCGCTGTGGTGTGTGGTCTTGAGTACTGGCGCTCCCGGAAGGTCGTACAACATCAGCGCACCATTCGAGGTTTGTTGGGGCTTGCACTGCTCTCCTGCGTGCTCTGGATTGGAATGACAGCCACCGAGCAACGTTTTGGCATTCGTATTGACCGCGACATGATCGCTCAGGAACTTGGCGGCAAGGTAGAGACGGAGCATTTCATTATTTACTACCCTGACTCCGAGGAGTTTCAGAGCCAGCTTGAGCTCATCAAGGAGGATCACGAGTTTCGATACGCCGAGATGAAAGCCTATTTCCACACTGATCCCGTGGAGTTATATGGTGAGAAAGTACGCAGCTTTATTTACCCAAATACCGAGGTGAAAGGGCACCTGATGGGAGCAAGGCGCACGTTGATTGCCAAGATATGGCTTGGAGAAATTCACATTCTCTGGCGCAACTACGGCACACACCTCCTTGCACACGAGCTTGCGCATGTGTTCACTCGTCCGTTTTCTTCAGGTCCGCTGTCTCTGAGCATGCAAAATGGCGTGGGTGTGAACATGGGGTTGGTGGAGGGCATTGCCACGGCTGCGGATTCTCCTCCCCTTGAATTGACCTCTCACGAGGCAAGCGCGGCGATGCGTCGCCTGAAGATTGCACCTGATATCAGGGGACTGGTGGGGGCGACGGGGTTCTGGACACAGGCATCAGGTCGTGCGTACACCTTGATGGGTTCATTTGTGCAATTTCTTGTCGATAAGTATGGCATTGAGAAGTTTCAAGTCGTGTATAAACATGGCGATTTTCAGGCAGCTTATGATACGAGCGCAAGCGAGCTTGTGTCACAGTGGGAGCGTATGCTTGATGCGATTGAATTGACAGAAAGCCAGCTTGAGATTGCGCGCTATCGGTATGAACGACCAAGTATTTTTGGCAAGGTGTGCGCGCGTACCATCGCGGAGCTTAAACGCCAGGCTAATGAGAATGCTTCTTCTGGTCAGTTGGAGCAAGCACGTGAAATTTATGCTCAGATCATTGCGCATGATCCTCTGAGCACCAACCACAAGCTTGGTCTTGCGCGTTTGTTGATGCGTGCTGAGCAAGATAAGGAGGCGCTGAAGGTGCTTGACGCGCTTATTGCCGCCCAGGGGGATTCGCTCGTTCCCGCGCAACTTGCTAGTGTGAACGAATTACGTGGAGACGTGCTCTGGAGGGATACGCAGTATGATGATGCGCGTCGTATGTATGGCGAGTGCTTGAAGACAGGTGTACTTGATAATACACGTCGTATGTTGTTGGTAAAGCAGGCATCCTTGCAGCCAGAGCGCAGTGATTACCGTGAGCTTTCTCGCGATTATTTGCTTGATTATTCGGGGGATCCTGTCTCGTTGTATTATCCCACGATGTGGCGTTATGAGCAGCCCGAAGATCCTCTTGTGGCGTATATGTTGGGGCGGCGTTTGTGGGGCAATAGAAAATGGGCTGATGCGCAAGGGCATCTTGAGTTTGCTGTTGCCGAGCTACCATCAGATTTGTTACAGGCTGAAGCGATGTTAATGTTGGCTGAGACATATACCCACCAGGCACTTTATGATAAGGCGCTGGAGGTGTTGAACAGGCTTGCTAAGGTGGAGTGGTCTCGACTACAAACAGAGGCCGAAGAATGGCGAGCGCGTGTTGAGTTTAAACAGAGCCTTTTGAAATAATCTTGAGCGCTCAACGTGTTCAAGGCAGGGTACACATGAGGGCCAGACCTGAGTGTCTAATGTGTGCACTCGTTAACCTCCACATTATCACTAGAATTATTCCTTTCTCTGGAGCTTTTTACATATGAGAGACACGTCTTTATCTTCACGACGAATCTTTTCAGGCGCAGCCTACCTCATCACGTTGCTCATGTTGGTCATGTTGTCCGCCTGTGCTGCGGGCCAAATTCAGGACAAGAACTTCCATCAGGACGACACCGAGTTTCGTATTGATGAAGAGGCAGCTATTGAGGACACCGAAGGTAACAGAGAAGTTCTTGAGGTTCTTGTAAAGTACCGTCAGGCGCTTGTGCGTAAAGACTTTGGTGAGCTTGGCGCGATGATCGCGGACGATTACTACGATAATGGCAGCACCACCAACACCACGCGTGATGATTATGGCAAGGATCAGCTCTCCGAGTTCTTTGAGATGCTCGCGAACCATGCCGAGAATATCCAGTACCGCGTGATGGTCAAGCGCGTTGTCGTCAAGGGGGCCGAAGCCTTCATCGATTATGAATACCGCTATGCATACCAGTTCAAGGTAGGCGAAGAGGAGTCCTGGGATGCAGGTGTTGAGGTGAATCGCCTTGAGCTCAAGCGTGTCAATGACCAGTGGAAGATTGTGAGCGGCTTGTAAGAGACCACAATCCAGAGGAGCCAAAAGAGAGGGCCGCCTGACATGTCAGGCGGCCCTCTCTTTTGGCTCCTCTGGATTGTGGAATGATCCTGTCTGTAGGGCTGTTGCTCTCAAGGAAATATATGCTTCGTGGTAGTTACAATCTGGAGTAAGCTTGGAGTTTGTTCCAGAGTTATGGTGCTACTTCAAATCAAGAGAGGTTATTGGATGTCATGTCGTAAGTGTCTGGTCAGTCGTTGTCTCATTGCTGGTGCGTTGAGTCTTGCTACCCTTGGCGTTGCGCTCACGCAGAATGTTCACCATGCAGAGGCTCAAACGCGTCAAGACACGTCCTCTCCGCTTGAGAATGCAGTCAAGCGAGGGGATTACGAGCTTGCCTCGCAGCTTGCTCGCTCACGCGATGATGCCTTCGCGCTCACTGTGCGTGCGCAACTCAGCAGGATGAATGGAGAACTCAAGCAGACATTGAAGCTCTCCGAGCTGGCGATGAGCAAGGCGGTGGATAGCAAGGCTCGTGAAGAGGCGTTGGTGGTTCACGCGCAGACACTTGAGCAACAGGGCGAGTGGGAAAAAGCCGTCGAGTTACTGCGTCAAGAGCTCAAGGATCGTCCTGACGCACACCATACTCGTCTTGAGCTTGGCCGCATCCTCCATATCAGAGGTCAGCGCAAGGAAGCGGAGCAATTGCTCGACCATTTTGGTGACCTGTTTAACAATGGCAGGTTGAAGTCTGCTCTTGATATTTCATATGTTGCTGAATCCATGAGGATTCTTGGTAACTTCCAGGATGCAAACTACGCGTATACAGAGGCTTACAAGACGGATCAACGTGATCCTGATATTCTTGCGCGATGGGGCAACCTGTATCTCGATAAGTACAATGCAGAGGATGCTCGCAAGAACTTTGAAGAGGCGCTCCAGATCAATGCCAACCATCTTGAGTCCTTGATCGGATTGACCTCGCTTTCGTTGATGCGCCGAAGTGATGTGGAGAACACACAACAACTGCTCAAAAAGATTGAGGAGATTGCGCCTGGTTCACCTGATTTGCATGTCCTCAAGGGATATCTTGCGTTGAGGGATGAGGATGCAGATGTGGCCAAGAAGCACTTTGATAAGGCGCTGGAGTTTGCGCCCGAATATCTGGACGCACTCACCATGCTCGGTGCATATGCGCTGTTCACTCGCCAGCCTGACTTGTTTGAGACTTACAAGGCAAAGCTTCTTGAAGTTTCACCAGGTAATGCGCAACCCATTGCGGATATTGCAGATTTTGTGTCGAATACGCGTATGGAGCACGATGAGGCGCTGAACTTGTATCGTGAAGCGCTCAAGGTGGATGGAGAGAGCGCGCAAGCATTGATGGGGATAGGTTTTGTGCTCTCCCGCACCAACCACGACGATGAAGCGCTCGATTATTTTCAGAAGTCGTTTGACCTCGATCCTTATAATCAGCGCGTTTATCTTGTGTTGGAGGTGTATGACAAGTTGATGCCGAAGTACTCATTCAAGGAGTACGATCGTTTCAAGTTCAGAGCCAAGAATGAAGAGTTCAATGTGGTTGATATGTTCGCGGCTCCAGTGATTGAGCAAGCAATGGCGCTGTACGATCAGAAGTACAACTTCAAGCCTGATGAAAACCTTGCCATTGAGATTTATCCTGACCCGATGACCTTTGCTGTCAGGAGTGTGGGTGTGCCTTATATTGGCGCGCATGGTCTGTGTTTTGGGCCACTTGTAACGATGCACAGCCCATCCGAGGGGAACTTCAACTGGAGAATGGTGTTATGGCATGAGATGGCGCATGTGTATCACATTCAGCTTTCAAATTCTCGTGTGCCGAGGTGGTTTACAGAAGGGCTAGCCGAGTATGAAACCAACGTGCATGACCCAAGCTGGAGGCGTTACTACGATCCTGATGTGGCGGTCATGTTAAGGCAAGACAAGATCCCTACTGTCCTGGATTTGAGTAAAGGGTTCACGCACTCAAACTCTCAGGCCGAGGTGGTGCGTGCATATCATTTGGCGAGTCTGTCGATTCACTTTATTGCGCAGGAATGGGGTTTTGACTCGATCGTTGCGATGCTCAAGGAGTGGGGTAATGGCGAGAAGACCAGGGAGGTGTTGGCCAACGTGTTGGAGGTGACGCCAGAGGAGTTTGATAAGAGGTTCGAACTCTGGCTGGTTGATTATCTTGTTGATTTTAATGGTCAAATTTCATTTGATTTTGACGCAATACCTGCGCCTGATGAAGTTGACCGTATGCTCAAGCTCAATCGTAGAGACACGGATGCATTGTTGTATCGAGCGATTTATTCCATGCGAGGCGGAGATATTCAGCGTGCCGAGGAGAGTTTAAGGCAGGCGTTGACGATCGCGCCGAAAGACCCCGAAATTCATTATGTGGCTGTGTTCATGATGAGCGCGCAGGGCAAGTCGAGGGAGGTGCTCAAGCATGGTGAGAAGGTGCTTGAGGCGTTCAAGGATAGTTACGACTTGCGCGTATATATGGCGCGCGCATCGATGTTTATGGAGGATGTGGAGGGAGCTCGCGTGCACCTTGAGGCAGCCACTCAGCTTAACCCAAATGGTCAGGAGGCGTGGCTTGGGCTAGTGCAACTTGCGCGGCAGACATCAGACGACGAACTCAAGGAGATGTCTTACAAGAAGCTGTATGCGTTACAGGCGCATGATGCATCGGTGGCCAACGAGATGTACCAGATGGCACATCAGAAAGGGGATAGCAAGCAGGTTGAAGGTGCGCTCTTGCGCTGGGCCGATATTGATCCATTTGATACGCGATTGCATCAGCACATTATCGATCACTGGAGTAAGGTTGAGCCAAACAAGGTCAGTAACGCTTATCTTGAGCGTTCATATCGGTCGTTGATTCAGCTCTCCGAGCTCAAGCGAGAGGAGCTTTACAGGGAAGCTGCGAAGGTGTTTGAGGCGCGCAAGATGTCGGATGCGCTCAAGCGGTTGAAAGAGGACGCCGCAGATGTTGGTGTGACGTTGTGATTTAGGGAATTTTGAGGTGCAAAAAAAGCGGCCAAGGAAAGGAGATTGTCTCAACAATCTCCTTTCCTTGGCCGCTTTTTTTGCATGCGTGTGGTTTTACTTTTTGGGTGTACCGAGCGCCTGTTCTGCTTGTTTGAGCATTTGTTCAAGGGAGCTGACAGCATGAGCGGTGGGGGGTTCCTTCTTGCTCT
>CATLTV010000296.1 GCA_950059285.1 uncultured Pseudomonadota bacterium | reverse complement strand
CCCCGCCGCGTGTGGACGAATCATGGTCGATATGGTGAAGGGGGGCGCGCCTGACAGGCGCGCCCCCCTTCACCATATCGACTCATTCGGTGAGCGTCACCTCGGCGTCACTGAGCAGCTCACCTGCGTTATCATAACAACGTGCCTCACTAATCTTGACGCCACTGACGGGACCATCAAGCTTGAGCTGAAGCACGCTTGATGGAAAAGCTGCATCCTCCATTGCGGTAATGGCGATGGCACTTCGCTCGCCGCGCTGACGCAACGCACCTTCGATGCCCTCATCATAGTCCGCACCAAGCAAGGTCGTACCCTCGCTCATCTCGAACAAGAACTCGCAGGCTCGCGCCTTATCACTGCTCACGGTGAGGCCACTCACGGTCTCCACCCCCTTACAAATACCCTCCACACACATGGCACCTCCTTCACAGGAAGAGTCTTCCGCCACACAGACACAGCCTGCCTGACCTGGCGTACACTCACCACCCATATCATCGCTGCTCATGTCAGCGGTTGTCTGATTGTTTTCCGTATTATTACTACATCCACCACACCCCATCGACAGCGTCGTGGAGAGCGTGATGCCAAGAATGGTGGTAAGTAACTTGTTTGTATAGTTCATGTTTTTCTTTCCTTGATGGCGTGCAAGTAGGGCACGTTGTGATAAAATGTTCAAAGCTTTATGAGAACCGCAAGGGGTCGAGGATCGACCCCTTGCGTCGTCTTCAGTCGAAACCATACGTCCAGTCAGTGAGAGCACCCGAGACGGAGATAGCTGTGGCGACACCAGTAAAGAAGATGCCCCATTCCACCGCAGCCTTCTTGACCTTGTCACGGTTTGCCTTGCCTAGCTTTGCAGCATCAGCCAAACCACTACGCACCTGGTCCTTGCTTGGACCCTGTGAGCTGACCTCGACAAGACGAGCTTGTGCCGAGACGGTTGCGTGAGCAGGAGCTTCGGGGTTGGAGGTCTTCGCTGCACCCGGCATCAGGTTCCCGGTGTTCACCTGGCCTTTACTGTCCTGGCTGTTCTGGAAGTCCGTCTTGACGCGAGCCAGCGCCAAATTGGTGTTCACCTGGGCGTTCAGGTCCCCGATACCAATGCTCCCCATCACGGCGCTCATCTCCTTGCCTTCCTTCTCCATCTTCCTGGCGTTGGAGGGCTTGAGCGACTTGCCGTTCATCTCGGAAGATGTCTGGGCTCCCTTGAGCCCGGCCATCGCCTTGTTCTTGGCCTGGTTGTTCCCACCACCTCTTGCCCCGACCTGGCCTGGCGTCTTCTTGTTCAATCCACGAGGATCGATGTTGTTGGCAAAGTTCCCCGCCACATAAGCATAGGGAGACGTCGCCTCGGCCAACGCGCTCATCGCCGTGGCATTCAATCTAACAAACTGAGGATCAAAGCTTGCCCAACGCCCTGTGACTGGATCAAGATCACGCATCTCATACTGAATAAGGCCACTAAAGGGATTATGCTCCTGACCTGTAAAGCCAAAGTGATCAAGCTCACCCACCTCATGACGCAACACCCCTGTCATGTTATAGGCACGACGACCGATCACTTCGCCGCCTTCATCAGTGGTAGCAATGACGCTCTTGAGATGATCCGTGTGCAAGAAGATTTTCTCATCAGCACTTCGCTGCAATAATCCTTCTGCAGCAGCTCCCAAAACACGTTTTGGCGTAATCGCTGCGTCCTGACTCACGCCAGCTTCTGTAATAAGCCATGCATCAGCGCTGGTGATCTCTCCATCGCCATCAAGATCATCATAAACCTTTGTAGCCATGGATAAATATCTCACTCTTGCCAGACGATCTCCATCGTGACGCACATAGAAGCTCGACACACCATCTCGCACCTCCATGCCCCCAAATCCGTAAAACACCACACGGTCTTCACCAAGAATGGCAACGCGACTCTTCTCTGCGCCATAGACGTGATCCTCGCCATCGTCATCCTTTGCAAAGCGTGTAATACGGTTGAGAAAATCCCACTCAAGCATCAACTCTCCACGACGTGTCATCTGGCCCGTGGCATCAAACTCAAAGGACAAATCTCCTGCGCTGGAGAGGGCGTGAGGACGAGTTGACTCGTAGCTCATCTCACCCACATGCGCCGAACTCTGACCTTCAAGATCCGAGGTAATTCCCGTAATGCGATCAAGGGCATCGAACTCGTAGCGCACTGTCTCATCACCATCATCCTGGCGCTTCTGTGTCGATGAGGTCACACGATACCACGCGTCATAATCAAAGCTGGCCTCATGAGTTGGACCCATGAAGTCACTCATATCCTGTACACCAGTGAGGTTCCCCTTGCGGTCGTGCGCGTAGAGCATGCCATCGATGATCTGGCCTGATGCATCAAGGTTCATCAGCGACTCCAGACGCTCAAGCGCATCATAGCGCTTTTGTTGCGAGGCGCCGTTGTTGTACTTGATCTCTCCCACACGTCCTCGCTCCGTGTAGATGATAGCGTCGAGGATGCCTGGCACGCTCGTCAAACGACCCGCGTTGTCATAGCCCATCTCCATGCGACCACCGTCAGCATAGGTTTGCAAGATGGCGCGATCCTGGTTGTCAAACTCCGTCCTGGTCCACAGGTCCAGCTCCGTACCAAATCGACGCGCCTGGAAAATGGTGCGCTGGCGAGCATCGTAACCGAAGCGTTCTGAGGTCTCACCAAAGATGCTGGGGTAGGTAATCATCGCAAGTCGGTTGGCCGTGTGCGTACACTCGGCGCGATCACAACCCTGCGGCAAATCATCGTAAAAGAAAGAGATTTTTGTGCCAGACTTGTTGGCAGCATCCCACTTTCCGATCAAACGATTGCCACCATCATACTCGAAGATCGTCTCCACGCCGCGCGCATCTTTCTGTGAGATCACATTGCCCGCATCATCATAACTAAACGTGGTGGTCCCTGTAGTGGGGTCCGTTACTGAAAGAATGCGATTGGCATAATCCACGTTGAGTTCGTGCTTGTTGCCTGCTGGATCAGCGTAACCAGCAAAGGAGTTTGTAGCATCATAGAAGAGGTCGTAAGACGCGCTCTCACCTCCTGCCAACCGCCTCTCAATACCTTTCAGACGACCCAAACCATCCTGATGACGAATGGTAGGCGTGTCAAAGTGAGGGCTGTCCTCGTCGAGGTCCTCGGGGTCATAGCTCCACACTTCAAGCGGCTTGTAGACCGTCTTCGTCTCCAGACGCTCACCGTAGATATCCTCGCCAGGCGCACTCTCCGAGATGGTGCGGTACTGCGCATCATAGACAGCCGTTGAGGAGAGCACGTTCATCGATGAAATGCTCTCATACGTGTCACATTCTCCAGAGGAATCCGTGTAAGGTTGGAACGTCTCGATCGAAGCGCCACGACTGTTCAGGATGTCAAGACCGCTGACCTGATAAGTGCCATCAGCAAGTCGCATACGCTTTTGATACATGCGCCCACGGCCATCAAAGCACTGGTGGGAGATGCTGTCCACGGCGCCGTTTCGCTCACTGCGCCCCTTGACCGTGACTGTCGTGTAGGGGTCTCCCAGATCATACTCGTATTGCACAGTTGGGGTGGCGTCTTCATCACCAGGACGAACCATCGCCGTGATGCGTCCAAAGTCATCGTAGCTGTAACGTTGCTCGTTGCGAGAGGAAACCTCACGATCATCTTGCACAAGCACCCAGTCAGTCACGCTCACCATCTTCTGGAACTCCTCCTCGTACTGAGTGGAGCGACGAAGCACGTGACCAGCGTCAATATGAATGTCAAGGTAGGTCATAAACAGCCCGAGATCATCATAGACATATTCGCGGCGGTGGCTGTCCGTATCAGAGAGGCTGCCATTGGGATCGATGGAAGCGACCACATTGCCATGGTCATCACGATCCTGGCGCAACGTATCAAGCACCAGACCCTCATCGTTAGCCTTCGTCGTCTGACGCATCAGGAAGCCGTGTGTCAGACCTGCCTGGGTGCCGATGAACGGCTCACCATCGTAGTAATACTTCTCCTCGGTCTTTGTGGCGCTTCCGTTGACTGTATAGGTCGAAGAGGAGAGCGGCAGGTTCAAAAACCAACGCTCTCCCTCTCCAGGTTTGTAGTAGAGCGTCTCGTTGTAAAGCTCGTCGCCATCCACGCCCACAACGCCAAGATTACTGTTCTTGATGACGTTCCCCTGATCGTCATAATCCATGAGCAACTCGGTCGTGACCCAGGCGTCTTCATTGACTTCACCTTCCTTGATGATGGTGGTCGTCTTGACCTCACAGGGAAAGTAGATGGGGAAGCGGCCCTGTGATTCAAGCGCGCTGATAGAGGGCACATCGCGCACATCACACTCCTCATAAAACATCTGCTGCTCACTCAGGATACGGTCACCGCTGGTGATGATCTGGCTAAGCATCTTACCGTTCATATGAGGCTTCTCCTGGCCCACATTAAACTCATATACAGTCGCGCCACCCTCCTGGCTTTCGCTTGCCTCGACCTCCATGCGCACTTTCTCAAACCCTCTAAACTGCTTCTCTTTTCCATCGTAGAAGCCATCCCTATAGTAGTACGTCACCTTCTCGCGGCGCTCAGGAGCGAGCGTCACGTAGGTCTCCGTGGTCTTGACGATGTTCATGGGGATAGAAAGCGTCTTCTCCCACGCCTCGTCTTCGGCACGAGCACGCGCCTCCTCCTCGGCGCTGGTTGTGTATGTGATCTCTTGCACCATGCCGATGCCGTTATCGATCTTCGTCAAGAGGTTGGGACGTGTGGGGAAGATCTCGAGGTACTGCACCTGGCCGTTGGAATCGAACCAAACCACATCCTCGCTGCCATTGGCGTTCATGTCCGCATAGAGCACCTTGTCTCCAATCTTACGCTCGGGGAGGTTGCCCTCTATATTCTCCGAGGTGATCTGCTCCATCGCATCAAAAACAGAGCCGTTGCGGTTGATGGCATATTTGACCACCGAACCATTGACGATAACGATGTCAGAGAGCCCATCTCCGTTGAGGTCTTCAAGATCAACGAGCTCTCTCTCGGAGGTCTCCACAAACAGGCCATCGATCGTACGCCATCCCGACCACTTACCCCACCCATAGTTGATGCGGTAGCGCACCGTATCTCCGATCTCGATGACATCGTTCATACCATCGCCGTTCATGTCAGAGAGCTGCACGGTGGGGTTACTGCTAAAGGTGACATCAATACCCGCCTCGCTCACCACCTTGAAGCTGCTGCCGAGGTTTTCATAAATCGTGGAGCTCGCCCCATCAGAGGTCATCAGGTCGATCTTCTTGTCATTGTTGTAATCGATGAAGCGTGCTGCCGTGACATCAACGGAATCGAGCGTGTTTAACACCTCAATCTCCTCACCAAGCCCTGCCCAGTCTTCAAGACCATAGCCAGAGAGGAGCGTGGTGCCTGACTTGACATTAATCAGATCAGAGAGGCCATCACCGTTGACATCAATCACCTGCGTGTTTTCGCCATCAAGACCAAACGCGCTCCCTGTACCCATCGCGCTCTCCCTGGCGTCGCTGAACACATGCTTGAGCGTATCGCCCTCCGGGGTGATGGTGTTAAAGAAGATGCGGTGATCGAACTCGCCTGTGGTGTCGACTACATCGGGCAAGCCATCAGCATTGATATCAAGCAAGGTGGCCGTCCCCTGCGTCAGACCCGTGGCACCGTCAACTGTCTGCATGTTCTTGAGGTATGGCCTGTCACAGTTCATTCCAGATTCACACCCCACACCAAGGGCGCGCGAATACTCAAATGAAAACTCAATGGGATACTTCCGCCCGGAGTCCATGCCCCCCTTGCCGTAGCGCGAAACCTTCGTCAGTCGAGTAAACCCACCCGAGGTATCATAGTCCTCGTAGGTGAGCGCATACTCCCTCACGATCTCACCGCGTACCTTCACGTTTACACCCTTGAGACGATACTGAAGCAGCTCCTCGTAGCCTGCACCCGCATCGCTGATTGCTTCGCGAATCGGCTCAGTCGTACTGGCTGGATCGTTCTTTCGCTCCTCGTAGTCGAAGTTCACCGTGTATACGGGGACACCATTCTCATAGACATAAGAAATTTTGGAGAGTAGTGGCCAGTTACTCTCCAATTCCGTGTAATCATAGCGGATTATATGGCCAAACGGATCGACCTTCTCTACCAGGTGATACTTGTAGACGCCACCGCTTGGGCGAGTACTTCTTGCAGACTCGATGAGCTGTCCGCTTTGATTGGCACCAAAGTAACCGATGCTTCCATCAGGGTATTCAGCTATCCAGTAGCCAGCTTCACCCTCATCGACTTGCTGCCACGTGTAGCGAATGAACGAGCCCTCAAAGCGTTCGCGATAGACCTGAGCGTTGTCCGTGCCTCCGAGCAGGACAAGTTCGTTGCCACCATTTACCGCGAAGTAATCCTCACTGTCATAGCGTGGCGTACCACGACTGGTCATGCGTTCGATGCTTTGCATGGGCATCGACCAGCCCACACCAACACTTGAAGACCCACCTGCTGAGGAGTAGTTAAGCCCCACTGAAGGAGTCAAGCCATTGAGACCTCTGGGCACAACGATGGGAATCGCGTATTGCATCGACCCCATGTTGGGATCAATCTCGACGTTTTCACCAACCCCTTCAAGCGAGCCAGGTCCTTCAGGCAAGCTCACACGATCATCATCCACACCCGTCTGCGCCAGCGCGCTGGATGTGGAGAACGTCATGGCCGCTGAGAGTAGAAGAGGGAAGGCATACCAGGCCAGTGAGACAAACGGTCGCCGTGAATATACAGGGAGAGGTTTCATGAGACATGCTCCAGAGTGTGTGTGGTTCCAAAACCCTATTCTTGCCATACAAATGAGCAACGAGAGTAATCGAACTCTTCTCTGAGCAATGACCATGCCAAAACGGAAGCAACCCATCACAGGATGTTATTTAAATATCTGAAAAATAAAACGAAAATCTATGGAAATCATGAGGTTGCACTCACGTAAAATCATGTGCGAGGGTATGGCATTCAAGCCAAAATGGCATGTCTTCGCACATGATTTTGCAAAGCGTGGCAATGTAGCGTGTAAAGGGGGGTGGGGTAGTCTAGAGCGTGATGGAGAAGGAGTTGGTCGAAGAAAAGCGAAGTAGAAGGCGTGGAGTTTAAGGAGCAAAAACCAAGAATAGTAGCCGTGTTACATTCTGT
>CATLTV010000295.1 GCA_950059285.1 uncultured Pseudomonadota bacterium | reverse complement strand
CATTGTCGGAGCCCAAGTCCTGTATGGTAAAGCCAACCTCCTTTCGCTCGATTTGAAGGTGTCGTCTGGTGACGGTCCCATCGTCAATGCAAACATCAGCGAAACCTCTTGTACCAATCGTAAACTTTGAATGAGGAATTACGGTCGTCTTTCCCTCACATGTAACTGTCAATAAAGACTTGGGACTGTTCTGTTTCATCTGTATCTCAATCAAATAGGCGATATCGCACCATGTTTCTTCGCAACCTTTAATTGTTTGACTTTTATTAACTTATACCCCCAACATTCTTCCAAGAGCCGTGCTTAATCTTGTATTTATGCTCACGGAACCTAAAGCTCATCCAACTCATCTTCTGGCTCGCCATGCACCTCGTGTGCATCACGCTCTCGAACTCCCAAAAACTCACTCCATCCAAAGTCTCGGTCAATGAGATCAAGTGCGCTCCTGTCCTCAAAACTCTCCTTGAGCTCCTCAATAAACTCCACCCTCATTGTCGTGGAACAGGTCCCCGCCACGCCATACTCCATTGAGGTAAAGACCTCGATAACCTCCCACAGGCTGATCATCTCCAGCGGCTTTGCTGGAATAAACCGCCTCATGCGCGATGATGTTTTATCAAGGTTAATCAGCACTTTACCCTTCACAAGTTCATCCAATACGCCCTGCACAACCTCGGGTTCATAGCCTGTGCACCTCAACACTTGCTCCTCGCTTACACTACCGCCACCCAGATGAAAGATATTCGCCACAGGCTCCAAAACCTGTACGCCGATCAGCACGTCAAACGCCCTCTCCCCTCCCAGGCCATCGTTTCCAATGGGGTTCATCAACCAGCGATCAAGCGGCATGTCATAACGCAGCAACTGAAACATATTCTGGTAACAGTAGGCGATCTCTGAACCAATCAGAATGACCATCCAGGTAATATAAATCCACAGCAACACAATGGGGATCACGCCCATTGCGCCATAAAGTTGGTTGTAGGAATCGATCAACACCAGGTTCACGTATTGATTAAACCCCCACTTGGCCAGTTCAAAGCCTGTGGCGGTGACAACGCCCCCAATAAGTGCCGCTCGCAGGCTCACATATACGTGGGGCAAGATCTTGTTCATCAGCGTGAACACAAGGAGCGTGTATAACATGGGTAAAAAGTGATTGAGCGAGCTTGTATCAATGCCAAACTTGCTCGTCACATAAAGCTGTGCTGAAGCCGTCTGGACCACGGATAAAATGATCAACAATGGCCCAAGCGTAATCATCGTGTAGAACATCAGGAACTTGGACACCACCGAGCGGTTATGTGTACCATTCCAGATGTTCGTCAGGCTGCGCTCAATGGAGTTGAACAAAAAGATGCTGATCACCAACAACACAATGCCATTGATCCCCCCAATGGAGCTCGCGCCACGTGATGAAAACTCCTGCAAATATTCGACAATCTCCATACCTGCGGCTGGAAACAGAACCTCAAGGTAGACAGCAAGATCACCCTCGACAGGATCAAACACACCGTAGGCACCAAGCAAGGCAGTGACCACGGCGAGCAAAGGTACAAGCGAGAGGATCGTGAAAAAAGCAAGTGAGGCAGCTTCCTGAATGAGCCTGTCACGCTTCATCTCGCGGATCGTCAGCAGAATCACTTGCAATGTCGTCGCAAGCCCTCGCTGCCACCACACAAGAGACTCTTGCCTGCCTTCCTTGTAGACATCAAGAATACGCTGCACGGACTGCATCAACGCTGTCTGTTCAAAAACCTTCACCAACACCTCTGAGTAACCTGTTGCATGATCTGCGCGAATGCCTCGTCATGGGACTTTAGCATAATCTCTATCCTCTGAACATTTGGGAAGATTTACGCCCCTTGATATGTTCCAGATCATGAGGTCCACGCACGCTGTATATGTTCACCCCTATCATATGTTTACGATCTGAGCAGATTTTTTGATCTGCGGGGCAAACCATCTACACTGTGTATACACGGGCGCTTTGAAACAGGCGATGCGACATCGCTGAACCCTCATCAGGGAGACCCAGGCTGACACAATCCCACAGTACTCACAGGCAACTACTGTCATGACATCACCTTCACACAAATTCCTGATCCCATCTCTTCTTTTTGTATCAAGCACGCTCGCGGTTGTACTTGTAAGCAATCAGTCTCAGGCCAAGAAGGTTATTCCAGTCGCTGCGCTTGATGCTGCCCCTGTTCAATCCCACAGCATGACACAGATTGACCTCGCCATGCGCACTCCCGATGTCATGTCATACACCCAGCTTGCGCTCCATCAGGCACACGATAGAGCTCATCTTGCTACCATCGCGCAAAGCCACGACACGGCCATGGAACGAGCACGTAAACTCCTGAATATACAGAATTATCGCCAGGCAAACAAGATCTCATCCGCGCTCAAGAAACACCTCGACACGATCACCTCAGCACAAACACAACCTGAGTCCACGCTGCACACAAAAAAACTTCAGATCACGCTGATGCTTGCGCGCACAGAAATGCTGAACCTGAACTTTGAAAATGCGCTCACACACCTGTCATCTCTGCAACATGAATCCACGCCTGTGCAGGATTATATCCACTGGTTGACCGCAGAATCATATGAAAACCTCGGCGATTACGCCAACGCATACAAGGCATACCAAAAGGTCGCACAGATCTCCTCAAGCCCCATGTCTCATCGCGCACGTGTTCAAAAAGCACACATGCTTCACCTTGCCAAAAATCACGAGCAAGCCATCATTGAGCTGGCGCAGGTCAACTCTCTTTATCCAGATTATCCAAGACGCCACGTCTCACTATTCCAATACGCACAGTCACTTGAAGCCACTGGACAGCTTGATGAGGCTAGCCTCGCTTACCAGACCACTTGGTTTGAGTTCCCCTATAAACAGCGAGGAAAACAGGCGTTTCGCCGCATGCAAGAGCTTGTCAAACGCGGTCACACTGTGCCCGCAATCGATGCTCAGACGCGCTATAAGCGTTGGCGTCGATTGCGCATTAACAAGCACTGGGACACGGCGAGGGCTCTCTTTCGTGAACTCATGAAAGAAGTGGAAGAGGCCGAGGGGCCACATAGCAGAATGGTCCATGAGATCTGGCAACAGCTTGCATTAAACGCGCTCATTCCAAAACGCTATGAGGAGGCTTATTATTACCTCCAACTGCTCAAGAAAGATTACGAAGCAGGTCATACCGATGGCATTGATCGTGATCTCCTCTATGAAAAACTCGCGGATACACACGCAAAATTCGGTGAGATGAAGCAGGCGCTACGAGAGCTTGACAAGGCTTATGCATCAAAGAACTCGCGACAACGTGCACGCGCCGAGTTCCTTGAAGAACATGGCCAGTACAAGGACGCTCTGAACATCGTCAATTCAATGAGTTACATGCCCCGAAGTGGATGGAGCTACACATGGCTCCTCTACAAAAGTGGTCAACTCACACAGGCACATAAAAACTTCATGGCGCTTGCGCGACGCTCAGGTGGACGCAACCAGCTCAAATACCTCTACTGGGCTGCTCGCACAAAAGAGAGGCTTGGCGACTCTCGAGAAGCGAAACAACTTTATCAACAAATCCTGACACTCCAGAAGTATGACTACTACAGCTTTCAAGCGACCAATCGCATGCTCGACATGGATATTCGCAAGAAGAAACAAGCGTCCAATATTCTTGTTGGTGCAGCTCCCGTTCTCGATACATCGGATGACACCATTGAAGCGTTTGAAAAAGCGACAGCGCCTGCAAACAACTCAGATATCATTGACAACATTCATGAAACACGTTCACAACCACGCGCCGCACACCTCGGTGAGGCCACGCTGGAGCGTCATCTTGAACCTATCTTGTGCGAAGATCACACAACGCAAGCACACACATCATCGATCTGTGAAATCGCCAAGGCAGCACAGATTAACCTGAGAACAACACACCACAATCAACGCGCACCGCTGCGTCTTGAAGCAGATCAACCCACACAAAACCTGATCTCAAAGTCACCATCCTTGCAGGATCAAGGCACGCTCAACACGCTCAGACGACCCGACTCAAAAGCGCTTGTGCCTGAGCACCTTCCACCCCAACGTTATCGACCCAAGCTCATCTCCAAGGATAACCAATATGCGCGCATTCTCCCCGTACACAACGCGCGTATCTTCTGGGATGGTCCCGACACATCCCCTCTTCGCTTCATTGCCTACGACGATCAAAATACAGCGATTGGTCCGCACCCAAAAGATCTCAACGCCTATGGCGATGACACAAGTTATGAGGGTGGGCTTGAACGCCTGATCAAGGTCGCAGGCGACCGCTTCTCGGAGCTTGAGCGTGCGCAATGGCTTCGACAGGTGGGAATGAACAAGGAAGCGCGATGGGCCATTCGTGATGTCGCCATGGAGTTTCGAGAGCTAAGCAGGCTCTCTTCTCCTCGTAGAGAACCTCATCAACTCAAAGCAAAACGCATGACGCCACTCATTGATAACCGCCGCGTGGAAAAATCCACCTGGGGCTACATTGAGTCTGAATACAGGTGGCCCGTGCCCCGCGAGAAAGCGGCCAAGAACGCACTCCTTGAACGTCAACGCTCCATCATCGCTGATGAGAGAAAGCTTCGCCCCCTCATTCTTGATGCCATGAAGGAAGTGGGTGACTACTACATGGTGCGTCAGTTCACGCGTCGCTCGGGGATTCGTACCACCAAACAGCGCATGCAAGCCTATCCACGTGCGTTCCCTGAACTCGTTGTACCAGAAGCAAAAAAATGGGGCGTCAACCCTTACCTCATCTGGGCACTCATGACCGTGGAAAGCTCCTACAACCCCGACTCTGTCAGCACTGCCGAAGCGCTTGGATTGCTCCAGGTCATCCCACGCACAGGCCTTAAAACCGCCGAACTGCTTGGAGAGGAGGACTTTGGTCACTACGATCTTCTGGATGAAGATGTCGCCATTCGCCACGGCGTCTTCTACTTCAGCCAGCTTGTACGCAAATTCCACGGCAATGAGCTGCTCGCCATGGCAGGTTACAACGGTGGTCCACACCGTGTCGCAGAGTGGGTAGACATGCGTGGGGATATGCCCATGGATGAGTTTGTCGAAGAAATCCCTTACGACCAGGCCCGAGAATACACCAAAAAGGTGTCGCGCTATCTGCACCTGTTCTTGCGCCTCTATGAAAACGAATACGATCTGTACATTGGCAATGACCTCGATCGTACATGGCGTCCCATGCCGAACTTCTAAGCTCTGTGAGAAAACCTGATAGCGTGTGAAATTTGTGAAGTAAATTTCTCAGACAAAACAAGTGCTAAAAAGGGAGGCATCCAGGCGAAGTTTTTGAATAAATTCAAAAACTTCGCCTGGATGCCTCCCTTTTTAGCTGGTATAACATATGAATATCAAAGGTGTTTCACAACACACCTTCCCACCCACCTCACGAGGCCCTTATGAGCATCCCATCCCACCAAGAAACACAGCGAATCGAAGCACTCAAACACACCCTCATTCAGCGCGCCAAGGATGCGCGCTGCACCATACAAATTCACGACCTCCAACCCTCAAGCGATGTCGTGAAGTTTTTTGATGCGTTTTGGCTCGTCAAACTTGAGGTTCGCAAAAAGAAAAACTGGTTTGGTAAAGAGATCAGCCAGAAGCAATACACCTTTGATATTGACTTCAAGACCCTCTTTCTCTCCCCTGGCAAACTTATACTTCACCACGACCAACACCCATCCTCAGACATCTTCAAAAGCAAGGACATCGATGTCGAGCCCGTACTTATTCAGTGGTAAGACACCACCTCAAATCTGATAATTTGGATAAAACTTTCCAAGCGGATTTTCAGGAACGGCGTCCGCAATCGACTGAACGCTGTACGTGGAGAGGATGCGAATTGTGCTCTCCCTGATTTCACTCCACACAGGAGAGAACGCGGCCTGACGGGCAGTCATCTCTTCATCAGAGCTGCTCCTGTCTGCATACGTCTGTGGCGCAATTGGCCCGTCAAGATGACGAATAATATCGAGCAAAGTGATCTCACTTGCAGGCTTGGCCAGCAAATACCCGCCATAAGCACCACGACGACTCTTTACAAAACCGCCACGCTTCAAATCACCCATAATTCCCTCAAGGAACTTACTGGGCAACCCTTCTTGCTCTGCAATAAGCTGGATGCTCATGGGCTCTGTTGAGCGTGCTCCAGCAAGCGTTACCAACGCGCGGAGTCCATACATTGTCCTGGCACTAATATCCATCTCACGTCCTTTCTCTTTGCACTTCTGCACATCATGTCACAGCTACAACATGGTATCTGCACACAAAGAAGCACACACTACAACCTAAAACATGCATCAAGCCCCTTTGAGTATGTGTGTGAGACATCAACACCACTGCTACAATACAGCGCGCTTGACTATCTCTTATCTCCTTCACCTACAAGGTCTTGAACTACATTCTTGGTAAAATGCTATAGCAAACAGACGGACATAAAATCAATCAAGATCACAGGCATCGCCAATCTCATCGCCATCAGTGTCTTCCTGATTTGGATTATAGTAGTTGGGGCAGTTGTCACATGCGTTGCTTACACCATCACTGTCCGAGTCAGGCCCATCACAGCTCACCTCACATGCATCGCCCTTGCCGTTGGCGTTGTCATCAGCCTGGTCAGCATTGGCAATGTCAGGGCAGTTGTCACATGAGTTCCCCACGCCATCGCCATCGGTGTCTTCCTGCTGGTCATTGATCTGCTCGGGACAGTTATCGCACAGGTCTCCAATGCCATCGCCATCGGTGTCTTCCTGATCTTCATCTTCAACTGCCACACACACATCACATGCATCACCGATACCATCCTCATCGCGATCGCGCTGATCAATGTTCACATTGGAAGGACAATTATCACACGCATCACCAATACCATCACTATCAAGGTCCCCCTGTGCAGCATCCATAGTCATCGGGCAAATGTCACACACATCGCCCACGCCATCTGTATCTGTATCAAGTTGATCCATGTTGCTCTGAACAGGACAGTTATCACACACGTTCCCAAGCCCATCGCCATCGCCATCAAGTTGGTCACGGTGACCGCTCAGGTGCGGTAATTGAGCCTCTCGTTTCAAAACAATGGTTCCTCGATGTTCAATCTATGGCGAAACGCTCATGCGATGCCATCGACAACGAGGAAACTGTTTTCTACCCACGCCAAT
>CATLTV010000294.1 GCA_950059285.1 uncultured Pseudomonadota bacterium | reverse complement strand
CCCCCGCGCCCCTCTCTGTCTGGTGCCTCTACTCCCTCTTAATCTCAGTCTTTTGAAGAATCACACACAGGAGGAGCCATTGAATCAAGCCCCTGCTCAAGTGGTGTCGCCGCTTTGAACTCTCCAAAGGCATCCGCCCCTCGATAAACCATCACGGCTACATCTCCCTGCGCCGCGCTGATAGTCACCTGTGCGCCACTCACTTCAAGCAACGCAGACTGTCCTGCTTCAACCACAACACGCGCATAATCATCACCAACACAACTGGTGCTCATCACATCACACGCCGCCAAAGCATCGCCATCGACAGTTGCCGCGCTCACATCAAGAGCGCTCTGCATCCAATCCACCGTCACACCCGTCGCAGATACAGTCACACTCTCATCTCCAAAATTGCGCGCCTTGACCTCTCCGCTCTCCGAACCATACAACGCGACACGATATGTCCCCGCTATATCTTCAAGATCTGTAATATTTTCGTCTTCTGCACCGTAAAACGAATCCACCACCTCTCCAAGCAAGGGCAGCACTGTACCTCCCCTCACAAAGACAGGAATCTCAGTCACAGGTGCCGAATCAAGGCCCGAGGTCACACGATCTGAACCCGTATCTCCGCCCAACAAATCCCACCACAACACATCATCCGACACATACAGTTCACGCGCTGTCGCACCTTCTTCCAACACAGGCGCCACCAACACATCATCACCCAAAAAATGCACATAATGCATGTCTGACCAGAATGACCTGTCCTCGGGATACACCATGAATGGATGCCTTGTGATCGGCCAACCAAACTCCTGCGCCTCTCTGGAGAGCACATCAAAGTAAGGAAGCAAGAGCGTGTGAATGGACGCATAACGACGATAGTGCGCTATCGTGTCCGCATCGCGATCAAAGCTCCAGTTCAAACACTTGGCAGCCCCCTGGTGTGTACGCATCAACGGATGAAACGCACCAAGCGCAGACCACCTGAAGAAAAGCTCCTTGGTCGACAACTGATCATTGGCATTGATCCAGCTATAGCCAGAAATATCCGAACCAAAGATGGGCACGCCACTCATCCCCACATGCGCACCAATCGGAATCACAGATGGCATCCCATCATCATACCCCCAGTCCGTGTTCTGATCGCCACCCCATAACGTCGGCGCAACCCCTCCTGTGCCCCCCTGCGTTGAAGCCCAACCACTGCGAACCCAGAACACCCAGTCATTTGCACGACCTGGAGTATCCTCATGTACTTGCTCAAAAACATCCCTGTTTAACTGCTGCCATAATAAGGGGAATTTGTTATGCATGTTCCATGCATCCTCTCCATTTGAAAGCACAGCATCATGTGGAAGCCACTCTGTAAAGTCAGCCATCCAACCATCAATCTTCAGCTCGGAAGCTGCCGTTTGCATGTATCCACCTAGCCACTCTCTGGCCTCGGGATTGGTCAGATCAATCATGCTCGCTGTGCGAAACCCTGGATCAAGAAACGTATATACCTCACCATCATCATTCTTAATGAGATAATCACCCTCCATCCCCTCCTGCCACATACGCGTGGTGCTCACCACAAAGGTGTTAAAGTAACCAAAAAACGCGAAGCCCTGTGCATGCAAACGATCAATATCGGCGGGCAACTCGGGATACGTCTCGGGATCCCACTCCCACGCATAAGACAACCTGTAACCATTCTCGGTCAGCTCCCCACCAATCCAATCCTCTGACCAGATCGCGCTTGATGGAATGTCATTATCCCTCAACGCGCTCGCAACAGCAGCCACGCGAGCAGGTCCTCCCACCGTGTCATTCCATGGTGCAAAGGTCCACAACGCAGGCTTATCAATGCGCCCTGTATACTCTGTAATCGCGCTCAGACGCTCCTTAGGAGTATCACCCGCGACAAACACCCACCCTGGTAACTGGCTGTAACCACTCATCTTTACTCTGGACTCATCGCCCTTGCAAAGATCAACCTCGGTAAAGCTGTCGCTCCTGAGAATGGAGCTCCAGCCCTGCGAAGAGTGCAACACCCCCATGGGCGCATAGGCCGCTTCGGGGATGTTTTGAAGAGGAAACACACCGCCACCTTCAAGCTTGTCGATCCCCTGCTCCTGTGTCCACAACGGGTACTTGCCCCCACGTAAATCCATGCCTGTCACCTGTGTGCCAAGCCCAAAGAACGACTCATCGGCCTCACATCTCAGGCTGAACTCTCCTGCTCTGGCCTCACTCCAGTCCGTCACAAGTTGCACTGAAAGATTACGGTTAAACTCCGCGTCAGGTGCAAATACAAGGCTCACTGTCGCGCCGTCTTCTCCCTCCAGACGCCAACTCAACGCAAGCTGATCGCCCGACTGCACGACATCAGGTGAGCTGCTCTGCACCCCTCGCCAGGCAAGCATGGTGGAGTTCATGTTGATCTTCCATGCACCAAACGACATGTTGACGTTGGGCCGCCCAGACGCCACACGATACAAGCTCTCACCACTGTCATCACATGCTGCGGCAAAGCTCTGAAGCTCACCGCCAGGTCCAGAAACCTGCCAGGCACCCGTGCCGTGATTGACGGTGACGCTCCACTCCTGAACTGCATAGGTTTGCTCCTCACCTGTGCCAATCACACAGCCAGTTGCCCCCTCCATGTCGAGCATATCTTGCCCAAGATCAAGCTCGGTAAGATCAGGAGCATCCATATCAGGAGCCCTCATATCAACGCCAAGATCTGCTTTCATATCAATATCTTGAGACATATCCAGAGCAGTCTCATGATTCTCACTCTCACACCCCGAGCAGCCAGAACCAGCGACCAACACGGCGGACACCAACGGCCAACACATCAATTTATTCTTGATCATCATCATCCAGGAATAATCCATCACATTACCTTCCAAAAACCATACTTCTTGCAACACATCACGGGCGTGCTCATATTAGCCCTGTTCTTGCTCTTCTTCCACCACACAATCAGGAGCACATCCGATGACAGATGACCACTCCCATACCGACGCAAACCCAACATCTGTGCCAGCAAAGCTCAAGGCTCTTTACAACACTAAATGGGTTGGTTGGATTGTAGATATTGGCATCGTCCTCCTCATCTTTGCCGCAGTCTCATGGTGGCAAACCCGAGATCACATTGAGGATGGCCAGCTCGCACCTGCATTCTCCCTGCAACCCCTGGCCAATAGCACCAGTGACACAATGGTCTCGTCGGAATCTCTCAAGGGCAAAAAGACCGTCCTCTACTTCTGGGCCCCATGGTGCACGGTGTGCAAGGCACAATCAGGTATCATCTCGTCATTACACGAAAAAAATGGCGAGGAGTACAACGTACAGTCCATCGCCCTGAGCTATGAACAGGTCGCGGATGTTCAGGCATATGTTCAGGAACATGAGGTCACATACCCAGTCCTCCTTGGAAAACCTGGCATGAGCACCGAATGGAACATCTCAGCCTACCCCACCGTATATATTCTGAACTCAAAAGGAGAAGTTGCCTCATCAACCTCGGGCATCACCACTCGTCAGGGCATCCTCGCAAGGCTTGCGACCATTGATTAGTACGCAAAGAAGCAACACAAACAAAAATCATTATAATTAGACAACTTAAACCCTCCCTATTCAAATCCTTGCTGAACCAGACGAGCGATCTGACTAAACTCATCAGTCAATTGATTCATGTGCGCACCGACCTCCACTCGCCAGCGTATCGCACCACCACAATAAGGCCACACACGCATGGTAGCAGCGTAATCCGTCACACCATACGCAGCCATCACATCTCGATTAATCGTCTCAATGCTCCCCTCTGACATACGATGAAGGTGTGGCCTCATGTTTGAATAGTTGTGTTCCACACGCTCAATCCAGGCTGCTCTCACATCATCAGCTAACCTGATGCGTGTCCAGGGCTCCAACATCACAATGGGTGGTGTGATATTATTCAGGAGCGCTGCAAGCATACGGTCATGACCATCAATGATAATTGCGGCATCAAAAGGACGCACCCACATGCATAACACGGGTGGCAACCTCTCCTGCATTTGCAGTTTCCTGTACCACTTCACTCGAGCGCTATCCTCAAGACTGCTCACTCGTGTGGGCCACGGAAAGGCAAGGTCCATGTTGTACACATGATACGCAGGTGATGTGAGCGCCTGCATGTAATCACCCAGCGCCTCACGACTCCATACCCTCAAACGTGTATCGTAACGTGTCGTCGCAGCGAGCGACCACTCACCCTCCCACAGAATATTTCGGTGCACATCGGTCGTGCCAAGCGTCTTTGCAAAGTAACGCTCCCATGCAGTAAACCATGCGCTCTGTTCATCCTCTCCCTGCGTTTTACACAAACGCTCCTGCTCCAGAACACACTGCTCCACCACACGCGATGTCAACGAGGGGAGCACAGAGCTGTAACCCTGATAAAAAGTGTTCTTCAAGACCGCAAAATCCTCCCAGTATGAGTCGATGCAGGACCAGAACAAAGGCTGGTCACCACTATCAAACCTCATAAACGACGAGGCTGAGTGTCGCAATCCATGCGCTCGATAACGAGGATGCCCCTTGAGATGCCTCGGTGAGACATGCAAATTTAGCCCCCTCTCTCTACCTTGAAGGCGTGGAGTGTAGTAATACATAATAACGCTCCCTGATTCAGGGCTTGTTTTGGGTTCCGTAGAAACAGGCTCTTATACTCTTCAACACAGACTACAATCACCTGTTATGCTGACACATTCCATCAAAGATCTCGACCTCTACCTTTTTCACGAAGGCACGCATACACAACTTTACCAGCATCTTGGTGCACATGCCTGTGAGGATGGTCAGGGTTATACCTTTGCGACCTGGGCACCCAACGCCACCGAGGTCCACATTGTAGGCGACTTTAACCACTGGACACCTTCAGATAACCACAAGCTCACCCCCATCGAAAGCAGTGGAATCTTCTGGGGACACATCCCAGAAGCAAAACCTGGTGACCTCTACAAGTTACGCGTCACAGACGCTCAAAATCAGGTCCTCCCACTCAAGTCCGATCCCTTTGGAAGAAGCCACGAGACATCGCCCAAAACAGCGTCCATCCTCACAAAAAGCACATACGCCTGGAAGGATAAGTCGTGGATGGAGCGTCGCAAAGAAGCTCAATCCCTCCAAAAACCTATCTCTGTCTACGAGCTTCACCTCGGCTCATGGAAAAAGGGCGAAGATAACAGGTTCTTGACTTACCGCGAGATCGCACCTCTGCTCGTAAAGCACCTGAATAAAACAGGATTTACCCATGTCGAAATGCTTCCCATCATGGAGCATCCTTTCTATGGATCATGGGGCTATCAATGCACAGGTTACTTCGCGCCCACCAGTCGTCATGGTACACCTGATGACTTCAAGTTTCTTGTCGATACACTCCACAAAAACGGTTTTGGCATCATCCTCGACTGGGTCCCCTCACACTTCCCCGAGGATGATCACGGGCTACATTTGTTTGATGGTACACACCTGTTTGATCATGCTGACGCTCGTAAGGGCTTTCATCCAGACTGGAAGAGTCGCATCTTTAACTACGATCGCCATGAGGTGCGCAGCTTCCTGTTGTCCAGCGCACACTTCTGGGTCAACGAATTTCACATCGACGGACTTCGCGTGGATGCCGTCGCCTCCATGCTCTACCTGGATTACTCACGCAACGAAGGTGAATGGATACCCAACATCTATGGTGGCCGAGAGAACCTCGGTGCAATCCACTTCCTGAAGAGACTAAATGAGCTTGTATATCAAGACTTTCCAGACATTCATATTATCGCCGAAGAATCGACTGCCTGGCCGCAAGTCACAGGAATGACCTCACATGGAGGGCTTGGTTTTGGCATGAAATGGGACATGGGCTGGATGCACGATACCCTGCAATACATGCAACGTGATCCGATCCACCGCGTCCACCATCACAACGAACTCACCTTTCGCGCAGTGTATGCACAAAGTGAACAGTATATGCTCTCGCTGTCTCATGATGAAGTCGTCCACGGCAAGGGTTCATTGCTGACCAAAATGGCGGGCGCATCAGAGCATGAAAAGTTTGCACACCTGCGACTCCTCTACACCCTGATGTACGCACACCAGGGCAAAAAATTACTCTTCATGGGCTCCGAGTTTGGCCAACCCAGCGAATGGAACCATGATGCACAGCTACCATGGCACCTTGTGGAGGGCGATAAAAACGAACACACCGCGTTGCTTGACTTTATCAAGCACCTCAACACCATCTACAAGGACAACCCCGCACTTTATGAGAGTGACTTCTCAGGAGAAGGCTTTCAATGGGTCTGCGCCGACGATAGCTCACAAAGCATCCTTTCCTTTTTACGCTGGGACAACGCTCGCCAAAAGCCCGTGCTCGCTGTGTTTAACTTCACACCAGTGCAACGTCACGACTACACACTGGGAGTGCCCTCTTCGGAAGATTTCTCCTCACAGTGGGAGATCATCCTCAATACGAGCATCCCACCAAGGAAGTCAAAAAAGAATAAAAAGCAATCACTTGTAAGCACACAGGAGCAACCTGCTCATGGGTTTGCATCGTCCATGACACTCATGTTGCCTGGATTAAGCGCGCTCTGGTTAACGCCTGCCACATAATTTTTTGCACAAAAGCTCCTTCGGTACACGACCTACTGTAAGACCCTAGTTTTGGTGGTGTGTATATGGTTTACACCAACCGAGAATAACTCACACAGGAGGAGCTTTATGAAGCGCTTTTTTATACGTCCCCTCTCCGCACTTGGCGCCATCGCCGTGTTACTAACAGGTTCACTGGCGAGCGCACAGGATGACAGGCAGGTCACAGTCATCACCACATTACCCGTGTTTGGATTAACCACCACCACAGGAGTTGTGATGACCGTCGTTGACTCCACCACCAGCTCAACAAGCACCACACGAGATATCTTGTTTGGCAGCACACAGCACACCACAAGCTACATGGCCAACAATGCCAACGCGCTCACCCAGGATATCGTCGTGGGTGATGGCTCATCCCTCAAGGATCTCGCCCAGATGGCCCAGATCAAAGCCGAAGATCAAGGGGCGTTCTTTGCTGTGCTGAACAACCACAGCGAAGATATTATCGACCTGCTCGCTGATGATAATTTCGGTGAGCAGCAGGCGCTTGCAATTACCACCATCATCACCGATGCAATGCGAGAAAACGACCAATTAAAGCATTATATTATATAACAAATTGGCCATAGAAAGGGGCGG
>CATLTV010000293.1 GCA_950059285.1 uncultured Pseudomonadota bacterium | reverse complement strand
CCAGAGGATACTCATACTCCTGAAAGACCTCCTCGGACCAGTCAATACGACCTCCTGTGCGGTTCCCCCCACACGAGGCAACCACCAGACACAGCGCCACAATACCCTTTATAAAAGAACACTTACGCACCATCAACCTGGAGGTCACATACCTCACGACCACCCCTCCTGACTCCCACGGATCATCATCATCTGATCGCGGTCATGCGCGTTCCCAAAGAACTTGACGTTCTCCTCATCCTTCCAAAATCGGTACAAACCCGCCTGGCGAATCTCGAACAACAAATAACTCAACAGCGAAAATGATCTGGCCCTCAGCTTACGCAAAGCCTCACGCTCAGGATCACGCGGAATCTCACCCAGATGCTCCCTTAACTCATGCGCCAACTTCCTCGCTGCATCTGCCCTCTCATCCGCATCAAACAACGGATCATGCCTGAAGCTTCGTCGCCTCGCACGAATAAACCTCGCCAGCGTATCCAGATCCAAAATCAGATCCGCCGCGCCCTCACCCTCCTGCACCAGATCAAGCTCATGCAACATGTGCGCATCATGCCTCAAATGATACCTCGCAGCAGCGATCAACTCATCGCGCATCATCTGCCCTCGCTTCTCCACCTCACTCCATGAACTACGGCGAGAACGCTTCAAGAGGAGCAACCACTTGTGTTCGGTGACTTCACAGAGCTTGGCGGCGAGCATGGTCTTCTCATACACCGACTCATCGATCCCTAACTCCTTGAGCGGTGTGGCCAATTCACTATTCTTGAGCAAAATTGCAACGAGTTCCCTGGCTTCCTCAACATAAACCATTGGATTTGCAACAGGATCGTGTACATATTGAGGGTCCAGCGCATCAAACTCATCCTTGAGCGCTAACAAGACTTCCTGTAACTCTGCACCTTGTGAGGCATCTTTTGTTCCTGGCTTCACTACTCTCTTCCTTTGAAAGAAATCATTCTCGATCGTGATATTACATCCCCCAACTCCATTCTATCACCCCCTTACAAGACTGAACAACCATGCGCAACGAAGACACACATCCTCTCCTTGAACAACTTGATCAAAACGCTGAACACTACGCTGAAAAAATCTTCGCCTTGCTCGGCGACCATGGCGCTCAGCTTGACTCCATCCAAAACTTTATTGAGGCCACTGGCGACGCCTTCTGGACTGCACACAAAGCCCACCAGAAACAAATCTCTGGCCAAGACCTTGACAGAAAAGAAAAAATCCAGGCAAAACGCTTCACTCAGCTTGAAGCCCTCCTTCAAGCACTACTTCGCTAGCTCAACGATCTCCCCCAGCAACGACCCACAAAACCATGCCTATCCCAAGCTCCACCATCGCACATCCCATCAGCGTCGCTCCCATGATGCAACGCACCGATCGACACTTTCGTTACCTCCTGAGGTCCATCTCTCGATGCACACTCCTGTGGACCGAAATGGTCACCGCGCGCGCCATCATCCACGGCGATCGTGAACACCTGCTTGGCTACAACACACAAGAACATCCCCTCGTGCTTCAAACAGGTGGCGATAACCCCGAAGAGCTCGCCAGAGTCGCTAAAATCGCCGAGGAATGGGGCTATGATGAGATCAATATCAACGTCGGCTGCCCAAGCGAACGCGTCAAGAGCGGCAACTTTGGCGCTTGCCTCATGCTTGAACCCCAACGCGTCGCTGACTGCGTTCAAGCCATGACCCAGGCGTGCTCAATCCCTGTCACCGTCAAACATCGCATCGGTGTCGATGACCACGACTCCTTTGAACATATGCTCAACTTCGTCGAAACCATCGCAAAAACCAATGCATGTCAACGCTTTACCGTGCACGCACGCAAGGCATGGCTCAAGGGACTTAGCCCCAAGGAAAACCGCAACATCCCTCCGCTTCGCTACCCTGAAGTCTATAAACTCAAGGAACTCCACCCCGAACTCATCATCGAAATCAATGGCGGCATCCTCACCATCGATGAAACAGAGGAACACCTCAAACATGTCGATGCTGTCATGATCGGCCGCGCGGCCTACAACACCCCCTACATGTTTCATGATGTGGACCAACGCCTCTACGGCGAAACATCCGCCCCTATCACCCGCGAAGAAGTCGCCAAGGCCATGCTCCCCTACATCGAAGAGCGCCTGACCAATGACCCCTTCTGCAAACTCCACCACATCACTCGCCACATCACCAGCCTCTACGCAAATCAACGTGGCGCAAAAGTCTGGCGTCGTTACATCAGCGAAAATCACACCAGGGACAACGCTGGTCCTGAAGTCCTCGAAGAGGCCATCAAACTCATTCAAGACGTCCAAAACCCATCATGAACCATAACAACTACAACTTCTCCCTCCCAGACGCACCACAACGCATTGTATGCCTCACAGAGGAGCCCACAGAGATCCTCTATGCCCTCGGCGAACAACATCGCATCGTGGGCATCAGCGCGTACACCGTGCGTCCTACACATGCCAAGGATAACCACCCTGTCGTCAGCGCGTTCATTGGCGGCAGCATCAAGAAAATCAAGGCCCTCCAACCCGACCTCATCATCGGCTTCTCCGATATCCAGGCACAGCTTGCTCACGACCTCATCAAGGAAAATCTCCCTGTCGTGATCTTCAATCAACGCTCCATCCAGGAGATCCTCGATACCATCATCATGATCGGCTCCATTGTCGGCGCTCGACAACGTGCTCAGGACCTCGTCAAAAACTACATCAATGACCTTCAAGACGCACAACAACGCGCACAACACATGGCCTACCACCCCAAGGTCTACTTTGAAGAATGGGACGATCCCCTCATTTGCTCCATTCAATGGGTCCATGAACTGATCGAAATCGTCGGCGGCATCAACGTCTTTGCACACAAGTCCACAGGCAAGCTCGCCAGTGAACGCTTCGTCTCCCATCAAGACATCCTCACCGCCAACCCCGACATCATCCTCGCATCATGGTGCGGTAAACCTGTCGACATCAACGCCATCACATCCCGAGAAGGTTACCACAACATCACTGCCGTAAAATACAATCAAATCCACGAGATAGACCCATCCATCATCCTGCAACCTGGACCAGCAGCCCTCTCCGATGGCCTCAAAACCTTCCAACAACTCATCTCATCCTACACACCAAGTCCTCAAACCAACGGCCCCTAAATTCACAGTCTTGTTCGTGGTGCTCGAGAGCAGTAAAGCCAAGGAAGCTCGCAAGCTCACTTCCAAGCGCTTTACTTACTCTCGCACTCTCGCTTGCGAACTTGGGACGCTCTGCTGAGTTCGAGCGAAATACATAAAAGCGAGAGGAAGCAGAGCCATCACAGCCTATCGCTCGCCACACAGAATCAACTCTGGCCTGTACTCAAAGTGCATCGTGTCAAAGTGATACCACTTCCCTCCCCAGATAAACCCATGCCTCTCAAACACCTCGACGACCTCCAGAGGCATCTTATTCTTATATGCATACCTCCCCTCGGCGTCAGGTTTGTTCCATCTCCAGTAATCAGAAATGGGAACGCCCACATCCACGGCAATCGCAAAGCTGTGCATACTCAGCCGACCATTGGTCCCCTTGATCGCCCTCCACACAAATGTACCGCTGTCCTTGATCACCTTCTTCCAGACCGCACGATCAAGCTGCATTAACTCGCGCTCCACGGCCTTTAACTTGGTATCCACCCCATTAACACCTGTCACTCTGATCGTACGCCCACCGTGCTCAACCATCCACGTCACGTCCTTCAACGTCTTACGCACCGCACGTGCATCCTGACCATAGATCCTCCTGAAAAAGACCTCGCTCCTCGCTCGCCCAGGATCTTCATTCAACTCTGGATGATCGTACTCCCGCCCCAATGGATATTTGATCTTCATCTGATCGCTTAAATCTGCATGATCAAGGTAATCGATATAATCCTCTGAGATATAACCATTATCCCATGGCACCAATCCACCATCACACAGAATAACCTGTCCCGCACCCCAACCACACACGTGCTCTGTATATGCCTCCTTGAGACACACATACTCCTCGGGAGGCTCACTTACCGCCAACGTGGAACACACCCCCGACATCAAACACAACCACGCCACGCTCACTCAAACCTCTCAGCGAAAATAGAGTACGTTCTGCTCGCCATGCTCTTTGATCAGGCTGTCCACACGCGCAAGTAACTTTTGCCGCTGCAACCAGAATACATCTAGCCGCTGCTGCGCCTCCTTAGAGGGATCGGGAAACAGGATGTCATCCACCCTATCCCGCTCTAACATCCTCACCGCAGCAATCGTACTCTTACTAAATCGCTGCACAGGCTCAAAATGGCGCTCAACTTTTTGCTGCGTCAGCACGTGAAAGGCGGCCCCATTGTCAAGTGACAGGAACTCGCCATCATCAAACTGATTGTTGACCCCATAATACATCTCCACCCCGGAGTAACGATCCCAGTTGCTCGTCAAATAATCAAACACTTGAATATCTGACAAACCCCTCGCCACATCCAGAGTCGTGGCATCCTGCCGCTCACTCATGACGCCATTGTAAAAGCGCCCACCTTGACGAAACCTCAACACCCGAAGCACATCGCTCAGGTCACGCTTCGACCAGTCATCCTCCCGGGATGCATTAAGCCAGGGTGCCCATATCTCCTCATACTCTATAGGAAAATCGACAAAACCTGGCACCCAATCCTTTAATACACCATACAAGTATTCCCGCTCCTGACCATCCGCCCCAAGCTCCTTGACCCACAATAATCGCGCGTCAAACTCACGGGCATATGTCGTCTGTCGTGTGGATTGGAAGCGCCCATATAACTCCTCAAAATCCTCACGACTGATCTTCACTGGCTCACTCACAGGCACATTAAAGTGACACCCGATCGCTTCACAAAATAAGTACGACGCCACCTCCGCTCGCCAGCCCTCCGCCCAGTCCAACTGCGAGGGCTTGAAGGCGTGCGTGGTCTTGCCATCCTTCTTGAACTTCAGTGAGATTGACTTCCCACCTCCAAGCGCACGAATCACATCCATGTCCTGGTCCTTCTTTAACTCACGCACGGGAGGGTGCAGCGTCCTGTCCTCCTTGATCGCCTGATTAAAGACCGTCCCCAGTGACACAAGTTGTGTCGTTGTCACCTCATCCAGTATGGCGGTTTGCACCGCCACATCTCGGGCCAGTGAATACTCCCTGGCCTCAAACGCAACCTGCGCATAACTCACCCCCAACGCAGGCTCCCTGGCCTGGAGATCGGCCCATACGACCCCCAACACCTTGAGCGCCCTTCCATGCTCCCCTGAATCAATCAGGTCCATGGCAACCTGTCGCTGACGCTCATGCGACATGTAGGGTTGAGACATACTCAGCCCTACCAACGTCTTCGCTGAATGCACCGCGTTTCTTGATGCGCGCTCACGTGGAAGCATGACCATCGACTCAAGAAACTCTCCTGGTGTCCCTGACAAGGCGATCTGACGATCCTCCTTGCTCTGCATCATGAACGCGCCAGCAGCGATCCCCAACGCGAAGATACATAACACCGCCCCCAACAAGAGCCCCCTCTGTGTGACGCTCCTGTAAGGTGCAACCACCTGCGCAGATGACACCTCTGGCTCAAGATCCTCCACATCCTGCACGGGAGCATCAGGCTCAACCACCACAGGATCTTCGATCTCATCCACAGGATCCACATCGGGCATATCCTCGAGGTCATCAACATGCTCAGGCTCGTCCTCAACGATCGAGACGGGCTCTTCCAGCGTTGTTGACACTGCACCAAACATCATCAAGGTCTCGGAGATGCCATCATCAACATCGTCATCCTCCAACGTCTGTTCTTTACGCACAGGCACTTCGGGCGGCGCTTGCCTTGGTGGTGATGAAACGCTCCCCATCATCAAGGTATGACCTGAGATATCATCCTCATCCTGAGCCTCATCTTCAGTGTCAAATAACAACAGCGTCTCGGCCTCCACATCATCCACATCAGAAGATGCAACGTCGGAGTTCTCTTGCTCGGAAAACACATCAGAACGAGACTCATCAATGGTCGCAAGATCGTCATCCATGCGCTCACTCATGAGATCGAGGTCAAGCTCTGTCACCTGAAACTCAACATCCTGACTTGATGGTGTGATCTCATCGACGCCCTGCTCTTCAAGGATCTCACTGGCAAGATCCAACCATGAATCAATCGCCTCATCGACATCAAGATCAGCGTGCTCACGTGGGTGAACTTCCCTGGCGAGCACCTCGGCCTCAACTTCACGCTTCTTACGAAAACGATCGGTGCGCTCGGGGGCTTCAAACCGAAAGGAAATTGCACGACGCTCCTCTGGTTGTGTGGGTTCCTTGGGCAACGGTGCAGGTGGAGCAACCTCCTCTTCAGGCTCAACAAGAACGCGATACATCTCGTCTGGACCCTGGTAACGATGGAAGATCGATGCACGTGACACCTTCTTCCAACCAGGTGCCTGATCATCATTCTCACTGACCTCTCTGAGGCCACGATTCTTGGGCTGAAATGCTCGGAACGCAAGCCAACCACCACAGGATGGGCACCTGCGCGGAATATGGCCATGTTCATCCGAAAACACGTCCTCATCACACATGGGACAACTTGTGTGTGACTCACGAACCCAACTTTGATCTATCGCTTTTGCAGACATCTTCTATGCCCTAACTCTCTTGTATCTTCCTTGAACCTGCGCCTGACCTTCTCGTGTGCAACTACACACAATCACACGCTATTTGCGCCAAACATACGTTTTGCTCGGCACTTTACACCATCCTTGTGTTTTCCCGCCCTTGCCCCATCTTCCATGACAATGCACAATAACGCTAATTTTTGGTTAAAATATCTTGTTGCTGCCCTCTCGCATCACACTACACTCAGGCACTGGCCCACCAATATCATGCGCAATCACATTATAAATAAAACACTTACAAAATCCCAATCCGAACTCCTCCACACGATCACAGGTGATCTCCAACACCGATCAGGACAGATCGTTTTACTGACAGGCCCCCCTGGCAGCGGAAAATCAACGCTCATGCACGAGCTCGCGGCGTCCGATACATCCCTGCTCCTTAACCTCCAGCACATCAAAGATCTCGATCAACTCCTCCAACAACTGGCCGTGGCGCTTGACCTCCACCACGAGCCATCCCCCTCCGAGGAACACACCACAGAGCGCCTCACACAGGTGTGCACAGCCCTTCAGCAACGCCCCGAACTCACGCTGCTGCTTGAACCCGTTGAACACTT
>CATLTV010000292.1 GCA_950059285.1 uncultured Pseudomonadota bacterium | reverse complement strand
TCGGCCGCCACACACAAACCAAAGCTGCGATCCTCGCCAAATTCATCAGGCTCCACAACCGCCTCGGGCCACGACACATGCTGCTCGCCGTCAAAGGTCGACCTCAAACCCTCTTCCTTGATCGCTGCCGCAATCTTTGGGTTCCCCGTCACAAGACTGACCTCTTTTCCCTGCTGAGCCAGACGACCTGCGATCGTCCCACCAATGCCGCCCGCACCCAAAATAACGATCCTCTCCTCACTCATGACTTTTACTCCTCTCCACAATGAACTTCATAAACATCAAAACTTCGTCTCCAACTACCACAGTCTCACCTGTATTGAACACTGTCATAAATCACCCGCACCTCGTTTCTTGAGTGCCTACATATATAAAAAATGATACAAACTGACACAGTTCCATGCTCTCGCTCCTCCACCGCTGTAACACCTCACTCCACGTGTAGTGCTACTTTTTTTCATACACGACCACACTCGCTGCCCCCTTCACGCTCACCATGCACACTCCTCAACAAGGCCCATACGAACTCCTCCACCAACTCGGAGAAGGTGGCATGGGAACCGTGTGGCTCGCGCGCCACCACCGCTCCAATCAGCTCGTTGCCCTCAAAATACTCACCGACAACGACGCGCGAATCAAATCAAGATTCCGCAATGAAATCAAAACACTACAAAACATCACCCACCCAGGTGTCGTGCGCTTCATCGAAGCTGGGACCTCCCAAAACACGCTCTGGTACGCCATGGAACTTATCGAGGGAAAACCCCTCTCGTGGCACCTCAAAAAACTCGCAAAACGCTGGCCCACACCTCACCTCCAGGCCCATATGAGCACGCTCGACAAACGCTCATCCTCACACTGGACCTCGCACCTTAGCCAGCTCGATAAACTCATCTCACAACCCCATAACACACCCCCAACCATCCCAGTTCAACGCCCCTCCACGCTCACCCCCAGACTAAAAAATGCACGCTCCGTTCAGGCCCTCCGTGAAGCGCTCGCCACCACGCTGACATCCTCCCCTGACGCACACGATCCATCCCCCAATCACAACCTCCTTGATGAAGAACATAACCTCCCGCCACGCACCTGGCCTGATGATGACCTCATCACCCTCCTTGGCAACATCGCACAGCTCTGCACCACCCTCGCGCATATCCACGGCGAGGGCATCGTGCACTGCGACTTAAAACCAGAGAATATTGTCATCAATAAGGATGGCGATGCCATCCTCGTCGACTTTGGCATCGCAGATAAATTTGGCGCTCGCGTTGAACATGAAGTCCTCGAGGGCGCTGGCATCCAGGCTGGCACCGCCTACTACATCTCCCCTGAACAAATTCGCGGCGAACCTGTCGACGCACGCACAGACCTCTACGCCATTGGCTGCATCCTCCATGAAATCCTCACGGGCGCCCCTCCCTTTTCTCAGGGCACGCCCATGGCCATCCTCCTTAAACACCTCTCCACACCACCCACACCCCTCTCTACACTCAACCCACAACTCCCCTCCGATATCTCCACCCTCTGCCAGACACTTCTCCAAAAAGAACCTGTCCACCGCATCGGCAATGCCATGGGTATCGTTAATACACTCGCTGTGCATGTCCCCCACATCCGCACATTTGCAACCTCACTCCCCAAACCAAAACCCTACCTCTATCGCGCAAAGCTGACAGGGCGAGATGAACTCATGCACTCGCTTGAAACCTACATCCATGAGGTCAAGGTAGGAGAACTCCACGCCATCTCTCTTGGCGGAGAATCGGGTGTTGGCAAAAGCAGCGTCGCAGCAGAACTCATTGGACGTGCCCGTAATCACGACCTCTTTGTCTTGAGTTCATACTGTAAGCCACTGGATCAACTATCAAATCAGGCCATTCCATCACCACTCCATGCCTTTGAACCAATCTTCCGTCAAGTCGTCGATTACGCCCTGGAACACCTCGACTCCAGCACCTTTATACAGCTCATAAACTCCATTCACCTGCTTCGACCCTACAGCCACGCGCTCAAAGAAATCCCCCTTCATGACATCGCCATCACACCAAGGCGACACTCCCCTGAACACACCAAGGCGCTCATCTTCTCCTCGCTCTACACCATCCTTGACAGCTACCTCGCACACAAACCCACGCTCATCCTCTTTGATGATGCCAACCACATCGATGCACTCTCATGGATCATCAAACGCGCACAGTCCAAGGATAAACGTTGGCTCATCACACTCATGTATGCCACCGATGAGCCCTCGCCAAATCTTGAACAGGCCATCCAACACAAGACATGGAAAAACCAACGTATTCAAAAACTTGCACCCCATGTAGTCGCATCACTTTGCGCGCAAATGCTCGGAGCACCTTCGCCCGATCCTCGTTTAATTACACACGTCCAACAACAAACCCACGGCAACCCCTTCTTCGTCGCTGAATACCTCAAGCTCGCCATGGAACATGACCTGCTCCACATGGACGCTCAGGGCCAGTGGCACCTCCAACCAGACCTCTCACTGAACTCCCTCGACACACCCAACTCTGTCCAGGCTATCATCCAGAGTCGTCTTCGCAACCTCCCTCCTGACAACCTCGCCATGTGTGAAGTTGCCAGCGTCTTTGGTATGCGCTTTACGCTCAAAGACATCCAGGCCATCACAGGCAAAAAACGCAAACAACTCAATCAGATCACGCGTGACTTAAAACACCGAGAAATCCTTCAGAACACCTTCTCCGAAATGGAAATGTTCTCTCACTCTCGCCTTCATGAATCGATCTATGAACACATCCCACAGCAACAAAAACAACACCTTCACCTCCAGGTCGCCCAGCTCCTTACATCACAAAACCTCCCTCCCGAACAACGCGCTCATCACCTTGAACACGCGGGCAACCCACTTGAAGCAGCACAGCTCTACTCTCAGGCAGCACAAAACTCCTTCCAACAACACGCCTATGAACAGGCCATCGAACTCCACTTACGCGCACTCTCACTCCAACCAGAACTCCAGGAAGACAGCCTCGAACAACGCCTGACACTTGTGCAAAACCTCCTCCTACCAACCCGACAACTCACGCTCGCCGAGGAACACCTCGAAATCATCCTGAAAGGCGCACGCCAACTCGACATCCTCTCACTTCGATCCCGCGCCCTCGTACTGCTCGCACAAACATGCACATTACAAGGTAACTTCGCGCGCGCCGAACGCCTGCTTGATGAAGCCGCTCAACGCTTTGAATCCCTCGCAAGCGGACTTGGCAAAGCAGACACCCTCTACGAACTGGCAAAACTCAAAGTCACTCAACTTGACTTTGATAACGCGCGACAACTCGCAGACCAGGCAAGACAAACGTTCCTGCGCGTCAAACACAAACAGGGACAGGCCAAAGCCACACTCCTCCTTGGCGAAATCTGCTGGCGACTTGAACGCACACGTGAGGCCACGTCCACATTTGAACAATCCCTCTCACTTCATCAAAAATTAGCTCACCCCTCTGGCATCGCTGAATCACTCATCTGGCTTGCTCAAATTTATTGCGCCCTTGAACAACCCAAAAAGTCACTGACACACCTCCAACAAGCCCGCCCCCTCCTCAAAAAACTCAACGACCCCTCTGGCCAAGCTCAATGTCTCATCATCTCCGCACGGCTCGCCAGACAACGCGATGACATCCACACTGCAATTCAACACTTTGAACAGGCCATCACACACCTCCAACTCACACACGACCCTCATCACCTCCTCATCGCCATCAAAGAACTCTCCCACCTCTATGAACTTGACGGTCAACACCACAAGATCACACACCTGTCCGAACAGGCAAAACTCCTCAGTGAATCCCCCCTCACACACTCCACGCTCTCAAGCATTGAATCCTCTCAAACTGCTCAAAATGAACATGATTGATAGTTCACCTTGACAAACAAACCCACAAGTCAGTTTAATCACCTCAAGGTGCACATATCACCCTACATATTCCAGCAATTGCCCCATTACACATGAAGGACTTAAGGCCATGAAGAAAGCTATCCCACAGCAAGGACACGACGCACAAGACATACTCAACACCATGCGTAACCTTCGGAAAAACGACGCAAAATGGGAAGACGGAAAGGTCTGGTGTCTGGTGTATAACGCTGGCGAGGAAGTCTCAAACTTCATCAAAGAAGCACACAATATCTTCTTCTCCGAAAATGCCTTGAACCCCAGCGCATTCCCAAGTCTCAAACAGATGGAAATGGAAACCGTCGCCATGACAGCATCCTTGCTTGGCGGTGATGAGCTCGTCACAGGCAACATGACATCGGGCGGTACCGAGAGCATCCTCATGGCCATCAAGACCGCTCGCGAATGGGGATGCGCTCGCGGCATCAAAACACCCAACATCGTCCTTCCTGTCTCCGCACACCCCGCCTTCCCCAAAGGAGGACACTACTTTGGCGTTGAACTGAAATATGTCCCCGTCAAAAAAGACTTCCGCGCCGACGTCAAGGCAATGAAGCGCGCCATCAATCGCAATACAGTCATGCTCGTTGGCAGCGCACCATCCTACCCGCAGGGCGTCGTTGACCCGATCGAAAAGATCGCAGCGCTTGCCAAAAAACGCAACATCCTCATGCACGTAGACGCTTGTGTTGGCGGCTTCATGCTCCCCTTTGTTCGCGCCACTGGCCGCAACGTCCCCACCTTTGACTTCTCCATTGATGGCGTCACATCCATGTCCGTGGACCTCCACAAATACGCCTACGCCGCCAAAGGTGCCTCGGTCATACTGTTCAGAAACGAAGAACTCAGAAAGCACATGTACTACGCGTTCACCGAATGGACAGGCGGCATCTATGCCTCACCCGTCATGGGCGGCACACGTTCTGGGGGCGTCATCGCCGCAGCCTGGGCAATCATCAACCATCTTGGCTTTGAGGGCTATACAGCCATCGCTGAAAAGGTCATGGACACCACCGACAAGATACGCGCTGGCGTCAAAACCATCGATGATATCCACATCCTTGGCGACCCCGCCATGAGCATCCTCTGCGTGGGCTCCGATACAAAAGACATCTACCAGATCGCCGATGAACTCACCGCCAAGGGATGGCACATCGATCGACAACAAAACCCACCAAGCATTCACCTCACCATCCAACACACACACATTGAGAGCGCCGACGAGCTCCTCACCGACCTGCGCGAAGCCGTCATCAATACCCCTCGCTTGACCCCCGAGCAAATCCGCATTCAACGCGCCAAGGAAATCGCGCTCAAAACCGCCGTCACCCTCCTCCCCGATCGCGTGGTCACCAAAGCCACCAAGGTCATCAGCAACGCCATGGACCTCGCAGATGATAGCGGTGAAATGCCCGAACGCAGCGCTCCCATGTATGGACTCATCGCCACACTCCCCAACAAAGGCGACCTCGCCGAGTTTGTCATTGATACCCTCTCCAAAATGATGACATTCGACCCCGAAAAGGCCATTAAAATCGAGCGCGCACCCAAAAATAACGCTTCTCAAGCACCCGCCTCATCCGCTAAAAAGAAGGGCACTGCTAAAAACAAAAAGTAAAATACACATTATTTTCAACACAATACAAAACCATACGCACAAGGATCGCCCCGATGACCTCGCCAAAGTTCTACGCTGACCTCCATTGCCACCCCTCACTGTATTCCTACAACCGCATGAGCCGCACCGAGCTTGAGCACGACCCCTCACGCTTCCACCTCTGGCACCCTCAGCCAGAAAACACACAGCACATGCGACAGGCAAAGCGCGCCCAGACTTACGCACAGTCAGACATGGCCAAGATGGTCTCGGGACGATACAAAATCGTCATGGCCTCCATCACTCCCCTTGAAAAGGGCTTCCTTGTCCCCTCTCAAAAGACCGCTCGCAACGCATCCACCGAACTCATCAAGCTCGCCACGGGCACAACCATCGCTCGCTCTGGCCTGGCCATGCTCAAAAAAGACCGCCACACCGCCCTCAACGAAGCACTCGCCATTTTGCGTAACGAAGGCCCCATTCGACAGGCCGTTCAACAACGCATCCTCAACTACGATCCTCGCCGCATCTCCTTCCTCATGAGTGACCAGTACGACTACTGGGAAGACTTCCTGCATGAATATGATTACTTCTGTCGCAAGAACGGCACACTCACCACTACACACTCACCTGCTGTAGGTTCCGTGACAGGCCGCTACACCATCTGCGACAAGCTCGAACAGCTTGAAGACATCACACAGGACAAGGAAGACAAGGAGCTGCTCGTTGTCATGACCATCGAAGGCGCACACACCTTCACCATGGACGTGCACGACAACCGCCGCCCCGAAGATGAAATCTTTGAGCGCATCGACTACCTCAAAGACCTCGACACCCCCATCTTCTTCCTGACACTTGCACACCACTTTGATAACGGTATCTGCGGCCATGCCCACAGCATGCCCGATGTCGTCAGCGTCCTCTCCGACCAGTCACACCGTATGGGAGAAGGCTTTGAAACAGAAAACAACCTTGGACGACGTGTTGTCCAACGCCTCCTTGCCCTTGATGATGACCTCAAGGATACAGGCGAAAATCGCATCCTCATTGACTGCAAACACATGAGCGCACAATCCCGCAAAGAATACTACGCGGACATTATTGAGCCCGCCAATGAGACGCTCAAAAAGCAACGCAAACCCCCAATCCCCGTCATCTTCAGCCACGCCGCCTATTCTGGTGTGCGCTCCCTTGATGCCATGATTCGCGATCAACACAAGGAAGATGACCACTGGAAAATTGGCCCCTACTACGCCTGGACACTTCATTGCTCCGATGAAGACATCCTCATGATCCTCAAGACCAAAGGCTTGTTCGGCGTCTGCTTCGACCAACGCGTCGCAGGCATCAGCAACAACCAGACCATCCACCCCGAACAGGTCCACCATATCCTGTTCCAACAGATCCTCGGTGCGGTTGATGTCGCCATGGCCAATGATGACCTCTCCACAAAAGAAAAACGCGCCATCTGGGACTGCATCTGCCTTGGCACCGATTTCGATGGACTCATCGATCCCGTCGACAACTACCCCACCGCACTGGACCTCGATAAGTTCTCTGAAGACCTCTACAACAACCTTGAAGAAATCTCCCACACACGCATGATCGGCAAGATCGGCGTCCAGGAAATCGTCGAAAAAATCGCCTGGAAAAACATCTACAACTTCACAGAAAAACACCTCCCCAGAGCCTTCAAACAAGACAAATAATCAAGTAAAACCAATAAAATAAGGGCAGG
>CATLTV010000291.1 GCA_950059285.1 uncultured Pseudomonadota bacterium | reverse complement strand
CCGTACAGTTTAAAGCATTTCGGTAATATCATTATTTGTATCGTTTTTGGCAGGTGCCTGGGCCCTCTGTCGTGGCTTTCTGTGGTAGAAAACACATGGTACAATCTCAAAAATCGCCAAATCAGTTCTTGTCTTTCTTCTTCTTCTGTTTCTTGTCTTTTTTGGTGGTCGAGTTTTTGTAGGGATCCTGTTGTGGGTCCCAGTAGGTGTTAACATCGACATCAAGCGCAGAGACTTTGCCAGAGGTTTTGATACCAAGTTTTTTGGCAAGTTCCTGAAGTATTTCGTTGTGTTGCGAAGATTCCTCGGCAGAAGGTGCAACGAGGAGGAGGTGTACAATCAGGTCGCCATGGTTCTTGGTTTTGACGTGTTTGACGCCCTTGCCTTTGAGGTGAATGGTCGCACCAAACTGTGTGCCAGGTGGTACATCAATGGTGGTTTCATCGCCGAGGGTTGGGATTCTGAGGGTGCATCCAAGCGCAGCGTGGAGGAATGAGATGGGTGCTCGATAATGGAGGTTCACCCCATCGCGTTCGAAGGTATCGCTTGGCTGAACCTTGATGGAGACGAGCAAGTCGCCAGGATCGCCGCCCGCAAAACCAGGCTCACCTTCTTTTTTGATGCGCAGTCGAGATCCATCCTCGATACCCGCGGGGACGGTGAGTTTCAGCTCGCGTTCTTCCTCTTCGAGGCCAGTGCCATCGCAGAACACGCAAGGGTCAGCGATCAGGACACCCTGGCCCTGACAGTGATTGCAGCGTGAACTGACAGAGAAGAAGCCTTGTGTGATCTGGACCTTTCCCTTGCCATTACAGTGAGGACAGGTTTCAGGTTGGCTTCCTGGTTCGGTGCCTTCGCCGTCGCATCCTTCGCAGATGTGTTTGCGCAGGATCTTGAAGGTGCGTTTGGTGCCCTTGATGGCTTCCTTGAATGTGAGCTCAAGGGTGTGGCGAAGGTCCTTGCCTTTGCGAGGTGTGGCAGAGGACTTGTCCTGGACGGTGGGGTCCGCGTCAAAGGAGAAGACATCGCCAAAGAGGTCGTTGAATTGTGCAAAGATTTCATCGACGGTTTCAAAGCCTGCACCTGTGGAGCCGCCATGTTTGTGGGCCTCCAGGCCCTGGTGGCCAAACTGGTCATAGACTGCACGCTGTGCCTTGTCGGAGAGTACGTTATAGGCCTCACCCATCAATTTAAACATGGCCTCTGCGTCGGCCTTGTCGGGGTTAAGGTCTGGGTGGTACTTGCGCGCAAGTGAGCGGTACGCCTTCTTGAGTTCTTTGTCTGTTGCGTCAGGTGTTATGCCCAGTATGTCGTAGTAGTCGCGCTTACTCATGGGATGGGATGAACCGTACAGATGAGGGTAATAAGATTATTTAACAAAAATACATTCCGAAGGGCAGAATACAACACTACCCTGTAGTCGTACACCAAATTAAAGCACGTCAAACGTTGAAGCAAACTTCTCGTCGTGCATTTTACCGAATTAAATCATAGTTGTCTGGTGTGATTTTAGATTAATTGCTTAATTCATATTTAATTGGTGTGGATTATGTGGTATTGCTTGGAGAGATTGTGACGCGAGCCCTGGAACATCATCTTGGCGAGCGTTTTAAACCCAATGCAGGATACCAGTATGTGCTCTTATCATCCTTATAATGTTGATGTTTTGCGAGGGACTGTCGCACTCATCGGTGCAGGTCCAGGAGACCCAGAACTTCTCACGCTCAAGGCGTGGAGGCTGCTTCAAATCGCCGAGGTTGTGCTTTGTGATAACCTCGTGAGTGAGGAGATTCGAGGTCTTATTCCATCACAGGCAAGAATAATTGATGTGGGTAAAATTCCTGGTCAGCGCGCCACAGGGCAGGATGTCATCAACGCTTTGCTGATCAAGGAAGCCAAACAAGGGCACTTTGTCGTGAGGCTCAAGGGTGGTGATCCGCTTGTCTTTGGACGGGGTGGTGAGGAGGCGCTTGCGCTGACAAAGCAAGGCGTGACCTGTCAAGTTGTGCCAGGCTTATCAAGCTCCATGACGGTGCCTGCGATGGCGGGTATTCCTGTGACACACAGGCATGTGAGCACACACTTTACAGTGCTGACAGGGATGAGCGCCAAATCACATCAGGAGGCTCTTGAGCAGACCTGGGAGCGTGCGGCTGCACTTGGTGGCACGCTTGTTTTCCTGATGGGCGTAAGGGCATTACCACGCATTGTGAGTGCGTTGTTACGCGGTGGTCTGACCGCAGATGTGCCCGTGGCGATGGTGGAGCGAGGAACCCGTCAGGATCAGCGTGTGACACGTGGTTCGTTGGGGTCCATTGTGCAGCTTTCGCAGCAACGGGGTGTCAAGTCTCCTGCCGTGATTGTGGTGGGTGATGTGGTCAGCCTTCAGGACGATCTTGGTCTCGCTCGTTTGTGTGATGTTCAGGAGCCCATGCTGGCGGCAAGAACAGCCGTGTGAATTACGCCAGCTTTCAAGTTTTTTGAGTTTCAATCTTCAATTTTTACAACACATTAGCACTCAAGGTCTACAGGGCTTTGGTTACTTATATTCAGGAGTAATGGGACAATGTACCGCTATGATCACTTTGACTCCACATTGGTTCACGAGAGAGTCGCTCAGTTTCGAGATCAGGTGAACCGTCGTATGGAGGGGGAGCTCTCCGAGGATGAGTTTCGACCCTTGCGTTTGATGAATGGTCTGTATTTGCAGCGTCATGCGTACATGTTGCGTGTGGCGATTCCATACGGGTTGTTGTCATCTGTGCAACTTCACAAGTTGGCGCATATTGCCAGGACTTATGACAAGGACTATGGCCATATTACCACGCGTCAGAATATTCAGTATAACTGGCCAAAGCTTCAGGAAGTTCCTGATTTGCTTGATGAACTTGCATCCGTGGAGATGCACGCAATTCAGACTTCAGGGAACTGTATTCGTAACATCAGCGCGGATCACTTTGCCGGGATTGCAGCAGACGAGCTTGAAGATCCTCGCCCTTATTGCGAGATCATGCGTCAGTGGTCCTCATTCCACCCCGAGTTCTCCTACCTTCCACGCAAGTTCAAGGTGGCGTTTACAGGGGCGACCAATGACAGGGCTGCGGTGCGTTTCCACGATATTGGATTCCGTATTGTGGAGAACGATGAAGGTGAGCGCGGCTTTGAGGTCATCGTGGGTGGTGGTCTTGGACGTACTCCGATTGTGGGTCAGGTTGTGCGAGAGTTCTTGCCCAAGCAGCACTTGCTCTCTTACTCCGAGGCAATCCTGAGGGTGTATAACCTGCATGGACGTCGTGATAACAAGTATAAAGCGCGCATCAAGATCCTCGTCAAGTCGCTTGGCGTTGAGGAGTTTGCACGTCAGGTTGAAGAGGAGTGGGAGCATATCAAGGGTTCTGCGCTGCTGTTGGAACAGGCCGAGATCGATCGCGTCAAGGCGTTCTTTGCGCCGCCTGAGCGTAATCCCGATGCATTGCTTGATGACTCCTATCTTCAGGCGGCCAAAGAAAATAGTAGGTTTTCAAGGTGGTTAAAGCGCAACGTGCATCAGCACAAGGTGCCAGGCTATCACGCAGTGACGATCTCTCTTAAAGCGCCTGGTGTGCCACCTGGAGATGTGACCGCTGATCAGATGGATCAAATCGCCGAACTTGCCACAAAGTACAGCCTCTCAAGGGTTGTGGCGACCCACGAGCAGAACCTCGTATTGACCGATGTGGAGAGCAAGGATCTTGTCGCGCTTTTTAGTGCCCTTGATGATCACAAGCTCGCCACACCCAACGTCGGCACGCTGGCGGACATGATTTGCTGTCCAGGGCTTGATTTCTGTGCGCTCGCCAATTCAGGCTCAATCGGTCTTGCTGCCAAGATTTATGACCACTTTGATGACCTTGATTACCTCTATGATCTGGGTGATCTGAAGCTCAAGATGTCAGGATGCATTAACTCCTGTGGTCACCACCATGTGGGTCACATTGGTTTGCTTGGGATCGACAAGCGCGGCGAGGAGTTCTACCAACTCTTGCTTGGTGGATCGGCTTCGGATGATGCGAGTATCGGCAAGTGGTTAGGACCTGCGATTGCGCAAGACGATGTGGTTGATGCGCTTGATGCAGTGGTCAAGACCTATGTGGACCTCCGCGAAGATGGCGAGGCGTTTTTGGAGACATACAGAAGAGTGGGGCCAGAGCCCTTCAAGGAGCGTGTATATGGCAACTAGAGTAATCAAAAATCAAGAGGTCGTGGAAGAGGACTTCATATGGCAAGTGTTTGAGGCAGGACAGGACGCACCCGAGGAGGGTTCCTCGGTGCTTGTGCCTCTGACATATGCGCTTGAACATGGGCTTGACCAGTTTGATGCATCCTCGCTTGCCAAGCTTGGGTTGATTCTTACAGGCGATGATAACCCATCGGAAGCAAAGCAGTTTTTTGAGCGCATTGATTGCATCGCGGTGTCCTTTCCCAAGTTTGCTGATGGGCGAGGGTATTCAATTGGGCGTCTGTTAAGAGAGCGCTTTGGCTGGCAGGGCGAGCTTCGTGCTGTGGGTCAGATCCTGCATGACCAGCTTCTGTATTTGTCACGTTGTGGCTTTGATGTGCTGGAGCTTGAAGAGGGCAAAGATCCAGAGCGTGCGTTAAAGGCGTTCAAGGTCTTTAGTGTGAACTATCAGCCCGCAGTGGACAGCGATCAGGCCATTTATCACCGACGTTGATACGTCTGTGTGAAAAAGAATTGCACAAAGCAGGGGGCGTCAGGAATATTCCTGACGCCCCCTGCTTTGTGCTTTCTTGATGGAGTTGTTATACTTGCTCGAAGGTCGTCCTTGTTTATTCGCCTGTTATTTCTCTGGAGCCATTCTCTATGATTACGTTCAAAACCGTTGTGAATTCCCTCAATGCGTCCTCGTTAAAGAAGGCGATGTTGCAAAATTATTCAAGGATCGCGCAGGGAGTGCTCCTGGTGTTCATGTTGACCGTGATTGCAGCGACCTGGCAGAGGGGATCTGACAGGTGTGAGATCGCAGTCATGGAGAATCATCAGGCATCACTGTCATATCGCGCAGACCAGCCAGAGCATGAGGTGCTTGAGGATGGTGACGAGCGTGGTGATGTGACGCAGCTTGAGCAGGTGATGTGGCGTTGGGATGAGCGCCCTGTGGTGAACGAGTTGTCTGCCTGGGCGCATGTATCTGCGGCGCGTTCACATGTGGCCAATCAGGTGCGCTACAAGGTGGGCACGTTTGATGACCGTGGGCAGTCCAGCGCGCCAGGATTACTTGTGTTGCCGACTCAGAAGAGTGGCGATGTGCAGGCACCTCAGATCTTTTATGCGCGCGAAGTGGACGCGATTAAACAGGAGCAAAGGGGGCATTTCTCGCAGGTGTTCACGCTTCAGGAGGATGTGGCTTATGTGGCTTACTTCCCTCGTGGCAAGGGCATTGGTGTAGAGGTGTATGCTGTGGACATCAGGCATAACTCTCCGCTGTGGCGTACAACTGTGCGTGGCGTGGACTTTTCTGCATCGGAACGCACCGAGGTGCAACTGTACGTGCATGAGGGCCGCTTGCAGGTGATGACCAAGGAAGGAGAGCTGCGACGCGTGGACTCGCTCTCGACCAAGACAGGTGAGATTTTGCATATGGAGGAGATTGCAAGGGGGTTGACAGAGCTGCCTGTGAGGGAGTCCATGACCCAGGACTTTTACAGGAGCTGTCTATTCACGGTGCAAGATGGCAAACCTGATGCTCGCCAGTGCAAGCTTGCTCCCGAGAGGACATCACAGGGAGTGTACCGCACGACACGTTGGCGCAGGGCGCAGAACGCGGACATGGTGCAGCTTGTCAGGCAAAAGAGTTACAATGATACCGCATGGCGACTGAATCTTGTGGGTCAGCAGTTTGCGTTCTTTCCTGTGCAGAAGGTGTGGCCAGAGCCAACCTCTGATGTGTTGCTATCGTATACGCCAGGTCGTTCAGCGAGCGTGATTACAGCGATTCACCATGAGCGTGGTGAGGTGTTGTGGAGCACAGGGTTGAATGTGTTGGGCAGAGATGTGGCCGCCACAGGGAAGTTTCATCATGAGGTGAGTCTTGATGTCCAGGAAATAGGGGGAGAGCCTGTATTGGTTGTGTATGGTGAAGAAGCACAGGATGCTTATGTGACTTACCTTGACCCCGCCACTGGTTTGGTGCGCTCAACGATCAGGACCAAACGATGAGACGTTTTTCAGTTGCTCCTCCAAATGTTGTTTTTATATGTGTGTTTATTTGCTTGAGTGGACTCATGTTTTCTGCCTGTGATTCGCAAGGCGGCGAGCAGACAACCTCACCAAAACCGCTGGCCACCGCACCTTTGATCGATGCGGTAGAAGCTGCTTATCAGGCTGATGCAGGGATGGCAGTGGGGGCAGCTCAGGCACCATCGTTTGTCCGTTCTCATGAGAAACTGCCTGAACCCACGATGGTGTGGCGGTGGTTGTTTGACAGTGATTTTGAGCAACAGGGGAGGGTGAGGTCACAGGTTCTCTATCATCATGAGCAAGAGGATATTCTGTGTAAGTTTTTGCCCAAGTATCAAGGTGTGTTGTGTAAACCACAGGGACTCAAGGATAACCCGGCGCTGGCGACAATACCATGGGAGCATATTTTTGAAGATGAGCCCTTTGTTGGAACTGGGGACATGGCCTTGCAGGGTGACACATTATATGTGGTGCATCACTCCTCGATCGCCTCGGGTGCGCAGCTTTCTGCGTTTGATGTTCATCGAGGTAAGTTGTTGTGGAGCGAGCGATTAAAGGCTCTTGGTGAGGTGGAGCACAGTAAGTATCGCAATGAAACACAGCTTGTTGTGGATGAGGACGCAAAGGTTGTGACTGTCTTTGGCAAGGAGGCAGCAGGTAGTTATGTGGAGCAACGATCCATGGAGAGTGGCACTCTTGTTGCCCATTCAAGACATGAGACGTATCAGGCACACTCGGATGTGTTTGGACATCGTACAGAAGCGGTGCAGTCCAATCACAAGGCGCTCAAGGTTCGGGAGGATTGCTCGGACTGGGGTATTGTGAAGACCGAGCAAAACACGCACTCCACAATCTTTAACTTTCGTGACTGTGCGCTCCTTGAGCGCGTCGAGGTGCCGCATTCAAGTTATGACCAGGCGAGCACATCGCTAGATCGTGTAGACGTGCTTGAGCGTCCGGGTGGTGAGGCCATCGTGGTGCTTGAGTATTCCACAGGCGACCAGGAGTCTCGTCTTGTGCGCGCAAATTATGTATCTGCAAAGGGCGTGGTCAAGGCACAGATGTACTGGACACTTCAGGTGCAGTAGCGTGTGTTGATTCTTGATGGACACCAAAAAAGAGTCGGGAGGAGCGGCCAAAAATCGA
>CATLTV010000290.1 GCA_950059285.1 uncultured Pseudomonadota bacterium | reverse complement strand
TTACACCAGCGAGAGGAGCTGGTGAATGCGGAGGTGTTGATGTTCCGATATCCACTACGTGCCAAGCAGCTTGTGTCGAGTATTTATCAGCGTTGCATTGATGAGATGCGGTGAATACGTGTGAGCATCAGGAGGGGTAGATGATGTTGCGTGTGTTGTGTTGTTCGCAGAATTGTCTGAGTGCAGGGAGCATGGCGCGATGTGCGACGAACTTGCGGTCTTTGAAGCGTTTGTAGCCCATCTGTGCGCGTGCGCGTTGGTATCCAGCCTGTGCATCGGGAGAGAGCTTTTCGGAGAAGAAGCTTTCAAGAGGATCATTCTGGCGGTCTTCGGGGATGTCGTGCGCGATCATATCGACGGAGAACATGCCGAGGTGGTGATCGGGGGCCTTGAAGAGAGGTTGAAGTGTTTGGGGGATGATGGTGTGATCGATATAAAAAGGACCGATGACGCCTTTGATAACGCGTTCAATTTCGAGGCCCTGAATGGACGCAAGTTTGACGTATGTGAACTCGGCATCAAGGCTTGTGAACTTGTAGATGAGGGATTGAAACGCCTGTGTATGTTGTGCCGTTTCCTTGTCGAGTGTGACGACAGGTTTGTTCCATGCGCTTGATTGCTGTGACAGGTCGATGGTGTAGCGGACAAAGAGTCCCGAGACATCAAGCTTATCGAGGACGACATTAAACCAGGCTTTATTTTGTGTGGTATCGACGCGACGCAGCGCGACGCGCATGTCACCGAGCGTGGCGAGTGGTCGATTGTGAAGCGCTGTATAATAGTCGATTTTTTTGAGTTGTTTGGCGAAGATGCCATCGGGTTGTCGCGTTGCTTTTTCAGCCAGTGTGGAACGATCGCCAAGTTGGCGTAGCTGGTCTGGCGCAAGTAGGACGTCGGTCTGCACGCGCGTCCATTCCTTGTATGTAGGGAGGCCGCTGCGCGCGTGCATCTCCACGCCAGGATAGAGGCCCTGATGAATGTTTGGAGCGAGCGCCTGGATATGTGACATGAGCGCGCGCGCATCGGGGTAGTGTGAGTTCAGGCGTGAGCGTTTGAGGAGGTTTATCGCACGCGTGATGTAGAGCGCCTCGGCTTCGTGTGTGAGGAGCTTTGACGGGATTTTCGTACCAGGGAGGAGTTCAGTCATGGTGTCTTCAGGGTGGTGTTATTTTTTTGCGGTGTGCTTTGATGTGTGAAGATCAAGGACCACGTTTTTTTGTTCCTGTTGGAGTTCGAGGGTGACCTTTTGTTCCATGGCGATGGAGATGGCTTCAGCGATTTGCATGTCATCGTAGACTTCATTCATGGCGAGGTTGCCTTGGAGGACAGCTTCAGTCTCGGAGTCATAGAGGTTGAGGTCAGCGACCATTTGATCGACGTTATCGCGGAAGTAGGCTTGTGTTTCGGAGACAAAGCGGGTGGTGTGATTGACGGATTCGGTCATGGCTTCAAGGCTTTGGCGAAGTTCAAGCATGACCATGGATGCGTCTGCGGCAGCGCCGATGGCTTGAATTTGGCCAGCGATGAGGTCGAGTTTTTCGCTGGCGATGGTGACATATGTGGTGATGTCCGCCTGGAGCTGCGTGATGGTTTTGGCGAGCATTCTTGTGTTGTCCTGGAGTCTGACGAGGCGATCTTCTGCGGTGGAGAAGAGCTTGAGCATGGCGGAGTTTTCAGCGAGCGCTCGGATGGTTTTATCGAGCATGGCCTGGATTTCGCGGGATTCCAGGCTGCCACGTTCAGCGAGTGCGAGTTGTCCTTCAAATTGAGTCTTCATGTCGGAGAGTTGGATGACATGGAGGGCGGCGCTTTTTTCATTGCGCGCGTAGTTGATGATTTTCTGGTTGAGGCGTTCGATCTCGTCGTAGAGGTCTTGTTTTGCAGCGTCGAGGCGGTCGGAAAACTCGGCGGCTTCTTTGACACGCAGCGCGCTCATTTCGTACTGGCGTCGCAGGAGTTCTTCGATGGAGCGTTGTGTGTCTTCTGGTTTGGAGAAGAAGGGGAGTTTTGAGACGAGTTTGCTCCATGCCGAGGGTTGCTGTCGATGAGATTGGAGCTCTTCGGAGAGTTGTTTGAGCTTGGAGACTTCCTCTGTGAGTGCAGCCTGAAGTTCGCCATTGCGTGAGCGAAGGGAGCTTAATCGATCGACGTGTGTGTTTTGACGGTCTCGTTCCTGGTGGATGGTGTCTTCCAGGGTGCGTACACTGATCTGTTCATCTGCGTAGAGTTGTGAGACGTTAAGAAGGTCGTCGAGGCTAAGAGAAGATGTCATGATGCTGGGGTGTTATGAGTGAAAAAAAGGATGTGTCACAACAAAGCGTAAGCTCTGGAGTTGTGTCTTGCGTCATGGATTAGGTTCGTCCGGCAGACAGGATACGTGGTGTTGATAAGGGGCGTCAATTCAATCTGATGATTTGTGCATAGAGAAGGGAGATGATTATGAGTCGCGAGCTGGTTGTATTGGGGGATGTTCCTCGGTTTATGTGTCGGGAAGATGGGACATTTTGTTTTGGAACCTATCGAGGAATCATCGATGAGACTTCATTTGCACGTGTGGGTCGGGGGGTGCGCATGCGCATCAAGGAGGAGAAGGCGTGGCAGTGGTGGGGCGTGATTGATGAGGGCTTTGCTTGTGGCTCTGCGATTGTACGTCTTGGGTATGTATCTCAGGGTTTTATATGGTTTTTTGACCGCGAGTCGAAAACACTTTTATACAATGAGGAGGTGACTGGACTTCCTCATCATGGTGGGGTGGCAAGCTCACCCATCTCATCTCCTGTGGCGCGCTTCAAGGGAGGATGGGAGGTGCATCGTCAGGGGGTGGGGTCGTGTCATATGCAAGGATCGCTTGGTCAGAAAGGGGGGATCCGTTGGGATGTGCGTATGCGTGGAGATGTCGACGCGATGACTGCGATTTGCCCCGTGGGAGGCGCAGGTTCAGGCAGGGCAAATGTGACGGTCAAGCAGGCAGGGCTTGGCGCATCGGGTGAGATCTGGTTAGGTGAGCGTTGTTTCAAGTTGAGCGCAAGAGCGCAGGGAATGATGGATTACACGCATGGTCTGCTGGATCGTCAGACGGTGTGGAAGTGGGCCATTGGTGCAGGAGAGACTGCTGATGGTGTGCCGCTGTCGTTCAATGCTGTATCGGGATTTAACGATGGTCTTGAGAATGTGTACTGGCTTGATGGTGTGCCCTGTGGGTTGGGAGAGGTGACGATCACACGGGGTGATGCGCGCTGGGTTGTGGAGGGAGAGGAGACAAGGCTTGAGCTCATTGTGGAGGGGTCACGTTGTGCAGACAAGGATCTGTGGATTGCGTCCTCAAAATACGAGCAACCGATAGGAGTATGGACTGGGGTCTTGGCAGGTCAGGCTGTAGGGCGTATGGAGGGTGTGGCAGAAGATCATCACGCGAAGTGGTGAGTTATTTATACTTATTTATTCTGATACATCGAGAGACATATGAGCATTGGACTCAGGTACATGGTCATCAGTGCGTTCTTTTTTAGTTTAATGAGCGTACTGGTGAAGTTAGGTGGGGCTTATGGATTTGATAGCGCGCAACTTGTGTTTGCGCGCTCTTTTATTGCCCTGATATTGAGCTACTGGGTGATTCATCGTGAGAAGATCCCATTTTGGAACACGCCACACCGTAAGTTATTGTTATTGCGAGGTGGAATTGGTTTTGTGGCGTTGAATTGCTTCTTTTATGCGATCACCAAGTTGCCACTGGCAGATGCCACGGTGATTCAGTACATGAACCCCGCGTTTGTGACTGTATTTGCTGCGATTTTCCTCAAGGAGGAGTTTGACTCGCGTGTGTTGATAGGGCTTGTGCTTTGTGTGTCGGGGGTGGTGTTGATCGCGCAGCCTTCCTTCCTGTTTGGAGAGTCAAGGCTTGAGTTATTTTCTGTGGGTGTGGCAGCACTGGGCGCGGTATTAAGCGCGGGTGGTTATACGACAGTGCGCGCGCTCAAGGGGAAGGCCGAGCCTATTCTTGTGGTGTTTTATTTTCCGTTGGTGGCGACACCGTTATCTTTACCCGCAGCGGCCCCTGTATGGAAATGGCCTGACCTTCGGGGAATTGCGATTTTGTTGGGGATAGGTGTGGTGACTCAGATCGCGCAGATCTTTATGACGCGAGGGTTTCATATGGAGTCTGCGTCGAAGGCGAGCATGATGACGTATTTGCAGGTCGTCTTTGCCTTTGTATGGGGCGTGGCATTCTTTGGTGAGGTGCCAGATTTATTCGCGTTGGTCGGAAGTTGTCTTATTCTTGGTGGGGCGTTGTTTATTGTGATTAAACGATGAATATTCATGTTGCAATCCTGGGTGGGTGTTGTAGATAGGAGCCCATCATGGGGGAGGTGTATGTCATGAACCGCCTTTGTTGATGGCTGTATCTGTTTGGTTTTAAAGATGAATTAAGAGTTTTAGTATGAAGTGTAAAGTTTTTGCAGTGAGTCTTGGCACGCTGGCACTGGGCAGTCTTGTGCCCATGTCTGCGTTTGCTGCTCGCCCGTTTAGCGTGGCGTACAAGGACGTGTTAACAGGAGATCTTGCCCGCACGGGTAACACGATCATGGAGTGCGACGAGTCACGCGAATCAAACTCCAAGTGTGCACGTATTGAGGCGACCACAGGGACAATTCAGGACAATAATAACGATACATACACCGAGTTCATCGATATTGATGGTGATCCCTCCACGTATGCATCGAGCGCAGGTACCATCGCTCTGCCTGCCACCTCTCAGGTGGAGTGGGCGGGTCTGTACTGGTCTGTGAACGACTGGGCTGATTCGGGGAGTCATGACAGGACATTCCGTCCCACCACGCCAAACAATCAGGTCAAGCTGCGTGTGCCTGGAAGCTCGGGCTACATGACCATCACCGCAGACTGGTGTGACACCATTAATAGCTACATTCAGTGTTTTGCGGATGTGTCCTCGATCGTGCAAAGCTCTCACAGTGGTGAATACATTGTGGCGGATATCTCATCCAACACAGGACAGGATGACTTTACGGGTGGATGGGAACTGGTCGCGGCTTATCGCGATATCAATGCGCCGCTCAAGAGCCTCTCTGTGCAGCACGGCCACCAGATTTACAGCAATAACAACCCACAGACGTTCTCTTTTACGGACTTTTTGACACCGTTGATGGGACCTGTGGCGGGCTTTGTCTCGCTGTCCATCGTCGATGGAGACGCGGGCAGTATTGACCGTGCAAGGTTTAACTTTGGTTCTGGAAACCAGCAGTTGAGCAACCCGCTCAGTCCTGCACAGGACCTTGGTAATGGTAGCTTTGCGACGCCAGCAGGGAATGTGCTCACTCGCCGTCCTGCCAACATCAACACGCTTGGTTTTGATGTGGATGAGTTCTCCGTGGACTCCTTGTTGAGTAACGGTCAGACCAGCACCATAGTTCGCCTTGATAACGTCAATAACAACGGAGAATCCAACCAGTTCTACAAGATTGGATTCTCTGTGGATATTTACTTCCCGCTGATCTCCAACACCAAGGATGTCAATGACATCAACGGTGGTGATGTCGTGCCTGGTGATGTGCTCGAATATACCATCACTGTGGAGAACAGTGCGTCAGCGCTTGATGATGCCGTCAATGTGCAGTTGAGCGACATGATTCCTGCGGGCATGACCTATGTGCCAGGCTCGCTTCGCCTCGTCTCTGGCGTGGGCGCTCCTGCTGCATTGACCGATGCAGGTGGTGATGATGTAGGCGCTTATGATGCCAACAGCAACACGGTGTTTGTCAACCTTGGTACAGGTGCAAACGCTCTGGTGGGTGGCACGTTGAACGCGGGTCAAAGCTCGACGATCGCGTTCCAGGTGACTGTGGACCCATTGCAGAACACCACGGACCTCTCCAATACTGCGTTTGTGACCTATGAAGGTGAGACGCTCTCTTCTGGTGGTGTGAGCCGCCCAGTCTCCACGCCATCGTATGATCCAAACGAGGCGATCTATGGTCCGACGGTTGTGACTGCGACGCCTGACCCCGATGGTGATGGTCAAGGCAATGCCGACGACGCCGACGATGATAACGACGGCATCCTCGATGTGGATGAGTACCGTGGCGGCCTTGATCCCGATGCTGACGTGGATAACGACGGTATCGTGGACTGGCTTGATAGCAATGCACCTGGATTTGTGGACACAAACCTTGATGGTGTGGACGACCGCTTTGATCATGACCTTGATGGGTTCCCTAACCACCAGGATCTCGACACTGATAATGATGGCGTTTTTGATGTCATTGAGGCTGGTGGCGCTGCTCTTGATGGAGACGGTGATGGCCAAGTGGATGGTTTGGACGCCAACATGAACGGTGTGATCGATGTGATCGATCCTGCACTCGGTAACGCTTCTCTTGTCTCTCTCGTCTCGGACAATGATGGCCTTGATGACATCTTCGATGTGGATGATGACGGCGATGGCATCCTCACCGCATTTGAGGACTTGCTCTCTGATGGCGATTGGGTTTCGGATAATACCGATGGCGATATGCTCCCCAACTACCGTGACCCGGATGATGATGGCGATGGTATCCTCACTGCGTTTGAGGTTGCTGATGTCAACAATGATGGTGACCCCTCGGATGCTCGCGATTTCGACAGTGATACAACGCCTGATTATCTCGATGCTGATGACGATAATGATGGACTGCCCACGGCCAGTGAGTCTCCAGACCCTAATGGGAACGGAAATCCTTCCGATGCCTTGAACACGGACCTCAACCTTACCAATGGTGATGCGTTCCCCAACTACCTTGATGCTGACGACGATGGCGACACCAAGTCCACACGCTCCGAAGATCTTGATAGCGATGGCGATTACAGTGAGCATGACACCGATGGTGATATGATCCCTGATTACCTTGATGCCAACGACAATGATGGCCCACTTGGCGATCTTGATGGTGATGGCATTCTCAATGGTATCGAGGACGCTATTGGTACACTCGCCACCAATGCAGACACTGATGGCGATGGCCTCTGTGATGGTGTTGCCGCTGTGGCTGGTGTGTGTGTCGCAGGTGAGAACGCTGCAAATGGTCAGAACAGTGATGGTGATACACTCATCGACGCACTTGATGCTGACGATGATAACGATGGCATCAACACCGCCAACGAAGATCTGAACAACGATGGAGACCCCACCAACGACAACACCGATGGTGACGCGCTCCCCAACTATCTTGATGCCGATGATGACAACGATACTGTCCTGACTGCGCTGGAGAACCCTGACCCCAACGGCGATGGTAATCCTTCTGATGCTCAGAACACAGATGGCACAGACCTTCCCGATTATCTCGACACGGATGATGATAATGATGGCGTGTTGACGGCTGCTGAAGACATCAATGGCGACGGCAACCC
>CATLTV010000289.1 GCA_950059285.1 uncultured Pseudomonadota bacterium | reverse complement strand
ATCTCTTTGTAGAGTTCGCGAGCCATGATCAGACGTTGGATCTGTGAGGTGCCCTCGTAGATCTGGAAAATTTTCGATGATGTCACGATCAGGCTTTTTCATAGGCTTTTCCGCACATCATGCCTTTCGCTCTCCGAATAGTCTCCGAATTCACGCACTTTTTCGTTCGCTCTCATTCCTTGAGGAACCTGACCGTGACACCAATCAACATTTGAGGGATTCTGGCCCCGTCTTTTCCCCCGAAAGAGGCTTCAATCCGAGAACTCTGTTGACATTGTTTTGACGGTGACCGAGCGGTACGCACACCTACTGCCGCAGTTCACCGAGGTGGCGCGGCAGCATCTCGCGGAGATTGGGTTGTAATCAGCGAGAACGAGACTCTTGGTTCTTTGCTGGGGTGACATGGTCTTCACGGTTGGAGACGACGGAGACAGCACTTCTTGTATTTCTTGCCACTTCGGCATGGGCACTTCTCGTTTCTCGGATAGGATCGAGGATTATCGCCCACAACCTCACGGACTCGTTTGATGGATATTCTTTCGACCGAGTCGACGATTCTTTTCGGGAACTCTGCAGGTGCGGAATACAATCGCGGTGGGTGAGCCGAATGAAGGTTCAGGTCAAGATTGTAGTTGATTTGAATCCATCGGGATCTGTTCTTGGCGAGCATTTGTCGCAACGCATAGTCCTCATCTGGAGCGCTCCCACCACTGGGAACTACCGTCACGGTCAAACCATTAACACCATCGTTGAGTACCAGAGTCACATCATGACTTTTGCCGTCTTGCTTCGCGAGTGATTGAAGATTGGGGAGCAACTCGTCGACGAACTTCTTGCTGAGTTGGGTCTCCAGACTCAGCAAGAGTGTCCCGGCTTCCGTGCGCCCCCCATGCACCGAAAAATCAAGCTCTTTAACCAATGCCTTTACGCGATCATCGATCTGTAATCGTGGTTTGTCGGCGCTATCAACTCGCTCAGCGATGAAATCGTACCAACGGTCAATAGGTGTGCTGTATCCGTGTGGGACAAATTTATCCAGACCTTCTGGGTTGTCGGCCTCGAAGAATAGACCTTCAGACAAGAAGAAACCCAAAAAGTCGATCTCATCGGTGGCCTCGAAGACGTACTCATTGCTGCCGAGGCGTCGCCTTAGATACAAAATGAATTCGGACGGGGTTTCCACCAGCTCAGCCACGATCCGAAGATCGTTCAAGAATACAGACCAAACCCAATCGCCTCCGCCAACAACATTCAGTTCCCGAAGTGTAGGCATCTTTGTGGCAATGTGACCCAAGTGTTCGAGAGTAACATTTACAACGAACGTCTCTCGGATTTCTGAGCGATTCAATGTGACGAGCGGCGAACCATCCTCTTGAAGGAACTCCGCTTCTTGATTGGCGCTCATATAGTCAAGTACACGGAAGCCTTGCTCTGCTGCGTAGCCGACCAATTCTTTAGCGTCTCGTCGTAATCGCTGCGCCGAACCTCTTCGTGTAGATTTCGACAGTGCGCCCGCCTTTGCCTCAACCACAAGGAGTATGTCGTCGTAGAGCAATAGGCCGTCGGTTTCAAAACGTCGGAAGCCGTCGCCATCGCCCGGATCGAACTCGAAGTAAGCGCTGGAGTAGTACTGCGCACTAGGTAGCGCCTGCATCAAATATTTTCGGGCCTCGGCTTCAAGGTAATCTGCTGAGCGTGGCTTCCATTTATGCCGAAAGTATGCATTATCGGCTTCTCGCATCCATTCTTGAAGAATGGATGACATCCCACGTAAAAGAAGCTGCGGGACATAAGCATGGTATTCACTGTCAAGTTTCAGCACTGGTTTGAGTACGATGTCGCTGTTACTTAAGGGCCAGCCGGGGGCTTTCTTGTAGCTGAAAAAGACTTCGTTGTTCCCAGGTTCAAACGACACTCGGTCCAAGAATGCGCTTGGAAGCTCATCTCTCGGATGGAGTTGGAATGGAGGAAATTTCGTTGCATCGATGAATGCTTCTATTGCTGCTAAGTCCTCTGGGGTGAGAGCTTGCTCAAAGATTTCTTCCTGTGTCAGGTTACTGACGTCATTGTTGTCTACGAACTCCCCAAAACGATCGTGAGCTTCTTTCGCGCGGATCCCAACTTTCATCGCTTCGGCTATGTGCGATTCCAAATCCGCGTCTACCTGCAGAAAGTACGAAATTGCGTCAGTAGCAGTGAAACCGAAATGTTTGTCGAAGAAGTCATCCTCCTTGGCGAACAGCCCTCGGACCAGATCAACTTCATGTTCCCAATACGAACTGCCGCGCACGTTGAGAGTACGAAGAAGGGACAAAACCCTCAGCTCTTGCTCTTGAAGAGAACTGGATGGCTCTTCGCTGATGTAGTACAACGCAACTTGGTTGAAGATTTCTTGGATTTCCTTTTGGATGTAATCTGAATCAGCATCTTCCAAGTCATCAATGGCATTGTCGTACCTAATCGAGCCAACAAGGTTCAACGCAAACTCGACATGAGACTCGCGACCTTCGTGGGTGGGCTCGCTATAAGTTTCAGGGTCTGAGAGAAGGTGATGAAAGGCCAAGGGGCCAAGAACGCTATGCGGGTTGTGGTTGCTGATATAACTACGAAGGTTAGCAATCTGCTCGGAAATCGCTTTTGCAAGTCCAGGTCTCTCTTTTCTCATTCTATCATGTATTTTCGAGAGATCGTTGGCGCTCATGTTTGACTTCATGCGTGTAAAACGACCTTCCTGCAAAATCTCGATCGGCGCCTTGTCTGCTATTCTTTTCTTTCGCTTTTTCGTCATGATTAAGTCTAGATGCTTTATGGGTTGGGTGGTGGGACTTCACGGAGAGCATGTGTCTAACAACATACCGCTCTGGACTAAGGCGGAATATGCTCTATGTGGCATTGAGGCGTCAGCGTCCACTGACAGGATTTGTCTAACCAAATGCTGCACGCGAGAAAACTATTGAAGAGCGAGATGTTGCATACTGTGCCACCATCGATGGCTGCGATCTCAATACGATGCTGATGCTTTCGGGTGTCAAAGGGGTCGATAGTGGTGTTGGGCAGATGCTCTGTTCGAAAGCACTCGCCCACTTTATGCCGAGCCAGTCTGCGTTGACCATTCAACACCAGAAGACGGTCTGCAACATTCGCCGGGATCGGGCAGAGTCGGAGCCGCTTATCCGTGAGAGGGATTACATCAGACCACATCCAAATGTCTTCTCCGTCAATTGTTTTCTGCTCGAAGGGAAACTCTACATCCTGCGTCTCACTACCTGTGTGAATCTCAGTCAGCCATGAGAAACGGAGAGGGTCGACATGCTGACCGCTGATGAAGTCAGAGCATATGAAGCGCGCCAACTTTGCTATCTCATCCGAACGTTCAGCGGCTCTCTCTGGGAAACACTTAAAGCCAAAGCAGAGGGCGATCTTTGCCATCAACTTCTCGATGTGTTCTCGGTTCATCTCCAAGGGGATGGGGTGTCGGCGAATTGTCTGCTCGTGAGATTTCTTGTAGCAGTGAACGCTGATCTTGGGCATCTCTCTGCCATCGAACTCGATGCTCTCCAAGACTTCGAAAAAGCCAGGTTGCTCATCGCGCGGAACACTTCCTCGATGAAGTCTTTCCAGGTAATCCTCGACTCGTTGTACTCCTTGCTCGAACTCGCGTTGACTGGCTCGTGTATCTCGTCCTTGGAGGCGTTGCACGAACTCAAATGGGAGGTGTAGAGGGGCGTTGTGGGTGGCACCATGAACGTCGGTCAAGACCACCGTGACCGCTCTTGTTCGCTCCATCTCAGGCTCGCCTTCGATGCGCTCGAAGATTGAAAAGAGGCGACCTTCACGTTGTTCAACGTGTCGAACGTGCTGCTCCCCTTTGTAATCGTATCGCCCCAGTGTTGCACGTACCCCGTTCGTCGGACCAAAGACGTGGAGCAACAACTCCTTCATCATGGACGACCTCCATAAGGGCGTCTCAAAGCTCACAGCCGCGAAGTTGTTCCAGAACTTGCTGACTGGACTGAGGGTCAAAGTTCCGCCCAGTCGCTGCGGAAGTACATGTTCACGGCTTGCGTCAGCGATCGGAAATTGCGTTCCGTCGTAGGGGCATATGAATGATGGTGAGTGCATGACGTTCTGCTCCGTGAACACCCCATGTTGATCCATGGAGATCCTGTTCGATTGTGATATTGAACATAGATTAACCCAGATTTGTTCCGTACTCAAAGGTCCTTCGCAAGCACTCAAAGTCTCCATTTTAAATTCATGCAGCATCAGATGGCTTCGTATTCATAGGCTTCCAAGGTCATGGAGACTCTCCGTATAGTCTCCAGTGCTCCGCGTAAATAGAGGAAGAAAGACGAATTTGGCCGAAGCTAAACGTGAACAAGAAAAACCCCTTCGACAACTTGTCGAAGGGGCCTTATCTCCAGTGAACAATGGGCCAACTCGTATGTTTAGATCTCTTTGTAGAGTTCGCGAGCCATGATCAGACGTTGGATCTGTGAGGTGCCCTCGTAGATCTGGAAAATTTTCGAGTCGCGGTAGAGCTTCTCGACAGGTTGTTCCTTGGAGTAACCGTTGCCGCCGTAGACCTGGATGGCATCGGAGGCGACCTTGACGGCCATATCTGCGGCGAAAGCTTTTGCAAACGCGGCTTCTTTAGTGTTGCGCTTGCCCTGGTCATGAAGCCATGCGGACTTCCAGACGAGCTGGCGAGCGGCTTCAATGTTCATGGCCATCTCGGCGATCATGAAGCTGACAGCCTGGTATTTCGCGATAGGTTTTCCGAAGGTCTTGCGCTCTGTGGAGTAAAGGCGAGCGTGTTCAAACGCTGCTTTCGCGAGGCCAACGGCGGAGGATGCGACGATGGGGCGAGATTTGTCGAATGCGCTCATGGCGTGCATCCAACCTGTACCTTCGACGCCACCGAGGACGTTTTCAGCAGGAACGCGCACATCTTCAAAGGTGATGCCACGGGTGTCACTTGCGCGCTGACCCATGTTATCTTCCTTACGACCCACGACGATGCCTTCGCTATCAGCGTCAACGATGAAACCTGTGAGGCCCTTGTAGCCTGCATCGGGATCGGTGATGGCGAGCACAAAGTACCAGGAGCACTTGGAGCCGTTGGTGATCCACATTTTTTGGCCATTGAGGACGTAGTGATCGCCATCTTTGACCGCGCGAGTTTTGACGCCAGCGACGTCGCTACCTGCGCCAGGTTCGGTGACAGCGTAAGCGGCCATGTGAGGGTAGCCATCTTCGCGAGTGCTGTTTGTCATCATGCCAAGGTACTTGTGCTTTTGCTCTTCAGTACCGTGAATCATGACAGGAGCAATGGCGAGCTGGTTGGCTTCCATGGCAGTACCAATACCTGTGCAGCCCCAGGCCATCTCTTCGCTGATGATGCAGGCATCAAGGCAGCCAAGGCCAATGCCACCGTAGGTTTCAGGGATCATGGTGTTCATCAAGCCTTGCTCGTGAGCTTGCTTGAGGATTTCCCATGGGTATTCGCCTGTTTCATCGTGGTGCTGCAAGCTAGGACGAATCACGTCGCGTGCGAACTTGTGCGCAGCTTCTTGATACATCTTTTGAGTTTCATTTGGTTCGTATCCGATCATTGTAACTCCTTTGGTTATAAATGGATTTATGCTTTTGTTTAAGCATCTTTGGGCCAATTTGCACGGCACACTTATAACGCGTGAAAGAATTGAATGAAAGAAGAACATTCAAGAGATGATCTTGCACTGACCTTTGAAATGGGTTCTGAGTTGACGAATATTTGTGCCGTTGAGGCCAGCCCTTCTGAGGTCAAGGCTTGCGAGGTTGGTGAGCCAGGGGTTTTCAAGGATGGCGTGCATTCCAGGGTAGCCAATCTGTGTGCTGCGGCAATCAATGTGAATCATGTTGCACAGCAAGTGGTTACTGAACATCACAGACATCGCTTCGGAGTTGGTATCCTGACTGATGAACTGCAAGGCGGTGGCAAGTTCAAGCTGTGGGACCTCCTGCCCCTTGAGCGAGCGCGTCACCCAGAGGTGCTGTGCATAACGCAGCAGATCTTTGGGCCACATGGCGAGCTTTTGCTTGACGTAGAGCACCACACGCTCCTGAATCATCGGGTCGTCCCAGTGGCGTTCAAAGCGATCCAGATAACCACACAGCTCCTTCCATGCGTTTGCGCTCGGCCTGTCCAGAAGGCTCCTGATAATACCAAAGGTTGCGTTCAGTTCGGAGGGGTGCATGATGTGCTCATTTGCAAGATGTTATCATGAGTTACGGCACGGTTTAGAGGTTGAGTGCAGGGTGTTTTATTCCGCTGTTTTGTAGAATTTTTTTGAGCAAGATGAGGTTGACTGAAGGTCAGGAGACTTGCACCGAGGTTGCTTCTGTTCCATGGTGGGGCCGCCTCACCATGATATGAGCGCCAGGTGTTTTCGTAAAATAGACAGGGTCACGTAGGAAAAGATAAAAATGCAAAGACTTTATGATGCCTTTACACGCGCAGGAAAGGAGTTGTTTCTCGTTGGCGGAGCTGTACGCGAGCTCGCTCGAGGAATCCCCATGGAGAAGATTGATGATCTCGACTTTTGCACCAATGCTCGTCCCGAGGAGACCCTCGAAATCCTCAAGGCCGAGGACTTGACCATCTATGATGTGGGCATTGAGTTTGGCACCGTGGGCTGTGTTCTTTATGACGATGAAAAGCCTGGCTACCCAAAGGACTGTCAGGTCACAACCTACCGCTCTCACGAATATTATCGCCGAGGTAGTCGCCACCCTTCGGTCAGCTATGGCGATACATTGATGCAAGACCTCAAGCGTCGAGATTTCAGCATCAACTCCATCGCGATGGACGCTGCTGGCGAGTTTATTGATCCTTACGATGGTCTGGGAGACCTTGAGCGCGGCATCTTGAGGGTGGTGGGTGATCCTCACGAAACGCTCGCTGAGGACCCTCTGCGCATCCTGAGAGTGGGGCGATTTATGGCCAAGCTTGGCTTTGATGCTGATGAAGATCTGCGCGATGCCTGTGTGCAACGTGCAGGTAATATCCTCGACATCAGCCATGAGCGATGGCTGCAAGAAATGACCAAGTTGCTCAAAGCTTTACATGCGGATAAAGGGTTTGAGTTTCTCGATGAGGTTGGCATCATTGAACTGATTCTACCCGAAGTCCACGCGCTCAAGGATCTGCACCTTTCAAGCCCTGTGCACCACAAGGACATGTGGGCACACACGCTTCAGGTTCTTATGCAAGCTGAGCGCGAAGATGCGCAGCGTTGGGGCGCAATCCTACACGACATTGGTAAGGTCCCCACGCGTCAGATTGATCCTGAACAGGGCGTGAGTTTTCACCAGCACGAGCAGGTTGGTGCCGAGATGTTCCCTGAGATTGCTAAACGGTTTCGCTTCGATAATCACATGACCAAGG
>CATLTV010000288.1 GCA_950059285.1 uncultured Pseudomonadota bacterium | reverse complement strand
CCCACACCTCGCGCGCTTTTTTGTCTAGATCGGTTCGTGTCGTCCACCCAGTGTAAACCTGTTTAACACTGTGTAGACAGGGCCTTCGGGGCCTGTCTCTCCTGACCAGAGCGCAAAGTCCTTGATTGTGCTCGTACCAAGGTTATCCTGCGCATACTGTGCAAAGATCTCCTGAAGTTTATCCGTGTGGATCTTACCTTTGAGACGGCCCAGATGAATCCTTGGGTAAAACGGGCGAGCATCTGTTTGCATGCCGATCTTCAGCAGATCTTTTTCCAGGGCTTGATGGAGTAGGGTGACCACCTCTCCACCTTTCTTGTCGAGCTTGCTAAAGATGTTGCGCGTAGGCCGACCTTTGGTGTCGGTGATGATATCGCGATGGTGGATTTGAAAAGGAAACAGGGGGAGCACCAAGTTATCAAGAGACTCTTCAATATGTGGAATCAATGCAGGCTCCACGGCACCCAGATATTTCATGGAGAGGTGGAGCTGCTCTGGATACACCCACTGCGCCTGCATACCATTGCTGGAGATATGCTCCTCCAACTCCTGTTGCAGCGCCATGAGCCGTTCGGCGACAGCGATATCTATATCGATGCTGATAAAGTATTTCTTTTCCAAGATAGTTTCATCTCTACTGACTGGCGTGACACATGGTCTTCACTGTGAGCCCAGGTGATCCTCTTACTCTTCGATGGTATATGGGCTTAACCCAAGCTCCTCAATCTGTTCCTCTCGCGCTTTGGAAGCGTTCAGGCTCCATAGCAAAAGACGCGCTGCAATGTAAACACTCCTGAGTCTGACACGCTCGCGATCAAGGCCCACAAGATGAGCCCTGTGCGTGTAGGTGCCGTGTGGTGTATCAAGTCCAAAATAAACTGTACCCACGGGCTTCTCCTCGCTGCCGCCCGATGGTCCTGCGATACCACTGATTGCAATGGCATGTGTTGAACCTGCTGCCTTGTTTGCTCCTCGTGACATCTGCGCGACTGTATGTGCGCTGACTGCCCCGTAGGATTCGAGTGTATCCTGCTTTACTCCGACAAGCGCCTGTTTGCTCTCATTGGAATAGGTGACAAAGGATCGCTTGAACCATCCCGATGATCCAGGGATGGCAGTGATGGCACCTGCAACAAGTCCTCCTGTGCATGACTCTGCGGTGGTGACCTCTGCTCCCTGCTCAAGAAGCTTCTTCCCAAGCGCTTCAAAGGGGAGGGCATCTTGTGAGAGCACATATGAATCAAGCGTGCTGTAAATATGATGAGTGAGCGTCTCCATCAAGGTATCAGGGGCAGTCACGCTCAGTTCAATCAATGGATCATTGGCTCGCCAGGATAACTTGACCTGATCGTGAAGTGTGGAGGGGAGCGGGAGCGGGAGCAATCGTGTCTCACAGCCACTCTCACCAATGCCTGTGATATAAAAGGTGTGCGTGGATTGTGCTTTAACCTGTTCTTTTGATTGGTTAATTATGTTGCCAAGGCGCTGCTCGCAAAACCATGCAACCTCGCGCGGTACGCCTGGCATAAAGATGTACGAGGTCGACTCTTTTGTGATCATAAACCCCGAGGCAGTGCCCACGTCGGAGTAAATAATGGTGGCTCCTTTGGGAAACATGGCTTGCTTGTGGTTGTTCTCTGTGACCTGTTTTTGGCGCGCCTTGAAGCGCGCTTCAATAATCTCCATGGCTTTTGCGTCATGTTCAAGCGGGGCGTCAAAAAACGCGGCGGCTTCCTCACGTGTGCGATCGTCCTCGGTCGGTCCCAGGCCTCCTGTGATCAGCACCCAGGATGGCTTTTGTCGCTGGAGCCACTGTAAGGCTGTCGTCAGGGCGCCACGGTCATCACGCGTAAACATGGCTTGCTGTACCGCGATGTTGTGCGCGGCGCACACTCTGGAGAGTGGGGCGATGTTTTTATCCGAGACCCTCCCATCCAAGAGCTCGTCTCCAATACAGAGAATTGATGCGTATTGCGTTGACTGTGTGTCCATCAGGAGACTCCTTGATTTGGTGCCCATTGGAATTTCGGGAAAGTTTCGTTGCGGCCTTGCACATTGCACTCTATGATAACGCCATGTGACCTGCTCTGTCACTTGAAGTCATGTATAGAACATGCAGTGTGCATCTCATATCATTCGAATGAATGATGCAAAACTTCTCGTGAGCCCATGGACTTGTGAATGCTTGTGTCTTGTTTTGGAGCCCGTAAGACACAAGACTGATGCTGAAAGGTGTTTGAGAGTATGACCTCAACGTTTGGCCCCTATCAATTGATTCGAAAGATAGCTCAAGGCGGTATGGCCGAGGTCTTCCTCGCCTCGCGTAAAGGAGAGATTGGGGGTTTCTCCAAGCAGGTTGCGATTAAACGTATCTACGAGCACCTCGCTGAAGATCCCGAGCTGATCACGATGTTCTTTGATGAGGGGAGGATTGCAGCCAGGCTCAACCACTCCAACATCGTGCAGATTTATGATCTGGGGCAAATTGATAGCTGCTTTTATATCGCCATGGAGTTTGTCAACGGCTGCGATCTTCGCACGCTTGCTGAACGTGGTCTGAAGGCTGGAAACTTCCTCCCACTCCCCATGGCTGCACGTGTCATCGCGTCGGCAGCAACAGGTCTACACTACGCTCACTCCCGCAACGATGAACGTGGACGCCCACTCAATATTGTACACCGTGATGTGAGCCCACAGAATATCCTCATCTCCATGGATGGTGAGATCAAGGTCTGTGACTTTGGTATCGCCAAGGCTGAAGCCCGAATGACCCAGACACAGACAGGTCAGTTCAAGGGCAAGTTCGCCTACATGAGCCCCGAGCAAGTCCTCGGTGAAGGGGGCGTGATCGATCGACGCTCCGATATCTTCTCTCTGGGGATTATCCTCTACGAAATCACTGTATGTACACGTCTGTTCAAGGGAAAGAACGATTACGACACCATTCGTATGGTCGCCGAGGCTGAGGTCCCACCTCCCACACTTGTACGTCAGGGGTTTCCACCCGATCTTGAACGCATCATCCTCAAGGCCCTTGCCCGAAGGCCAGAGCACCGCTACCAGACCGCAGAGCAAATGCAGATGGAGCTTGAGGAGTGGTTGATCGAGCACCGCGCAAAGACAAGCCCCGTGCACATCTCGCGCTACATGCACCAGATCTTGCCCGAGCTTGTGGAGCGCTCCCATGCAAACACGGCCACACAAAGTCTTAACATTGATCGTAACCTCGCATCAGATATCGAGCAGCCCACCTTGCAAGAGGACATGAACGCCACGCGTGATGACATGCAAGGCGTCTCCATTGGGAATGAATATGCGGATGCGGATGCCACAGGTGAGATTAATGTGCAGGCATTCCGTGCTGCTCTGGAAGATGACCAGAGCATCCAGGACGCATATAACCAAGCCGCAAGTGCTTCCCCTCATTACCAGGTTGCTCGCCAGCCCGATCGCTCACGACAGATCTCGGCGCAATGGTCCAGCGCACCTGAGCCAGACTTTTCCGCCGAAGGCGCTGGCGCCACACGCATTACACAAGCGGAATCTGATGGGAACTCCACGCAGGAAACTCCGCGTATGCTCGCTGATCACCTTCAGCGCCAGGCATCAGAGCCTGCAACGGACTCGGGACACTGGCAAGGCCCCGACTCTTATGCCCAATCATCAGGTCAGTGGAGCAGCGTTCCCAGAGAACCAAACATCTCCATTCCAAAGCCAACACCTCAGGTTCAACCGCAGGCGGCGCTGCCTCAACCCTCCATGTTGAGCCCACAAGAACCTGTCCCACAGCATTCTCAACCTGCGATTGCTGCGCCTCAACAACAGGCCAATCCCTACCCTCAGCAGCAGCAGTGGCAACAGCCACAGCAGCAACCATATGCTCAACAGCAGCAACAGCCCGTTCAACAACAGCCTGTTCAGCAGCAACAACCTTATGTAGCGCAACAACCTCACTATTCGGCCACACCAGAGCCTGCACAGGCTCCGCTTCATCAGGCATCCTCACAGGCTCAGCCCATCGATGACGATCCCTCTCAGGCCTGGGATGTTCAGGGAACAAGCCTCAGCATGAAGCACGACCTCAAGGAACTGCAACGAGGTGCGCAACGCAAGAAGGTCCTCTATGCTGTGCTCGGGTTAGTAGGTGTGGGCATTGTCATCGCTGTAGTTGCGGTGGTTGGTGTGGATCGCCCCAAAACAGAGCTCTCCGATGAAAATAAACCAATCGATGAGAGCCTCCTTCAGGTTGACCCTCCACAACCCCTTGCGCGTACATCAGTGCAGCTTACCACCGAGCCAGAAGGTGCTTACGTGGTCATCAATGGTGTGCTCTCCAAACAACAAACGCCCGCTTCTTTTGAAGTCGTCGAGGGGCAGACCAATCAGATGACCTTCTTCCTTGCAGGTCATCAAACCCGTCAAGTTCAACTCGGCGCCGGCAAATCTCCTGATGGGGCAATCCCTCTTGAGAAGATCGAGCCTGTTGATCCCAAGGAAGCAGGAATCATCGAGGTGACAAGCGAGCCGCTGGGCGGAATCGTGTTCCATAATGGCGTGCAGGTTGGCCCCGCGCCCACCACACTCACAAACCTCGATCCTCGACAGGTCCATCATATTCGCATTGAGCTCAAGGATCATCACGCCTACAGCGCCATGTTCCAACCCATCAAAGGTGAAAAAGAGACGCTTCGTGCAGTGCTTGACCCGACCACAATGAAGTCTCGTGATTTCTATGCAGACCTCTCTCTTGAGACCATGCCCCGCGGTGCCCGCGTCCTTGTTGATGGCGAACCCAAGGGCATCAGTCCAACACTCTTTAAAGGCGATCGACACAAGCTGTACACGATTACGTACGAGGCGCCAAACTATCACCCGCTGACGCGCACCATTGAAACGCGTGACTTCGGCACGCTCATGTTGCGTCCAAACCTTAAACCCATTAGCCGCGATCCTGGTAAGGTCTCCATCAAGTTGCCATCCTCCGTGCAGGATATTTATGTGGGGCCAAACCAGTATCAGAAAAAAGATCTCACTAACCTTGAACTCAAAGAAGGCTCCTATCCTGTGGTGGTGGTGACCTCCTCGGGCAAGCGCTATGAGGCCAAGATGGAGGTCGTCCCCAATACAAAGACCTCGTATAAACTTGAGATCTTGAACGGCTCGGCAAGACTTAGAAAGACCAAATAATACAATGTTTTGTGTGGTTTGTGGTGGGGTTCTCCGAGGTTTTAGTAACTCATACTTGCGCCTTTGCTAATCTGTGGTTTAATCATCCACACCGCGCCAAGGATTGTGGCGTGTTGTCGATGTTCAACATGGAGAGTTGCTGTGCGAGCGTTAAAATCTGCCCTGCTTATATCTCAAGCCTTGCTCTTGTGTGCTTTGCTGACCAGCTGTGAAACAAAGCAAGACAAGAACCCTGCGGCCCAAACCGATACACTCCTCGATAAAAAGGCGCGGCAGGATTCTGACGCGCTTGTCGAGAGCTTGCCCTCACTGCTCAACGACCTCGCCATTTCCAGAGCAAAGGGGATCTCCCTTGTCTCTGTACTTGATCCTGCAAAGCAGGACGCGCTCCCCACAACATCTCACACTCAACTCCCCATACTGCGTACACTCTACAGTAAGACGGAGAATCAATACCGTTGGTTTGAGCCTGCCAAGAAGAAGGCACCTGCGCTCTCTTCAAGTGGTGTGGCGTGGGTCGCATCTTTGAGCGAACTCGAGTCAACACACGGTATCTTTGGTGAAGATCTTCATCTTCCTGCCATTCAAAAGCACCTCTCGGTGTTGGAGCAGCCTGTGCCCAAGCTCGATGCTTCACTCGATGCAGCTCAAAAACAGGCGCTTGTCTCATGGTTTGAGGATAACTCTCAACGCTTTGCTCAGGACCAGGACAATTCACGTCTTCTTGAGGCGCTGCTTGAAGAAGGCGCTCCTCTATCTCACCTCAGAGAACCTACCGCACAGCTCACCGCGCACTATACAGACCAGCAACAATCACTCGCTGAAGGCGAGGTTTTGCTCTCTGCTGCTCTGGTCCTTTATGCCGAGCGTATGAGGTTTAATAACAAGGCATGGCATCGCACAAAACCCGTTGAAAAACGAGAGCTTGGTCCAGAGACTAACGCGAACTCCGATGAGCCAGATCCCAGTAAAGAAGAGCCAGCCGAAGAGCTTACAAAGGAACAACTCGTCACCGATGCCTTGATGCCTTTCTTTGAAGAAAAGAAGACTATTCAAGAGCTTACAATGTCTCTTCAACCTCCCTATGAGCAATATGGGCGTCTGATTCAGGCGTACAAGCGCTATCAGGATATCGTGGAGCAGGGCGGCTGGGTTGCGCTCCCCGAGTCGGTGATTGGTCTCAAAAGAGGTAGCTCATCTCCAGCAGTGGTGCTTTTGAAGGAACGCCTGCGCGCTGAAAAAATGTGGGATGGCGACGAGTCCGAGGCGTTTGGTCCCAAGCTTGAAAAGGCCGTCAAACATTACCAGCACACGCACCAGATCTGGGAGAAAGGGTTCATCACCAAGGAGACTTGGCGCAGCATGAACATCCCTGCTTCCAGGCGCTTACTTCGTATTCGCTACAGTCTGGAGCGCTGGCGTAATATTCGTGTCGGGTCTGACAGCGAATACATCTATGTGAACATCCCCGACTTTCACGCCGAACTTTGGGAGAACGAAGACCTCAAACTACGCTTTCGTGTCGTGACAGGCTCCGCGCGTAAGGAATGGAATCAAAAGGATCGCAAACATGAGCGTCCTCGCGCAACCAAGCTCTTTAGCGACACCATGCAATACATTGTGTTCAACCCATATTGGAACGTACCCAAGGGGATCGTTGAAGAAGAGATCCTTCCAAAGTTAGAGGAAGAGCCTGAATACCTTGAGGAAAATAACTATGAATGGCACGAGCTTCCTTCGGGCAACCGTGTCATGCGCCAGACTCCAGGCCCTCATAATGCGCTCGGACTGGTCAAGTTCCTCTTCCCCAATGATCACAACATCTACCTGCATGATACCAACCAGAAAGGCTTCTTTGATTACCCCATCAGGGCGTTTTCTCATGGCTGTATTCGTGTCAAGGAACCGATGCAACTTGCCGAGGCGCTGCTGCGCCGTGATGGCCGCTGGCGAGATGGTATGATCGAGCATTACACCAAGCCAGGTGGCGGCGAGAGCTGGATTACACTCAAGAAACCGCTCCCCGTACATATTGAATACATCGTGGTGCGTGTCGATGAAAACGGCGACCCCCACTTCCTCGCTGATATCTACACCATGGAGACGCTCCCCATGACCAGAATATCAAGCAAGAGCGCGGCCTTTACTATCGCGCAAAGTGCACGTTCCATGGTCTCAACGACCACAGAACTTGCTGTGAATGACTGAAATTATCAAATCTAATCAAAGAGTTGCGGCGAGGCGGTGTTTTTTGC
>CATLTV010000287.1 GCA_950059285.1 uncultured Pseudomonadota bacterium | reverse complement strand
AAGTTGCAGAGCGCCTGATCGAACTTTCAAATCATGAAAGCTCCGAGTTAAGAGAAGGTGTTCTGATTGGGCTTACCTCCTTGTGGGCTGTGGGTTCCAAGGGCACACTTGAGCGTGCTCTGGAGATGATCAAGACAGACCCCTCCATGGACGTGCGTAAGGTAGGTTGCTCTAACCTTGGCTCGCGTGCAGATGAGCGCGCCTTGCCCTTGCTTGAGGAGTACACCGCGTGGCCTCCCAAGGAAGAAGAGCTTTACAATGACTGCTTCCGGGGTTTGGTTGCGATGTGGAGTGCTCCCGTGCCACACAAGCAGCCAAGTCAAAAAGCGTATGAGTTGACCATGAAGCTGCTCTCTGCGAAACCTCGCACTGAAAAAAGCCCATCATGGATGGCTTTCTCAAACCTTGCCTGGGCAAACAAACCCGAACTGCTGAAACGTGCACCATACATTGACATCAAGGAACTCAGAGCTGTGATGTTAGATATCGTTGCGGACAAAGATTACAGCTGGCTTGGGCGAAATGCTGCAATTTCAGTGCTGTTACGCCTTGATGTGACGGCCAAGGAGCTTGAGTCTGTGCGTAAGTCTGCATACAGCAAGGAGCCGGAAGGCACCTCACCAGACAAGTACGTGCGTAAGAAGCTTGATGAGGAGATTGCGCGTATGAATGATAAGAAGTGAGCTACGTGTAACACGCGTAAATAAAAAGGAGAGCGGCGATTGCCGCTCTCCTTTTTATTTCGCGCTATTGATACCCTGCGGCTTGAAGGTTGAAGAGGTGGGCATATCTGCCATCAAGCTCCATGAGGTCTTCATGACTTCCATGTTCTTCAATGATGCCGTTACCCAGAACAGCGATTTCATCGGCCATACGCACGGTTGAGAACCTGTGTGAAATGAGGATTGCAATCTGTTCATCGGTCAGTGATTTGACGCGGTCAAAGACTTGCGCCTCGGCCTCAGCATCCATGGCGCTGGTGGGTTCATCAAAGACAAGGATGTCTGCTTTTGTACGCATAAACGCTCGTGAAAGCGCAATTTTTTGCCACTGGCCACCGCTGAGTTCACGGCCATCCTTGAACCAGCGACCAAGTTGTGTGTGGTACTTATCGGGCATGCCCTGAATAAACTCTGTGGCCATGCCACGCTCAGCAGCATCTTCCCACCTTGGCTCATCTTCCATATGGTCAATATCGCCCACGCCGATATTTTCACCCACCTTGAATTGATATCGTACGAAGTCCTGGAAAATCACGCCAATGCGCTCGTGGAGTTTGGTTTGATCCCACTCTGTGATGGGTAGGCCATCCAGTGAAATCTGTCCTTTTGATGGCTCATACAGGCGCGTCAAAAGTTTGATCATTGTTGTTTTTCCCGAGCCATTCTCGCCCACGAGTGCGAGCTTTCTTCCAGGTGGTAGGTGCAGGTTGATGCCCTTGAGCGCCCAGTCTTTTTGCCCTGGATAGCGGAACCATACATCATCAAATCGAAGTCCATCCTGGGGATCTGGCCCTGTGATTTGGCTGCCGATTGATTCTTCTGTGGGTGTTTCTATGAGTTCGTAAAGTGTTGACAGGTAAAGGTTATCCTCGTACATGCCGCCAATCGACTGGAGTGATGCTGCGACTGCTGACTGTCCCTGTCTAAAGAGCATCAGGTACATGGTCATATCGCCAAGGGTTTGTCGTCCCCATGCGGCCTCAACAACAACCCATGCGTAAGCGCCGTAGAATGCAGCGGTAGAGAGTAGCCCAAGCAAGTAACCCCACAGACCGCGTCGAATGGTCAGGTTGCGATCCTCTCCATACACGAGCCGAAAGATGCCCTTGTAGCGTTCAAGCAACATTGGGCCAAGGCCAAGGAGTTTAACCTCTTTGGCGTAGTCCTCACGCGCGAGCACGGTCTCAAGATACATCTGCTTTCTCGACTCGGGAGAGCGCCATTTGAACAGTCGAAAAGCCTCGCCGCTAAATTTGGTTTCGACCGCAAACGCAGGAAGACCAGCGAGAAGGAGGATGGCGACGGCCCAGGGAGAGAGCTGCCACAGGAGGATAGCGGCAGTGATAATGCTGATGCTGTTTTGAATCAGGCTGAATGTTTTCTGTACAAGCCCAAGAGGGCGCATTGAAGCCTGTCGACGAGCCTGTGTGAGTTTGTCGTAGAACTCGCTGTCTTCAAATTGAGTGAGGCTGATATCGAGTGCTTTTTCGAGGAGCATCACATTGACGCGATGTCCTAACTGGGCGCGAAGCAAGGATTGTGTGACGGATAATCCGCGTTGAAATGCAGCAAGGCATACGACGAGGAATGCTTCAAGGCCGACCCACTGGAGCGCGATCCAGCGATCGGCTTCAAGGCCCGACTGACTTGCGGTGACCACCCCATCCACGATGAGCTTGCCCACATACGCAATGGCTGTGGGGGTAAGGCCTGCGAGTGCGGTCAGGACTGCGAGTGCAATGGTGAGTGTGGGATTTGTTTGCCATACGAGGACGATTCCTCGTTGGATGTAAGAGAAGACGTTAAGGTATTGTTCCTTAAGGCTTTTGGGTTGTTTGGCAGATTGGCCAGAGTGATGACGCAATGAGAATAACCTTGTGTAACAGAAAGCTGAAAGTAACCCATCATGGAGGGCGTGACTGACTGTGATTGTAAGTCCAGTTGGATGGATGTGTAGTTGTCAGGGGTTTTTATGTGAAGGGCGAGAGGTGGCGGCTGGTGCGTGTGTGAGCCTGGATGTTGCTCCAAGTTGAGTGAGGAACGATTGTGCTGTGGTAGTGGCCTTGTTTGCCATGGTGGTGTTGGAGTCGCGCGTGGCGTGTCCAAGGATTTCCAGCAAGGTGGCGATCTGTATGGTACAGAGCCCTGATTGTTGGAGGCCCATCTGAGCAATTTTAAGTTGTTGGTTTGCAAGCTGCGGTTTGTTTTGCATGGTGAGGTGGAGGGCAGCGGCGACCTGATAGGTGATCGCATCGCTGAATTCCAGTGCAGTTTTTAGGGGATCGATTTTTTGTTGAAGCTCGGTTGCGGTGTGTGTCAGGCCATCTTCCAGCGCAATGACAAACTTGTGGAGCAGGTGTTTGACTCTGAGGGTGGGTGCGAGCTGTGCGAAGTGTTGATCGAGCTGAGTGGCAAGCAGGTTTGCATCGTCGAGTTTACCCTTGAGTCGCAAGAGGTCAAGCTCGCGGTGTGCGCAGAGGAGTTCTCCCGAACGGATGTTGTTGTCGTGGAAGAGAGCGCGTGCACGTAGCAAGAGGCGTTCTGCCTGGGGGTAGCGTCCCTGGATGAGCGCACATTCTGCCAGTGAGTAGGTGGACAGAGCGTAGCCGTGCTTGTCCTTGCTGTGGGTGTAGCGCTGTTGTGCGATGGTGAGCAAGTGTTCGGCCAGTGGTATTTGACCGTGGAGGATATGAGCGCGAGCGACAAGGAGCAATGACGAGGTGAGGAAGGGGTCATCGGGATGATTCTGGCAGGCGTGAAGCACGGAGTCTCGGGCCTGGATGGTTTTTTTGATGCGTCCTTCGGTCATGCGCAGCTTGAGCTGGATATATTCGTGCAGTGAGCTAATGGAAGTGCGCGGTTGTGTTAAGATGTCTGGGTGTAACGCATTGAATTGATTGAAGAGTTCGCGCGCCTGGTCAAGTTGTTGGAGGTCGATGAGGAGCTGAAGCTTGATGAGCAGAGCTTCTTGAACGCGAGGTTCTGAGGGGGTTGTTGTGACAAGTTCGAGGAGTTCAATGCGTTTTCCAAGTGCATCAAGCGCGCGTGAGTATTCGCCAGAGAGGTAGAGCGCATCGCTGCTTTGTTGGAGGTATGTGATGGCCTGTTCCAGTTGACCTGCATGCGCGCAGTGATGTGCGAGGCGAAGTTGAAGGCTAGTGGTTTGTTCCTCATAGAGTTGTGTGAGCATGGTGACGCAATGGTGGTGATACTGGCTTAATGCGCCGCGTTGTTCAGCCATTTTTTGGAGGACTTCACGCAGGATTGGGTGTGCAAATTGCCAGCCCTGAGGAGTGCTGGTGATGAGCTTGGAGTCGAGGAGTTTGGAGATGATCTTTTCGGAGACCGAGATCTGTAACAGGGAGCAACAGTAGTGCCATTCCTGGTTGTAGATTGTGCGTCCAAGGACGCTGCCCATTTCGAGGGCGATGAGGGTTTCGTCCTGGTCGATGGCAGGGAAGTTTGCCAGCGTTTGGTTGAGGCGTTTGAGCCAGAGTTCGCGCATGGTCTCTGGCAGGAGTGGTTCGTTGTCTTGTTTGAGGGTAAGTCCCTGAAGGGTGGGTTGGAGCTGGTCATTGTCAATCCAGTCCGAGAGCAAGGCGAAGGCAAATCCAGGGTGTCCTTCGGTGCGTTGTGCGACCTCCTCGGCAAGTGTGGGGTCGAGGGGGAGGATGGTCTGAATGAGCTCTCGGTGTTCGCGAGCAGAGAGGGATTGAAGCTGAATGGTGGAGGTTTTTTGTTTTGGGTGGTTGTGTGGCTCGCTGGGATCAAGGAGGCGCTTTAGTAAGGGCGCGGTGACGCTCTTGTGTGTGGCATCTTCCTGTACATTCAGGAGGATCATTGCACAGATGGAGTTATGTGTGTTGGCATAGTCAAGCAAGGCGAGCACAAAGTGAATGGATTCGATGCTGTGATGTGCATCTTCAAACCAGAGGATGAGTGGACGTTCCTTGCTCATCTGCTCAAGGAGCTTGAAGATATGTGGGTAGCGGTAGCGTGGGTTATGAAAGGGAACCGAGGCTGAATCCTGTAAGGTTTCCTGGTTTTGAATTGGGAATGCGTCTAGCCATGGTGCGAGGAACTTGAGTGATTCGCGTGAAAGATCGATGATGGGGTCTTCAATCCAGACGCGTTGAAGGTGGCGCATGAGTGCGTCGGCTTCAAGGTTTGAGCAGCGAAAGTGATTGGTGAACATCTGGCGAGCGCCGTCAAAATCGGAGCCATGTTCATCGTGATGAGCAAAGAGTGTGGTGCATGCGCCAACTTCCTCGGAACGTCGCGTAAACCATTGAGCTAGCCTTGTTTTTCCGACGCCCTCTGCGCCCTGGATAATCACCGCTTGGCAGGAGTGTGTACGCACAACCTGACGCATGGTGTCCCAGAGATAGTTGCGCTCTTCGATGCGACCAATCAGTGGGGGCATACGCAATTTGAAGAGGCCCATGGAGGAAGCCTCTGTGTTGGAGAGCGCGGTGGCTTCGGGGCGTCTCCAGGTGACTGGGATTTGTAGCGTGTCGGGGATCGATGAAGTATCGCCATGTTCAGAGATGATTGTCTCCGGGCCATCGATCTGGAGGTCGTCCTCATCAGGATCGCTGTAGGACGCCTTTTTTAGAAAAGAGAGCGTGGGAAGTGTGGGGTTGGGTTCATTTTTTTTGAGTCGTTTACCAATATCAGAGCGTCGGATCTGTGAGGTTGGATCGTTGTCGGCAATGTAGGATTGTGGAGGATGTGCTGGGAGTTGAATGAGTCCATGTGCGGCATCCGCAGCATGTCGGTAGCGTTGGTAGGGTTGCTTGGCGAGGAGCTTCAGGACCCATTGCTCAACACCTTTAGGGATGGGGAACTGTGCCACGAGCGCAGGAGGCATCTCTTTGAGGTGGCTTTGCATGACCTGAATCATGTTGCCAGAGAAGGGTGGGAATCCAGTGAGGATGTACCATGCGAGGCAGCCAAATGCGTAGAGGTCTGTCCATGGGCCATGTTCACGATGTCGCCCCGAAACCTGCTCTGGTGCCATATAGCGAGGTGTGCCTGTGACGTGGTGTTCGCTTGTCAAATCACCGAGATCTTCGCCAAGTTCGGTAATGATCTGAGCGATGCCAAAGTCCACGAGTTTGATATGGGAGGGTTCATCAGGAGAGGTTGCAAGGAGGACGTTTCCTGGCTTGAGGTCGCGGTGAATGACACCTGCGGCGTGCGCATGCGCGAGCGCGTCGAGGAGCTCAAGCATCAGGCGTCGCGCTTCAGTCCAGTTTTTACAGGGAGGTGCATCGAGGAGTGCGCCACCGTTGACAAGCTCCATGGCGTACCATGGCGCGCCCTCAAGTAGGATGTCTGGTGCACGTTGGGCTTGTTCCTTGTCGATTTCACCGAGGTCAAAGATCTTGACGATATTGGGGTGATTGAGATCGGCGATGGTGTTGACTTCCTTGCGGATGGCACGTCGCAAGGAGGGCTTTCCCAGCTGGTCTGGGCTGATGATTTTTACGGCGACTTGTTGGCCACTGTGACGATGAGAGCCATGGTAAATCGTTGCCATGCCTCCTGATTTGAGTGGTTTCCCTAGCTCGAATGGACCCAGATATAATGGTTCGGTGTGTATCATGAATATGTTGTGTCAGTGGAGTAGGGACATGTTCAAGGGGTATGGCACCACACGATATGCAGGGCTGATATGAGTGTATGCAATTAATGTGATGTTGTGAAGATCTTGCTCATCTTTGTGTGGTGCGTTGAGCGCATCATGTTCAGGGAATGTATGTGGTGTTTTGGGGGGCTATCAGGTACAAATGAATGGAGGTTCATTTTTGTGTGACTTGCTCTTGCACGTGAATCACAGGGCGACCGAAGGGAGCCATGAATGCTGGAGCGAGCACGTTATCGTCAAGATTAAGAGAGGTTCTTTCATGATAGAGATACAGCGTCAAGGGAACTTGATGGAGATCAAGATCAGCAGGCCCCAGGCAAAGAATGCGTTGACCCTGGAGATGTACGAGACCATGACCGCCGCGCTGGCGCAGGCAGCCGAAGATGAGACCACCCGTGTGGTGCTGATTTGTGGTGGAGAGGGTGTGTTCACAAGTGGCAATGATCTGACCGACTTTATGCAAGATCCGCCCGAGGGTTTTGATAGCCCCGTGTTTCGTTTTTTGAAGATGCTTGTGTCTTATGAGAAGCCTGTGATTGCAGCTGTGGATGGTTGGGCTGTGGGGATTGGCACGACCTTGTTATTGCACTGTGATCTGGCGTTTGCGTCGACGCGCGCAAAGTTTCAGATGCCTTTTGTCAACCTTGCGTTGGTACCTGAGGCGGGCGCGAGCCTGATCTTGCCAGGGATGATGGGGCATCAGAAGGCGATGGAGCTGTTGTTATTGAGTAAGAAGTTTGATGCGAATGAAGCTGCAAGTTTGGGAATTGTCAACGAGGTGTGCGAGCCCGAGGAGTTGATGGAGAGGGCGCGTGCCTGTGCTCAGACAATCGCAGAGCTTGCTCCTGAGAGTGTGCGTTTGACCAAGCAGTTGCTCAAGCGAACGCAGCAAGATCCGACAAGTCGTACGTTGATGGAGGTCATGATGGAGGAGGGCGAGCTGTTTATTGATCGCCTTAAATCTCCCGAGTTTGCCGAGGCAATCAGCGCGTTTTTTGAGAAGAGGAAGCCAAACTTCTAGGGTCTGTTGAAGGCACCAAGAAACGCCAGAGGGGGCGGCCAAAAATCGAAGATTTTTGGC
>CATLTV010000286.1 GCA_950059285.1 uncultured Pseudomonadota bacterium | reverse complement strand
CACCGCAGAGAACAACTGCGGCGAGATGATCACTGTGGATTGTGGTGGCTGTTCTGATGGCACATGCCAGGATGACTTCACCTGCCCCACATGCCAACCCTTTGACGATGAAGCACTTTGTGCCAACTCAAATCTCGACTGCGGTGAGCAAAGCCTCGTCAATAACTGCGGTGACACAGTCACCGTGAACTGTGGAGGCTGCTCCAACGACAGGGTCTGTGACGTGTCCGCTGGCGTGTGTGAGTGCCCCGCACCATCCTGTTCGGGTGTCGCATGTGGCGCAGTAGGAAACGCCTGCGGTAACTCCATGGCGTGCCCTGACACCTGCGATACAACAACCGAACAGTGTCTTGGTAACGCTTGTGTCTGTAGACCCGAAACGGATCAGGAACTTTGCACCGCAAACAACGCAACCTGTGGCTCTATCACCGTCAGTGATCGCTGCGGCGCAACACGCACCATAAGCTGTGGCTCCTGTGGCGCAGATGAGTCTTGCTCCAACAACTCCTGTATTTGCCCAGAACCTTCATGTGCTGGCATCGCATGTGGCACAACCACCAACGCTTGCGGAAACTCCACAGATTGCCCAAACACATGCAACACCACCACACAACTATGTTCAGGCAATAACTGCGCCTGTAAGCCCGAAACAGATCAGGAACTTTGCACCGCAAACAACGCAACCTGCGGCTCCATCACCGTCAGTGATCGCTGTGGCACACAACGCACTGTCGCGTGTGGCTCCTGTGGGGAGGCTGACGAGGTGTGCACCAACAACTCCTGTATTTGTCCAGAACCTTCATGTGCTGGTGTCGCGTGTGGCTCGGTCTCAAACGCTTGCGGAAACTCCACAGATTGCCCAAGTACATGCAACTCAAACACACAACAATGCTCAGGCAATTCATGTGTCTGTAGACCCGAAACCGATCAGGAACTTTGCGTGGCAAATAACGCAACCTGCGGCTCTATCACCGTCAGCGATCGCTGTGGCACACAGCGCACCATCGCATGTGGCTCCTGCGGCGCAGATGAGTCTTGCTCCAACAACTCCTGCATCTGCAACCCTGTGTCATGTAACACGCTCGCCTGTGGCAATGTCACCAACGCTTGTGGTAACACCGCATCATGTTCATGCCCCAGTGACTTCTACTGCCTTCAGGGACGCTGTGAACTCAACTGCGGAACACACGGACAGATTTGCCCATAAAAACAAAACCTTACACACAAAAAACAATGACCACATACATCGTTGGTGATATCCACGGCGCAGCGCAAACATTTGAGGACCTCCTCTCCAAGATCTCCTACAACTCAAAGAAAGACGAGCTCTTTCTGGTCGGCGATCTTGTCAATAACGGCCCAGACTCTGCTCAGGTCGTGCGCCTCGCAAAAGAACTCAACGCCAAAGTCACGCTCGGTAACCACGACCTACACATGCTCGCGGTTGCCTTCGGCGCTGCCAAGCCACGTAAAAAAGACACCTTCCAGGATCTTCTACACGCACAAGATGCTGACGCGCTGATTGACTGGCTTCGCCATCAACACATGTTCCTCCAACATGATTCATTCTGGATGGCACACGCGGGCATTCATCCCTCATGGGATCTGGCCACTACACTTGAAATCTCACACGCAATCGAGGAGGCGCTCCAGTCCAAAAACCCGGCAAGCTTCTTTGAACATATGTATGGTAACGACCCAATCGCATGGTCCTCGAACCTCTCTCGAGAAGAACAACTGCGCTTTGGAATCAATAGCATGACCCGCATGCGTGCGCTTCACACCCCCGCACACACGCTGGAGTTCAAATACAAGGCCACGCTTGATACCATGCCCGAGACACTCCAGCCCTGGTTTGTACCCGCCCATAATCGCACCCAACAACCCTCGCTCTTCTTTGGTCACTGGTCCGCACTTGGACTTCATACCCATGAGCCCACACGCACCATCTGCCTTGATAGTGGCTGCACCTGGGGCAAGCAACTCACAGCCTACAACCCACACACACACACGTATGAACAGGTTGACACTCGCAAGGGCGAAGCCGCATCACACTAAATAATCACCCCTCAATCACCTTACACATCACATAATGCGGGCCGATGCCGGGCACATCAAACTCCTCTCCCAACATCGCATAGCCTGCGCTCTCATAAAACGCGACCGCACTCTTTCTTGCGTTGAACCACAACAATACAGCATGCCTCACTTGCGAAAGATCCTGCTCAATGGATGCAATGACACGTTGCCCAATCCCCTTTCGTCGATGATCGCCTGACACAGCCATCCCTCGAAGCTGGAACATTGCTGTAACCTCACCTGATTCCACAGGAGCTGGACAGTCTCGCTGCATCAACGTTGCACATCCCACTGGTTCATCACCCGTGCCAATGTATGCAGCATAATGTCGAGTTGTGTCATCTTCATCCCCCTCAAAAATCGCGAGCTTGCCTGGTGGAAAATGAGGTCTGAGTACGGCTGTACGCAGACCATAAATCGCGCTGGATTTTACCACACGCACATGAACATCGATCTTCATACACCCTCTTTAAAATGCTACACTCGGGGACTTGTCTTAAAAGCTAGAGCGTGATGCGTGAGGTGACGTATGTCCAACACTACACACCTGAACTCTGCATTATGCTGTCTTATGTGCTTCATATAAGAACCTGATGAGCACTTCAAATTCTTGTGCGTAGTGACTCAAAACAGGCTCTTGATTCTAATTAAACATACTGTACCTTGCCAGCCTTCCTACTGAAGAGTAGGCTCTTGACTGGAGAGGTAACTCCACACTCAATACACAGGAGGTTATGGCATGAGAAAGATCAAAATCCTCGTCGTGGATGATGATATCGATATCTGTGATTATATGCAGCTTGTTCTTGCTCAGAACGGCTATGATGTCAAAACTCAGATCGACGCAACCAAAGCTCTGGATGATCTCAAAGAGGATGAATTTCATGTCATCATCCTCGACCTCATGATGCCCGAAATCAACGGCACCGAACTGATCGAAGAAATTCGCCGCTTTGACAAGGATATTGCCATCATTGTGTTCACAGGCTATCCTTCGGTCGATACGGCGGTGCTCTCCTTGCGATACAAGGTCGATGACTACATCCGTAAACCCTTCGATATCGAGGAATTCAACAAGAGCCTCGAACGTATCCTGCGTGACAAAGGTCTGACTCGCGATCCTGAAGAAGACCTCCTGATTACCATTGGTAAAAACATCAGGACCACACGCAAAGAACAAAACCTCACCCTCAAACAGATGGCCCGTAGAACTGGCCTCTCTGTGAGCCTCCTCTCCCAAATCGAACGTGCCGAATCAAGCGCATCTGTCTCCAGCCTGTTCAAGCTCGCGACTGCTCTTGATTGTAAGCTCACCGACTTCTTCGGTACTTACTAAATCCCCCCCTGTACTTTTTATTTCGACCACAGAACCATGCCAAACAAGCAACGTATCAGCCAAATTATTGCGGCCAAAATTGGCGCAACTGCACAACTTATGAACTTTGTGCAAACGCACAGCGAGACACTCTGCCATTCTTTAAGCGATCTTCTGGAACTCCCATCCAATCAAGAGAACGCCCCCATCGTCATCCAAAACCTCCTCATGGCCAAAATTGAGCTTCTTGAGGAGAGTACTCGTCAGATGCGTGACGCGGAAATGGCCTATCTTGAAGAACAAGACGACGACATCACACTCCGTGGTCGTCTCGCTGAAGCTAGCATTGAACTTGACCGCAAACTTCGCATGACGCGCGATCATATCCGCCAATCCGAAGGACCCAATGCGCTGCAAATCTACGGCCTTCAAGATGCACCTCCTCGTGCGCGTCAAGCCCTCGTATCATACACACACAACGTCATTGAACTCCTGCGCTCACACCCCTACACCTTCACTGGTCCTCTGGGGCAAACCATGGAGACGCGTACCGTCGCGGTCACACTCAATGACCTCCTCGAACCTTTTGCCCGTATCGTCTCCGACATGGATAACGAGATCACAGAGCTCAAATCAGCTCTCGCTCGCCGCAATGACGCTATCGATGACTGGGTTCACACCTACCACGGCATCCTCCTTCACCTTCAAGGCGTCTCTCTCATTATTGACCGCCACGACCTTCGTGAAGAACTCGTCGTATTGACCACCAAGCTCAACGAGCACACTCGACTATAAGCACCTGAAAACAAAGCAAAAAGGCTAAAATTCACTGCGTGAATTTTAGCCTTTTTGCTTTGTTTTTCGCGTCCCTTCAATCACATGGCAAAATTACTTCTCAAGTAACGTCACCACGCTTTGCATGCTCTCAGGATATGTCGCAAGCAATGCCTGTGCCCCCGATGCATTCACCTTGGCTTGTGATGCCACAGGTGCCACACTCTTTACCTCGGGCATATCCCAACTCAAGCCTTCCATATCCACGCCCATCACATGACAGAGTGCATCAGCACTTGCAGGATGCGCTGCGAGCAAAGCTCTGGCAGCTGACTCATCAGGCAACATCATCGGACCAGAAGATGCGGTAGACTCTCCTGCTGGAGTGCCAAGCTCCTCTTGCCATTCGCCCTCCCAACCCAGCACGCTCATCAGCGACTCGGCGCTTTCTCTGTGTGCAAACAACACGCGGCGAGCGGCCATTTCGTCGTCACTTAACAGCTCGGTTGTGGGTGAATCCTGTGCAGGGGCGTCCATTGAGAATGAAAACTCTTGAACCTCCTTGTCCCAGGGAAACTCCCAGCCATCATCAAGCATCTCCAACGCTTTGGGGAAGCTTGAACTCGCTTCCTTGACGAGCAATGGGATCAACTCCCCACTCAAAGGCTTCAATGTCATGATCAACCCAGGCAACCAGGGCAGCAGCACACGATCAGGCAACCTCGCAAATGCCTTGCTCATCAACTCCACAACCAGACGACCCACAAGCGGTGTGAAGCGTAACGCCAGCACAAAACCCATGATGTAGTTTGGCAACGCAGGAATGAGCAGCTCGTTTTCAAGCGCCTCATCAAAGAAACCTCGTATCTCTGCTGAACTACGCTCACCAAGCAAGAACTGTGCGCTCCACAACAAACCAACCTTGTCCGCTGAAATCTCAACATCGTTGGATTGCCTGATTGCAATCAACAACTGGCTGCGATCACATCCAAGCGACAACGCCAGACTCTCCAACGTGAAGATGAATCCCATCATCGCCGCAATTTCTTGCGGGCTAGTGTCGCGATCTGCAAATGCTTCAGGCAACAACGTCGCATAATGAGAATATCCCGATGAGACAAAGTCTTTAATCCACTCGGCAAGACCTCCTGGCTGTGCCCTGTAATAGTGCACAAGACCACGAATCATCTCAAAGATCTCGGGCGCATCCTGAGCACTTGCCTCTTCAAACAAAAGCGACACTGCACGTTGACCCAGCTCCTCGGTCAAACGTTTGCTCTTCAAAAACAGGATGCTGTCCTGCGTTGCACGAAGCGCACTCAATGTCGTCGCCTTCGCTGAAAACGCAGTCTTCTTCAAGCGAAGCTCCAACACCTGCTCAATCGTCACACCTTCATAACCAAGCTCGATCACAGGACGCTGGTTCTTACCAATTGTAATGTCCCATGATTCCTGAATTGGTACATGGCCAAGGGACCTCTCACCCATGATTGGACGCACCACATCGTTCCCCGTCAGATAATGGATCTTCCAGAGAAGATCCGACGCGGGGATGTAGTCAGGATGCGCTGAAAAGTCCATCAGCGCACGTTGTACCGTGCTCGACATCAACGTGATCGGCAACACACTCAAACGATCATACACATTGCGAGCAAGCGGAGGCAGCGACTCATAGCCCACACGACCATACTGATCTCCGCCCAACAAAATGTCGCAAATCCACGGAATATCACGCTTACCAGGAACCTTGGTCTTCTCCAGACAGGTCACCGCAGCATCGCGAAAATCATACGCTGATGGATGCAACCTGTTACGCATACCTGCGAGCAACTGCGAGGTTTGATAGATCGCAATGGAGTCTGCTGTTGTGGCCAAATAACCGTTCTTTCGAGCCAACTTAACAACCTGAACACACCAGCGAAGCAACTGCTCGTTATCTGCCTCCACAGCCAGCGGAGGAGCGATGAGGAAATCACTCAAGCTACGCTCTGCTGCATTCTCAACCACCTTGGGCTTGGGCAGTTTCTTGCCCCCTGCGACCGCATTCTTCGGGATTGAAAATGGCTTGAGCTTTCCTCCCGTCAGCCCCTTTTGCCACGTTGATTTGGCCAGTGAGATCGTCCCGGCAGGGTGCGAGAACTGACGCTCAATCGCAGAGAAACTGGATGGAATCAAACCATACAACCACTCGGTGTCAGTCTTTGCTGGAATCTCCCAGGTCTTGTCTGTATGCGTGCCATACTCCTCGACATCACTCACCGCATGAATCGCCCCACAGATATACATTGCCTCACCAGGCTTGATCTTGTGCTCCTTCAAATAGTCTTTGATGCGCGTCCACATGTAGCGCTCTCGCCAGCGGTCAGACTCCACATCCTCTTGCCTGCGACCAAGACGCCTCAATAAACTCCCCACCAGACACATCACGCGGCGGTAGGTCTCCCAGTCAGAGTGAATCACAGCAACTTCAACGTATTGCTCCCACCACTCCGAGAAGTGCTGCACATGTGCGTTCCTTAACAGAAACTCCGTGAACTCCTGCATCGTGGGAACCACATTGCCCATCTGCACACCAAGCGCAGAACCATGCGAAGCCTGCTCCGAATCCTTCTCTTCCTCAAGCTCCTCTTCAGAAGGAAGCAACGCATCAAGTGCGCCCTCCTCCTGTGGGATCTGTTGGAACACATGATCCACGCTACGATCCACCAGCACCAGCGGCACATCATACGTCAACGCATAACTCATCGCCTGATACTCTGCGGAAAACTCTGTAATGGGAGCCACCACTGTCAATGGCGCCCAGTCCGAAGGAAACGCATGAGAATCGCTCGCAAACGCCTGCAATGCCACAGGAAGCCTACACTCCCCAAGCTTTGGCAAGAGCTCGCGCATATCCTCACACAACTCCATAAAGATAACCTTTGGCCTGCTACTCTGGAGTCGCTTGAGCATGTGCAAACCACACGCTGGTGAGTGGTGCGCCACAGGCACGATCTCAAGTGGCTCGGCCTCGGCGCGCTCCACATCCTGCACCATCATTTCCATCAGATCCGCCAACGCGCTGGCATCCTCTGAAAACTCCGCTGCGGCCTGCGTTAACTGCTCGCGTAATGTCTCTATTTGTTTATCCATGGGATCTTCTCCTGCTGGGCAAGTCAACACAATACCCAGACAAAACAACCTCTTTACAACAACTTACACAATTCAACACATGAGGTTAGCGAGCGCCCCTTTGGGGCGCTCGCGGACAGCGAGGGGGGCGGGTCGGGCGGCAATTTACTGCGTAAATTGCC
>CATLTV010000285.1 GCA_950059285.1 uncultured Pseudomonadota bacterium | reverse complement strand
TGAAGGGCGATCGGGATCGCCTGAAGATGCCTCTCTTCTCCTCTTTTCTTCGGGGCAAGCTCCGCGACGGGAGCTTATGTCAACAGAACCTAAACCCATCAAGAGGATCATGCGCATCATCCCCCATCCACACCTCCTGTATCTTGGCGCGCTCGCCTTTGTCCTTTCGACAGGCTGCGCGCGCCAAGCGCGTGATCCTCTTGATGACCTCCTCTCCTCCCATCGTGCAGATGGCCCTGATGGAAAAAATCACGTCCTCGCAGGACGGGCCAGTTGGTATGGCAAAAAACACCACGGAAGACGCACCGCTTGCGGTGAACCTTTCGACATGTATGCCCTCACCGCCGCACATAAAACACTCCCCTTTCATACCCTCGTACGTGTCGTCGAACTTGAAACAAACAAGGAAGTCATCGTGCGTATCAACGATCGTGGCCCTTACAGCAAGGGACGTGTCATCGACCTCTCTTTTGCCGCAGCCAACGATCTTGAACTGACCAAAAAAGGGACAACTCCTGTCACCCTCGAAGTCCTGGAGTGGGGCGATGGAAGACGCTGTCAATAATCACACATTCCCCTCCCCTGGCATTCTTGCGCATGTAGACTGGAGTACGTCGCCAAAAAAGCGATGGATCACCCTGGCGACAAAGGCATCCAAACATGATGCTACATGGCACATTCATGCACCCCAGCGTCTGTCCACATTCCTCCAAAATCAACCACCCCATTACCTACATGATGCCTTAAACATTCGCGCTCATGGTCAAGGTGCATTGCTTGGCATCGACATGCCCATCGGCTTGCCCTGCACCCCAACCATTCACGCTGAACTTACATCTTTTCACCACCTGCTTGATTTGCTGGCTCAGGAACACCCCTCCTGGAAAAACTTCCTCACACCATGCAAAACACATCATGATATCTCGGCATACCAACCCTTCTATCCACACTCCCCCAAAGGATCGAAGCGGCAACACTTGCTTGACGGACTACACTTAAGCAATTGGAATCAACTACTTAGAACATGCGAATATCATCAAACAGGAGGGAGCAAACCTTGCCCGCTCTACTGGACAGTCGGAGCAAACCAGGTCGGGAAAGGCGCAATCAAGGGATGGTCCACGTTGCCCCTCCCCCTGCATCAAGACAGGCGACTGAGGATCTGGCCCATAGACGGTAGACTCCACGAACTGCTCACCCCACAACAGCCACATCAACTCACAATTGCTGAGGTCTATCCCGCCGAGATCTACACATGGCTTGGATTGCATTGGCAGGCCAAGACAGGTAAACGTCACCACACGGCACGTATGCAACAGAGCGCACCACTTTTAAACGCCCTGGAAGAGCTGCCCGCCACACTGTCAGAAGATGCGCTGCACGCACTTCAAGATGGCTTTGGAGACAACGCCACCGCCGAAGATGCCTTTGACTCTTTTATCGGGCTCCTTGGCATACTGATGATTTTGTACAATAAACAACCCCACCACGAACCTCCTCGCTCGATACATACAAAAATCGAGGGCTGGATTCTTGGCCGACAACCACCCAAACCCTCGTCAACAGGACAACCCCAATGACTCAAGACACCTCATACACCACCATTCAAATCGACCTCGCTGTGCGACAGGACGAGGAGAGCCTCAAGACTATCTTTATTGACCGCCTCCAGGAAGCGCTGCAAATCAGCGAACTCGGTGAGGTCACACGAAGCGTCATCCACACCGATGAATCCGAAGAGCCCATCGCGGTCTCGATCATCCTGACAACCAAAACACTCCACGACAAACAGATCGAAGGATTGCAACAGCTCCTCTGTCAGTTTGGCGCTCCCAAGAATTCCTTGATGACCGTCACACAAAACGACACCACCACATCGCACACCTTTGGAGAATCACAGGGCCTTGCCATGTACCTTGATGGCGTCAACCTCGATGCCAAGATCTACAAAAAGTACGATCTTAGCGACGCATGGAACGCCATTGATAATGAGCTCAAGGACGCAGGTATGCCCTTTGGCGTCTTTGAAGGAAAGACTGAATCCGCGATTTACTCCTACGGACCAGATGCTGAAACCATGATTCAAAACCTTGAAAAACTTCAGCAAAAACACCCCCTGTTTCGTCAATCAAGACATACGATCCTCCTTGATGAAATCCAGGAACCACTCCCCCTGAAGTCATAAAATTTGGCAGACTTAAAAAAAGACGGAGCGGTGCCATAAACTGGTAATTTACCAATTTATGGCACCGCTCTTTTATACGTCCTACAGGACCAACCCTTTCAGGCTCACTACAAACCATGTATGACTACATGCTTTAAAAGAGGCGGCGTCCCCCGATCAACCTTCCTTTCTTCAAGATCGAAACTACCACGACTATTAACCTTTCGCAACGAGACTATTGTTCTAGCTTCGTATTTTTCCGATCAATTCCCCTCTTGACTGTTAAAAAATAAATTACTTTGGATCAACCTGGGCCTTGTTTCCCTCTTGCTTTTTAACCACTTCAGCAGTCACGCGGTATGGCTTGTAGCCATCCTTTTCAAGCAAATCAAGCACGCCACGCTCACCAAGCAAGTGCCCTGCACCAAAGGCAAAGAAGGTGTAACCATCACCATTAATCGCCTCTTCAATCTGGGGAATCCATGCCACATTACGTGTGTAAAACAGCTTCTCATACATCTCTGGCTTGCGATCCAGATCCTTGAACGACACCTCTTGCATTAACTTGATGTCGCCCGCCTTGTATGCATCAAGCAATGTGGCAAGATCGCTCTTCTGCTCCTCAAAGTTCTCGATCATCTCTGCAAGCTCCTCAATTGTAAGCGTCTCCTCAAGGACCGAGAGCTGGTAATCAGGCTCCTCCAGATACCTCAACTCCTTGCCTGCCTTCTTGGCATCCGCATGAATCACCTGATCCATCGGACTGCTCACCTTGGCTCCCTTGGGTAACATCTTCACCGTCAACAGACTCACGATAAACCAGGGCTTGAAGGAGCGAAAATCACTGGCCACTCCACCCATGTACTTATCAAGCAGCTCCCAGTTCTCCTTGGAGAGCATCTGATCAAGCGTCTTCCCCTCGGGAAGCGCTGACCGCTGCGCAGCCTGAAGTTGCGCCTTGCCAAGATCCGTCTCCATATAAAACACCCGAGACTCTTCAAACTTGTCCCAGACATACTCGGGCATCTGTGCCTTGGCATCAAACCCCACATGCACCGTACCCAACAAATACACAGGGCCACTCTTGCCATCGATCTGCCACAACAATGGCTTGTGCGCCGCCTCCTTGACGGGCTCCTCCTTGACCTCCTTGGCAGCCGTGGTCTCAACCTTCTTGGGCTCGACCTTCTGCCTGGGTACCTCGTTGGAGTCCCCCTGAGCTGTCGATGAGGTTCGATCACATGCAAATGAGAACAACACCAATAAACATAACAAGTTAAGACCACCAAGCCGAGAGGCAACGCTGCGCATACTATGCTCCTTTCACAAGTGAAATGTTGTGCAGTACCAAAAAAGGAGGAGCCTTGACCTTCACATCAAGGCTCCTCCTGGGTTCAGAGCTCATATTATCACAAGCACCTCACCTGCGCGATCTCGTATTAATTCGCAAACAACTCGCCAATTGCCGCGAGCGCCGGTGAAAAACTATCCGTACACATCCAACCAAACGACGCTAAATTGTCCGGGTAATGATTCTCAAACCTCTCCATAAACCTCACATAGCGATCGCCCGAATACGCCTCACCAAGCCCTGATGCACATACAGGAGTCACCTTGGGATTCGTACCAGCACCACACGTGGGAAACGGCTCGTTGAAACGCTTCTCTGTACCCACGATGCTCGCCACATAAATATCGCTGGAGGACACATCCTCCCCCTTGGTCAACGCCAGGTTCTCAATCAGCTGCTCTGCGAGCACATCCGTCGGCACCAACGCCGAGTCCTCCTCTGCAACCGATGTGGAGTTCATATATTCACAAATATTTGAACCACATGCGTTACCAAGCTCCATCACGCCCCCATCATGAGAACAATCGTTCTCATCCGAGATAAACACCAACCCAAACTTGGCGTTCTTCCTGATCAGGCCATGATTTACAGCGCTCACGTCCGCGTCAGACAACTCCACAGCACCCCCCGTAAGCTCGGGAGACACCGCATTCACCGCGACACGTAACCCCTTCTCATAACCATCACCACGCGTCCCCACGGTCATCGCACAACCCAGATCGAGCTCAAGCCTTGTCGCATCCACATCCCCCGAAGCAAGCTCATAATCAGCTCGTTTGAACACCCTGGGCAACACCTTGTACTCACTGCTGTCTGGGAACAGATCAAACACATCGTAACGGGTGTCCTCATTGCGATCAGGCAAGCCAGATGATGTCACACAACCTGTCTGCCCCTGCTTTGTCGGGCTCTGCAAGGCACAGTCAATCTGCGCATCTGTCCACTCGTAGTTGCTCGCCTGAGCAGGATCGGCAAGACATCGTTGCGCCACAACCAGCGACTCCCTCAATGGATCAAATCCACTCCCACCCCTCAAACAATCCTGGTTGTTTCCAGGCACAGGCTGTGGTGTGGACTGAAACCTCGCTTCACGTGCAACTGGCTCGATCGTCGCATCACTCTCGGGTGCATGTGTCGTGGTCAAGGCTATGTGGAAGTCCTTCTCCTGCAAACGTTTTACCAGCTCACCCACACCATTGCGCAACACCTGCTGCTCCTGACACATCGAAAAGGAGTTATCCACCACAAACAATATATCCAGCTTGTTCCCTGTCACTGGCACAGGGGTCACCTCGGGCTCGTCAGGCTCGTCGGGATTGTTGGGCTCGTCGGGCTCAAGCTTCCACAACGACCAACCGAACTCATTGATAAGCCTGTCCTCAACCTGACCAACCTGCTCTCCGTTCAAACCACCACTTCTTCCCGAACATAGCGTATACCCCTCAAAATCTTGACGATTCGAATAACGTTGAGGACAGGAAAACCCTGTCTCAATCACAATCGCTTGCTTGTACGCACATATCTGCTCACCAGGAATTTCAACCAACACACCATCGTCGCCGCATGGCGACGTGTCTGCGGCATCTGAACTACACCCCAGGGCAGCCCACATGAACACACTAAAAATAAACACTCTTTTTGATAAATACATCGTAGCCCCTCTTATTTGCTCAGGTTTCCCTGACACACATCAACATCCCCAGCTCGACCATTAAGCCAAGCTAAAGCCCTTTCTTCTTCTTCAAGTACTGATACGGTGCCCAGAACAACGAGAGGCTTAACTCCTCCACATCGTCCTCGCTCTCTTCGTCACCAAGCGCATCTACCTCCTGATCAAGCTCCACGATCGTACGAAACACATGCTCCTCGTACACACGCTTGAGCTCATCCACACGTTGGCTCAATAGCCTGAAGCTCAACGTGCGAGCGAATGCGAGCGGCTCGGCCTGAAAGAAGCGGCCATAAATCACGTTGGTCACATTGCCCAACGCATCTTGCAAACCATCCACACGAGCGACCCAGTTGTCCCACACGCGTCGATCTGTCGCGATGTTGAGCTGGTACACCTCCGTGGTGCCCGATGGCTGCTTTACAATACGACCTTGCGCCTCAAGCTCGGCGAGCGCGGCTTCCACCTCACTGCCATCCTCGTCGGTCAGGACTTGCTTGATCTTGAGTTCGCTCAAGGGCTCGGCCCAGAGCATAAACTCGATCCTCCTGACCAACTCATCGGCCCTGGCCTCTCCCAGAAAGTTGCCCTTGAGCTGCTTTGAGAGCAACGACACCTTGCTCATGCTGATCCCCATCACCTCGGCAATCTCTCGCTGCTTTAAATCCTGCTTCCTCAGCTCGTGAAAGTAAGCCATCTCCAACCAACCCTTCATCGTGGAAAGATCGATGGAGAATAACCTCGCTATCCTCACCGAGGGCAAAAATAACGTGTAAATCACGCGGGCGCTAAGCTCCTCATCGCTGATGTCTTCTATCTTGCTCTCTTCTGACATGGCACCTTCTCCTTCATGCTCCACAACAACAACAGTTCTACCCTCCTCCTGTTCTGGAGCTTCTGGCAACACCCAAACTAGAGTAACCTCAGAATTCGATCAACAACTTTCTACAATTTTTTACAGAAAAATCAATTCGACTATTTAAAATACGAAAAGCAATTGCCTTTATCACCCCACAAAGACTAGAGATAACCCTCCTCTCTGTGGAGAGTACGCCTCACGAAAAAATATCCAGGAGCAGCCATGGAAATCTCCGACCAGATAAAACAATACGCATCCAAGACCCCTGAATTGATCGGTCTTTACCAGGGACAACAGCATCTCCTTGAGATCTACGCAGGCGCTCTCATCGCCGCGCAGGGGCAGCTCATCAGCATCCCTGACACAGGCGAGCAGGTGCGCTTGCTCAAACCCCTCGGTCAACGCAAATGGATCGCGCAGCGCTTGCACACCACCTTCGCTGTCCCCAAAGGTGGTAGCCTCCAGGCCAACGCTTCACAGGCTGCATTCCCTGCACCACAAGGCAACACCCTCTCGCTGCACGGGCCAGGATTTGCCCCTGAAGATGCCCCTCATGCGCTCCCCTACACCATTCAAACACCCGAGTTCAAAGAGCTCTCGGGCACGCGCACACCTGTCCATACAGGCGTACAGGCCATCGATCTGCTCAGCCCCCTCGCTGTGGGTGGTGTCAACCTCATCATTGATTCAAGCCCCACCAAACAGGGTAAGAACGCCCTCCTTGAGGCGACCAAACGCCATGTACGTGAGGTTGCAGGGCAGAACACCTACAGAGAACTCATCATCACACAGGACACAACCTACACCCCCACGCCAGATCAGCTCGCAGTCCTGTGTGCCAACGCCGAACGCCCACACTACTACCTCGCCATGCGCGCGCTCTTCTCATGGAATGCTCGCTTGCGCACACAGACTGAAGACAAACAACACCATGTGGTGACAGTTGATCTACCGCTGCCCTCGGCGCACGAAGCGCTGCTTGAAAAATACAGCACGCCAAAGACCGAGGAGCCACAAACGCCCCAACAGACCCTCTCCGAGATCCTGAGTTACATTGGCGATCATCTCACGAGCACACATCATACGACCATCACCACGGTCATCTCGTTGCAGCTTGAGAGCTTTGAAGGAGACCTCTCACAGATCCTTGATACGCTCTCACTTGGCGATCTGGACAGTCTCATTGTGATCGATCGCGAGGGCCATTACATGCCCCAACAGTCTCGCTCAAAATGTGAGCTTTCTCAGGAACTTGCAATCAAGGCACAGGCCACACGAGGACTCCTCCACCAGGCCGAGCAACTCCTTGAAAAGAGTACAATCTTTGGGGATGACGAGCTCACAGACAAGGAGCTTTCCATGCTTGAGGAGGCTCCCTTGTGGTCGCCTTCGCTGAAGTAGGGAGAGAAAAGGGGCGGCCAAAAATCTTCGATTTTTGGCCGCCCCTTTTCTCTCCCTACTTCAGCATCCAGACAAAGCAAAGACAGGACGGGG
>CATLTV010000284.1 GCA_950059285.1 uncultured Pseudomonadota bacterium | reverse complement strand
TTTTTCCCCCCTCCCTGCCCCGGCCTTTTTTCACTTGCCCTCGTCAGAGGGCATTCCAGCAGGAGATCCGTTCCAGTCAGGTTGGGCCAGAGGAGAGGTCTTTTTTGAGTCCTTGGCTTCTGTGGTGGATGTCTCTGTGGGTTGTTTGTCTTCGGTCTTGTTTTTGCTGCACGCCACGGCGAGCAGAAGCGATGAGCACAGAGCGATGGTGGCTATTTTATTAATATATTTCATGGGTTGTCCTGACAGTTTGGTTGAGAACGCTGGTCAATGGATAAGATGAGGTTGTAGCAATAGTCATAAGACCATGTGGGTGTGGAAGGGATATTGTATCTGCGCGGAATGGTCCAGGCAGGATCGATAAACCACTGTCCATCATTGGATTGAACGGGTTGTGTGAGCCACATCATGGGTGTTTTTCCAAATGGAGAGCCATCATCGCTGGAGAGGTTACGAGGCAGATAAATTGAGCTTCCATCGGGGTTCTGATAGGGGCGCATGCCATCGGCAGAGTAAGTGCGACTGCGGTTAAAGAGTAACTTTGAGCTGACAAGATCCTTGCGCATCCAGAAGATTTCTTCAAAGGGGACAAGTTGATAATCAAGTGTGGGGAGCCCATCTGCGGAGGTTGCAGGAGTGGATTGTGAGAGTGGGAGTCCTGATTCGGCGGCGTGAAGAATGACGCCGTTGTGATTGTCGCGGAAGCTCTGTGCAGGGTGGATGCAGATATCAAACGGGGGTTGTACCTCGGCATCAAACCAGTTGCATGCCTCGTGACGCCCCGAGGGAATGTAGAGAGGGTAGTGTGTACCTCCTTCAAGTTGTGAGGCCGAGAAGGGGGCAGTGATCCTGCTTTGTCCCGGGAGGTTGACCTCCTGGCTGCGCTCTTCGCTTGTGAAAGAGATCAGCAGATCGGTGCCATCATTGACGCGGAGTCCTTCTGCGATGAGGAGTGTCTCGGTGCTTTTTTCAACGACGAGCAAGACGCCTGCAAAGTCATGTGTGTAGGTGGTGTTTTGCCCCATATCGTTCATGATACGTGCAGGGTAATAGTAGATGTAGGTCAGGAAGTAGTGCGACGGGGTTTGTGCAACGTGGTAGTAGGCCGTGGCGATCTGCTGGGTTTCCTGGATGAGATTGAGGTTTGAGAGGTTGTTAGACGCGTTGAAGTCGCCATCATAGTCGATCGCAGTGGGGATGTTATGACGGGAGTTTTCGTTGAGCGCGCCAAGCTCCTGATAGACCGTGGGTGCCCATTTCATGGCGAGTGTGTGCAGGTTTTCATCGCGCGTGAACGGGGGATAGTAGAGCTGGTTGACACGACTTGCGATGGGGTTTCGTGCATAGTCACGTACACGGTTATCAATGAAGAGGCGGTAGGTGGAGGACGCCGGCAGAGGATCAAGAGGTGTGACTGTGACGGTATGATTGATTTCATCGTGCATCACATCAACAGGCAACTCCTGATCGTTGTTGTCAAAAAGGAAGAAATTAAAAGGACCTACAGAGAGTGGGTCAATAGGTTCATCGAAGGATATGGTCCATGAAACCGAGGTCGTATCGATGGAGCTTCCTGGTGGTGGGGTAATAGACGTGATGGATGGACGGGTTGTATCTACAGGTGGCAGGTCGGGGGGATCTGTCATATCGGGAGGATCGGGTGTGAGGTCAGGCCGATCGGGAGTGGAGTCCTGGCTATCCTGGATGTCTGGTTCGTTGAGGTCAGGAGGTGTGTCGAGCATGGGGGAGGGGGTGAGGTCGGGCGGGGTGTCCATGCCGATGTCTGTGCCCATATCAAGAATAGTGATGCGCTCACATGTGTTGGATATCAGGTTGCAGCGTGAGTGGGAGGCGCAGTGAGCGTCTTCAATGCATTCATACACGGTGCAAAGGTTTGTGGTCGAGCTACAGTATTCACGGGGTGTTGCACAGTCCTCGTGGTAGTTGCAGGGGGTGTCTGCGCTGGGGCTACATGCAGTGACTGCCGAGGCAAGAAGCAGGAGAAATGAGAGTATGCGTTGGTGGCTATTCATTGTTCCATGGTGGGTGAGGGGTGAGTTTTGACACCAGCACAGGGCCTGGTTGTGAGCAAGGATAGGCGAGAGTGTAGAGCCAAGCAAGAGAGCGAGTGAATGAGATATGGCCTGCCCGTTTGGGATGTGCTATCAGTTGTCGCTCGCCGGGTCAGCGTGTGTGGATGTGTATGAGACAGCATGTGATTCGGGCAGAGCTAATCGAGGATCTGAGAGCATCCATTATAAATAGAGAGCGAATGTATGTCCTACGAAGGATTTGTGGCAGGAAGGCACCTGCGCAGCAACAATGAGAGTTTTCTCTCAACCATTACAAGCATCGCCGTTCTTGGCGTGTTTCTGGGAGTGATGGCGTTAACGAGCGTGATCACGGTGACGGGTGGTTTTGAGGAGGCGTTTCGCGACCGAGTGTTGGGCGTGAACAGCCATGTGATGGTGCTCAAGATTGGACGTGAGTTCAAGGACTACAAGGCGGTGCAAGACGAGATCGAGCAGGTGCCCGGAGTGACTGCGACGAGCCCCTTTATTTTTCACGAGATGATTGCGACCAATTCGGACAAGTCGGCAGGCGTGATGATCAAGGGCGTGGAGCCTGACAGCATGGCTGATGTCAGTGATCTTGCGCAGTATATTCGTGACGTAGAGGGCGAATCAGGTGGTGAGGAGGTGATCAAGAGTTTGAGCTATGATCGTTTTCCTGACAATGGGATCAAGCAAGAGCCTCGCGTGTTGATTGGTGGGACATTGGCGGACAAGTTGAGCTTGAAGGTGGGCGACAGTATTCGCATCACATCGCCGCTTGAGAGTGTGAGCGCAGCGGGTTTATCGCTGGGAGATGTACGTGTTCCATCATCAAGGACGTTCAAAATAGCGGGTGTATATTCGAGTGGTTTTCACGACTTTGACAGCAGGTTGTTGATCGCTGATTACAGGGCGTTGCAGGATTTCTTTCGGCAGGGCGATGGCGTGACAGGGATTGATGTCAGGGTGTCGGATGTGTTTCAGGTCAATCAGCTTGGTCGAGACATTGAGCGCGTGATTCCGACAGGAAGGTTCAGGATTTTGAACTGGCAGAAGTTGCACCACAACCTGTTTACAAGCCTTGGTTTACAGCGACTTGTGCTGGCGGTGTTGTTCTGTTTTATCGTGTTGGTTGCGAGCTTTAACATTGCCTGTACGTTGATCATGATGGTGTTGGACAGGCAGAAGGACATTGCGATCTTGAAGTCGATGGGAGCATCGGGCGGATCGGTGTTGAAGATCTTTGTGATTCAGGGGATGACGATTGGCTTGATCGGCACCTTGAGTGGTCTTGTGGGGGGTTGGTTGGTGTGTCTTGGCATCAAGTATACAGATGTGGGTCTGGACCCTTCAATTTACATGATTGACCACTTGCCCGTGAGGATCGTGCCCGTGGAGTTTGTGGCGGTTGGTGTGTTGGCGATGTTGATTTGTTTGTTGGCAACGCTTGGGCCATCGTTATGGGCAGCGAGGTTGTCTCCTGTGGATGGGCTGCGATACGAGTAAGGTCTTCTTTCTTGCGTTGTTTTGCGATCCCAAAACCTCTGGAGTTTCACTGTGCTTCGCTCCGTTCATCTCTGTAGGTTTTGGGTGCAAAACGTGCCATCAAATTCCTCGCTGCACATCGCTCGCGCTCGGTTTGCAAAAAATTTCCTGGCACTTGGCTTTTTGGGCGTTGGGGTGTGCATGACTGGGATTACACAAACAACGAACACGCGAGAGGGGCGGCCATTTGACTTGTCAAATGGCCGCCCCTCTCGCGTGTTCATTTGGGTGTTAGTTCAAGCAGCGTAGCGTGCGTAACGCATGGTGCTGGCGGCCTGCTTCATGAGCTGGTGGTGTGTGTTGTAGAGCTCTGTATTTCCGAGGTGTTTATAGCCTTTTACAAGGAAGCTATGGCAGCGATAGATATCACGAGGGACGCGTCGTTGTTGTGCGCGGCTGAGGTTCTCGTGGAGTTGTTTGAGGGCACCATCAATATGTTGATTGGTGAGGAGGTGTGCGAGGGCACGAAGTTCGAGGGCACGAAGGTTGGTGTAGAGATCGTTATGTTGTGTGGACATGTGGATCAAGCGCTCAAGCATGGGTAGTGCTTGCTGGAACTGTTTGGCCTCAATCATGGTGTGTGTGAGGTGTCGAAGGATATTGAGTTCAAGCGATGTGAGTCCATGGTAAGAAGCGATGGACGCGGCACGTTTGAGGGTATGAATTGCGGTGTCGAGTTCACCCATGGAGCTAAAGAGTCTGCCTCTGGCCCATTCGAGGCGGCAGTTGAGTTGAGCAAGTTGGGTGTGATCGGTGAGTCGTTCAAGGTTATGGATGAGGTTTTGAGCCTGTGTGGGCATGTTGCGATAGCACCAGAGGTTGACCGCGAGGTTTGTGACCTTGGCTCTGGTGTGGAGGTTCATGTGTTGTGTGCCCCAGCGCGAGTGTAGGTTGAGCGCGCCTTCAATCATGCGTTGAGCGTTAGCGACATCACCATGGCGCTCGTACCACTTTGCCATGTAGGTCATTGAATTTGCGAGTATATCAGGATCTTTGATGGCGTGAGCAGCTTCAAGTGCACGCGAGAAGTGATGGCGAGCATCATCGATGTCATCCTGGTACATGGCGAGCTGGCCTTCGAGGAGTTGACTTGCAATGAGGCTACGCTCGTCGTGGAGCGATTCTGCGAGCGCTTGAATGGGTCCAACGCTGGCCTGGCATTCATGAGGCATGGCGAGTTCCATGGCGATTTCAGCGCGTGCGAGCATGAAATTCAGGCGAGCTTGTGGCGCGTGGAGGTTGGCCTCAAGGATCAATTCAGAGAAGTGTTTATAGAGGGCCATGGCGTGTTGAAGCCAGCCACGTCCAGCGAGTTTATTGGCGAGCGTGTGTGCGCCAAGGACAAACTCTCTGCGTTGTTGAGCGTTGGCGATCAGTCTGAGGTGAGTCAGAGGATCGGGTTTGGGCTCAATGAGGTTGAATTTTTTGGCGAGGTTTTCGGCGATTTCCTGTCTGGAAGTGAGGCGCTCTTGTTGGCTGCTCCAGTGGATGAACTCCTCGTGAGTGGCGAGGAATACGCCAGGTTGAGGAGCACGAATAAGGTTACGTTCGACGAGCTCCTTGATAGCAGCAAAGAGGCGTTCACTGGGCCATTCTGTGATGTGTAAGAGATCGTTCTGGCTGAGTGCGATCTGTGCAATGGCAAGACACATCATGATATGTTCAGCGTCGGGCGGAAGTTGCTTCAGATAATAGTGTTTGGAGCGCTCCTGATTGCCGACAAGTTTGACCTGTTCAAGTTGTTGTGGGTTGCCTGCGTCGAGCGATCTGCGTACCAACTCCTGGTTGTTCGTGGACATGATCAGCATGGCCGGGAACTTGTTGATATGAGCGGTGATATCGCGCAGTACGAGCATGGAGAGAGGATCAATATGTTCGACATGATCGATGATAAACACCAGCGTGTGTGTTTTGCACAGGTGTCGAATGACAGCGCCACAGGCGTCCGAGAGGAGTTTGCGTGTGTTTTCAAGTCCGAGCAGGTTGTCGGAGGGTTCAATATCCCAGAGTTCCTTGAGTGCAGAGATGGCACGAGGGGGGATCTTGATTTCTTCGAGTTTCTCGATGGCGTGAGCGGGGTTGCGTTGTTCTTCAGGGAGGAGAGGAAGCACCGCAGACAGGAGGAGATCGCTCAGGGTGCCAAAGGGTCGAAAGAGTTCATGACGCAGGCATTGAATAGCGCAGGTCATGGTGCGCCCTTGTTGGCTCAGAATTTCAGCGATGCGATCGGGGTAATAGTCACGCCCTGAACCCATTTGTCCGTGGAGGATGACAGCCTGGCCTTTGCCTGAACGTGCGAGGTTAAGGAGGTCCTGAAGTTTCTTGGGGAGCGCCGAGGAGATCGACTCGGGTGAAGGGGGCTTTTGGTTATTGCCCATGAAGACTTGTTGAAGCTTGTGTCGCGGCAGCGCATCGCTGGTGACATCGGGAGGGATATCATCAGCAGCTTCACTTTCAGGATGTAGATCGCCGTAGAAAGAGAGCAGGTTTTCAGGGACCTGGAGTTCACTGAGGCTAATTTCATCGATACCAGCTTCCTGAATGCTTTGTTCAGGGAAGAGGTCACCTTCTTTGGTTCGGAGGTTTTGGATAAAGAGCCCGAGTGCGCGTGCATCTGCGCGCTGGAGGTTATTACCATAGATGAATCCCACGAGTTCTTCGTAAGCCTGGCCCGCGCTGGAGATGCGACCATTAGGATCGGGGACGAGCATGGACTCAACGAGCTGCACGAGTGGGCGAGGGAGGGAGGCGCGGTTATGAAGGGGTGGAACAGCGCCTTGTTTGGCAAGTTGTATAAAGTGTTGTGTGGAGGATGCGGCGTGTTTGTATGGGTGATGGCCTGCGAGGAGTTCATAGAAGACCATGCCCAGAGAGTAGAGATCGCTGCGTTGTGTGTATGCTTCGCCGCGCGCGACTTCGGGGGCCTGATACATGAGCTTGCGCAGAGTGTCATCATCGCTGGTGACGGGAGCAAGTGTCAGTGCTTTTGCGAGGCCAAAGTCGCTGAGTTTTGCTTCACCTTCGGTGGATAGCATGATGTTAAAGGGGGCGACATCATAGTGCATGATGTTGAGTTTATTGAACTCATAGTCCTTGCGTCGGTGGGCGTAGTCGAGTCCGTTTGCGACCTCGGCGATGACATAGATAGCGAGTTCAAGAGGCCAGGGTTGTTCAAGGACACGACAGACTTTGAGGGCGCGGTGCAGATCCATGCCATGGACAAACTCCATGGTGAGGAAGGGTTGTTGAGAGAGTTCTTCCTGGCCAAGGTTCAGGACTTGCACGACATTGGCGTGAGAGAGGAGGACTGCGCGCTGTGCTTCTTCCGCGATAATATCGACAAAACCAGGGATGGCCGCGAGACTTTTATCAATGGTCTTGATGACCAAGACGCGTTCAAATCCTTCAACGCCGATGCTCTTTGCTTTGTAGACCTGACCCAGTCGACCAGCCGACAGACGAGCGATGAGTTGGTAGTTTCCAAACTGTTCAGGTTGTGTGAGGCGTTGGGTGCGGCTCATGGAGTGGAGCTCCTTGGCTGAGGTGAGGCTATGATGTGCGGACAGCGGAACACGGACCCTGTGAATATGGTCGAGTGTTTGATTGTATTCAAGCGTCAATCTGATGTATGAGGAGCGACCTGAGATTGTACGACATGATCGGCACTGAGGCTATACGACAGGAAAAGAAATCAACAGGATTGTGTGAGGATAGTGGAAATGAGTCAAGAGACACGTCAAGAGAACAGAGCATATTATGATGAATTTTCAGCTTGGTATGAGAAGGAGCGTCATCGTGGTTACCACGCGATGTTGGATGATCTTGAGGTAGACTTGCTCAAGAAGTATGCAGCGGGCGCGGATGTGTTGGAGATCGGGTGTGGTACAGGCTTGATTCTTGAGCGTATTCAGGGAATCAGCAAAAGCGCAGTGGGCGTGGACCTGAGCGTGGGTATGTTGCAAGGAGCGATTGAGCGAGGGCTTGATGTGGTGCAAGCAGATGCCACGGCGTTGCCCTTTGC
>CATLTV010000283.1 GCA_950059285.1 uncultured Pseudomonadota bacterium | reverse complement strand
CGCCAGGTCGTCGCGGGCTTTCTTGTACGTGTGGGCCTTCAGCCCTCTTATCTGACACGTTACCCACACGAATTCTCGGGTGGTCAGAGGCAGCGTATTGGTATTGCACGCGCGCTTGCGCTCAACCCCGACTTCATCGTCTGCGATGAGGCCGTCAGCGCGCTCGATGTGTCTGTCCAGGCACAGGTCATCAACCTCCTGCAAGATTTGCAAGAAGAGTTCAACCTGAGCTACCTGTTCATCGCACACGACTTGAGCGTGGTGCGTCACATCTCCGATCGTATTGCGGTGATGTATCTCGGTCAGATTGTGGAGATGGCTCCGAAGAAGTCTCTCTTTAGCGGTCCCAAACACCCCTATACGCAGGCGTTGCTGTCCGCCATCCCGCATCCAAACCCACGCAAGAACAAGGAGCGCGTCATTCTTGAGGGTGACGTACCAAGCCCCATTAATCCTCCCTCAGGTTGTAGGTTCCACACACGTTGTCCTGCGTGTTATGCACCGTGTTCAAAGGTTGAGCCAAAGGTCATGGAGCCAGAGCCTGGTTATCAGGTGCGCTGCCACCTCTACGACCCAGACCACGCTCCCAAGGACGTCGCCATCTGGAGGCGTATGCCCGTGGTCCCCGAAGAGTACCGTGAACAGAGCCCCATTGATTTGACAAAAGATAAGGCCGCGATTGCTGCGGATGATAGCAAGGAAGAAACGCTTACACATTCTGACGAAGAGTAGTAAGGTGAGATTCTTGACAGTTTGATGTGGCTCTGTGAAGATCAGTAAAGAAACTATCTTCTCGAACTGCTTTGGATTGGTTAGACTGAGGTCAGTAGACCATAACTGGTGGGTTGAACAGACACGCCATCAAGTACACATTTTTTATGTGTTGCGAAGAAGCACACACGACAATGAACATGCCAGAGGCCTTGAATACGCGGTAAAGCCGCCAGGATCTGGCATAATTCAAGGAGGTCAAACGGCGGATGTTTAAGGTTACTGTCAGCGATAAAAGTGGACATCAATCCAGGCTCGACTTCAACAAACCTGAGATCTCTATCGGACGTATGAAGGGCAATGATATTGTCCTTCCCAAAGGGAACGTCTCCAAACGTCACGCGACCATTTACCTGCGAGACAAGAGTTTCTATGTCAACGACCATGGCAGTACCAATGGTACCTACATCAATGGTCGCAAGGTTCTCTCCGAGCAGCTCGTAGCTGAAGGTGAGAAGATCTACATAGGTGACTTCATCCTGCAACTTGATGCACTTTCCTCATCAGGGCATAACGACTACGTCGCACCTCCAAGACATACACTTCCGCCACAACCTCCAGGGGGGCAGCTTGATGAGCGCGCCCCGCAGAACACCGTGTTTGACATTGGTGATGAGCTCCCCAGAGATCCACTGAGGGACACCTACACCACCATGCCCCCTGATGCGGATTCAAACCGTTCTGGTGGTTATCCACACGTGCCCGACGGTATCCGTGACACCATCGGCGCGCACGATGATCTTCAACAAGTCGGCCCCGCTCCAGGCGCAAAGTATGATGCTGTCCCCTACTCGGCCAGCACCTCTGCACCTCCCGCGTCCATGCCTGTACAACCCACACAGCCAACACCGACGCCGACACCAACGCCAACTCCCACGCCGACACCCGCGCCCATTGCAAGCAAGGCCCCCGCTCCTCCAAAGCCTCCCGTCAGAGAGCCATTGAAGAGAGCCACGCCCTATCCACCTTCCCGTGGAGCAGCCATGCCAACGCCTGCCACTGCAACACCTCCCATCATGAGCAATGACAGCTCTTCAGATGGACTGCCCCAGCAGGTTCAGCTCAACATGGCTCCGCCAGAGATCTCACGTGACCTCGACGCCGAGCTGTTTGAGAAGCAGTCCGACCTGTTCAAACTCGTGGTCGAGAAGTTCCCGGCACAACAGTGGCCAAAGACATTGCCCGTGGAGAACAAGGACAAGCAGCGCTTTCAGCGTGAACTTGATGCTGCGATTAGCAAGCTCAAGCTCACAGAAGACGTGGACGAACTCAAGGAGCTGCTCACCCAGGAATTTGAAGGGCTTGGTATTATTGACACCCTGCTCGCAGATGCAGATATCCGCGATATTTACATCAATAGCCACGATCAAATTCTCGTGCGTGAAGAAGGCGCGCTCAAACAGTACAAGCACGCCTTCAGCCACCCTGATGCGCTCATTGCGATTGGGCACAGACTCCTTGCTGAGCAGGCCTCAGACGACAAAAAACTCACCGCAGATATCCGTAGAGACGATGGTGTGCGCATTCATGTGATCATGCCTCCATTGACGGCCAAAAACCCTGCGCTGACCATACGCAAGCCTCCCACAAAGACCCCATCGATCATGGATCTTGTGGAGCAAAACGTGCTCTCCCCTGGTATGGCAGATTTCCTCATGAACGCCATTGATGCAGGACGCTCCATCGCTGTTGCGGGTCCAACATCATCAGGGAAAACCACGCTTATCAATGCGCTCGCACAACTTATCCATGATGGTATCCGCATCGTATGCATCGAGGACTACAGCCACCTCCAGCTTGAACAAGGCAGCGCTGTCAAACTTGAAGTCAACGACAGTGAAGGCTACGACAAGCGATTCCTGCTTCAACAAGCCCTCTCAATGCACCCCCAACGCATCATCCTTGATGAGTGCCGAAGCGCAGAAGCTTATGACTGGGTCACCAGCGTAGCCAGCGGCACAGAAGGAAGCATGCTCACCGTACATGGTGTCAACGCACTTGATGCGCTTGGCCGCCTTGAAAGCCTCTGCTTGCTTGGAAGCCGTGACATCAGCCCTCGTGGGATGCGCGAGCAAATCGCTCGCTCCATCAACATTGTGGTCACGGTCAACCGCACCAATGAAGGCTCCGTTCGTGTGCAACAAATCGCTGAATTGCAAGGTGTTGATCTTGATGCGTTCCGCCTCAATGACATCTTCTACTTCCGTACCATAGGCACAGCTGGCTCCTTCCACCCCACGGGTTATATCCCCCTGTTCTACGAAGACCTCAAACAAGTCATGCCTGACATCGACTTCTCGGTCTTCCAGGAATAACCCCTGTTAGCCATGCCCCTGACACCATTAAATGTGTTTTGAAGAGTATTCGTCAGGGGCATCCGCCTACAATGTCGTCCGTATCTCGCACCATGAATAAATGATGTAATTAATTATGTATAATCTCACGATCCAGGACAGCAACGGCCAGCAAGTATGTCAGGTCTCCTTTGAGCAGGGCTCCTATGTGATTGGCCGTCTTGAAGGTTGTGACATTGTTCTCCCCTCCTCAAGTGTCAGCCGCAAACATGCTCGCATCTTCGTGCTCAATGGCAGATGCTACATCGAGGACCTTGGCAGCGCTAACGGCATCCTTGTGGACGGACAACGTGTTGTTGGACGACGCGACCTTGGCACCGCATCACAGCTCAGGCTTGGTGATTATTACCTCTACCTTGAGTTCCAGCGCGCCAAGCAAAACAACGAACAACGTGTCCTTCAAACCCTCTTCATCCCGCAAGACGAAGACCTCTACAAGCTCGTCCGCATCGCAGATAATTTTGCTGGCGAAGAATTCGTACTCTCCGAAGTTGAAAACACCATCGGACGTACAGACGAAAACTTCATCCTGCTCTCAGATCCATCCATTAGCCGCTACCATGCAAAAATCTACCGTCATGGCGACCACTATCAGGTCGAAGACCTTGGCAGCTCCAATGGCTCTACACTCAATCAAAAACCTCTCAAGGGCGCTCACCCACTCACCAGCGGTGACCGCGTCAAGTTTGGCAATGTAGAGTTCGTCTTTGTAGAAGGCAGCCGTCAAGTAGATGCGCGTGCGTTCCAGCCTGCCCCTGCAAAATCATCCAAACTTAATCTCATCATCGCTGTGGCCATTCTTCTCGTTGTTGGGATTGCCATCGGCGCCACAATCCTCTTTAGCCTGAACTCTCTCAAACCAACCCCTGAACAGGAACCCACCCCTCAGGTTCAGGAAGAGGTCAGCCTTGAGTCCAGAGTCGCACAGCTCAGAGAAAAAGCCCAAAAAGCCAAGACCAACTATGACTGGGATACGCTGGCGAGCCTGAGCAAGGAGATCCTTTCACTGGTGCCTGATGACCAAGAAGCCATCAGCATGAAGGAACAGGCAGCCAAGGAACAGGACGCTGCCACCATGGTCAAGCAAGCATCCACCTTTGCGGAAAAAGGCTCCTACGAGGAAGCTCGTTCCTTGCTCAATGAAGTTCCCGAAGACACACAGGCTCATAAAAATGCGGTCGCATCCCTTGAGCACATCAACAGGACGCTGGCACACAACTACAAAAATGAAGCCACATCTCTTGAGAAAAAACGCCGCACATGGAAAGACGCACACGAACTCCTTGTCAAGGCCGCCAATCTCACACCTGAAGACGAGGCGCTCCTGAAACGCATTGAGGACCTGGAACGCAAGATGAAAAAGCGCAGGATTCGTTTTGAGGCGTTCGAAGCCCCAGAATAACCCACACGCACAAGGCAACAAGACAAAGAGCCAAGACGCCAGAGGGGGCGGCCTGATAAATCAGGCCGCCCCCTCTGGCGTCTTGGCTCTTTGTCTACCCTACTGATTTGGCATTATTTGGCGGACTCAAGTTCTTTGATCTTTTCCTTCATCCTGGAAATCAAGGAGTCCCATCCCTCAGCCTCAATGATCGCGGTGTAAGACTCGCGGTAGGTCTCTTCAAGTGAGATATCATCAATCACAATATCAAACACAATCCAGCCGCTGTCTTTTTTGGTCAGCTTGTATGCAATCGGCTTGGTGTCCTCTTTGACCATGACCTTGGTCTTCACAATGGCGAGGTCTCCTCTGGTCTTCTCGTCGAGATACTCAATGCTGTAATCTGCGCCAAGCTGCTTTCCTGAAAGCTTGCTTGAGTAGTTTGCCTCAAGCATACGCTGCAACAAATCAAGGAACTCCTGTTGTGCCTCAGGGGTTTGCTTCTCCCAGTGTCCCTTGAGAGAACGTGCGGCAAGCTCCCTGAAATCCACGCTTTGTTGAAGGATTTTGTCGAGCTTTTTGGCGCGTGCTTTGGATTCCTTCTTGGCCAAAATACTGGTGACATCCTTGGTCTTACCCTTGACAAAATCTGTGGGAGGACCTGCCAATGCAGTGCTCGCAGAGAGCCCAACAAGAAGCGCAAAACCTGAAGACAGAATATTTTTGGAAATACGACTAAGGTTCATCATGGTAACTATCCTTATCTGATATATTGGAGGGCCTTCACGAGGAAAGCCTGCGACCTGACAAATCATCATACGCCTTGTCAGAAGCGCACAGTATGAGGCTCCATGCCTCTCATACAACTAGACGGAGCCCATTACAAAAGATTCAAAAGAAGCGTGTCCCTTTTCTGAAGAGGAGCTCTCCACAGACTCAAGCTTCTCCACGCCAATCCCTTTGGCCAACGCAGCACGTGCCATCTCGTATTCCAGCACAGCCTGCATATGAAGGAGCTTGGATTCATAATATGCCTTCAATGGCTCAAGAGCATCCGACACATCTGCACCCGCGCTCTCGATACTCAAACCTAACTGGTCTCGCCAGCGCCTCGCGGCCTCAAGTCTCTTGGCCTGAATGGCAATTTTCTCTCTGGCTTGTGCTGCTTCAAGATGTAGCTTCTGAAGCTCCAACTTGATGGCACCGAGCGCCTGTGATTGCTGAGCAAGTGTCTGATCTTGCAGCGCCTGAGCCTCTCGTAACTTACCATAGCTCTGCGCAACATCAAGATTCCATCGAAGCCCTACCGAGACCCCCATCGAGAGCTGGTCATAGGGGTTCAAGTATGGCGCAGCGACAAGATCGGTCTCCTGCAATGAGCCGTTCTCTTCACGAAAGACTTTCTGATTTGCGATGTTTTTATTGGAGTAACCAAAGGTAAAACTCGCACCCAAAAAGATGTTTGGATAAAATGACTTGCGCTCAAGCGCAACCTGAAGTTCGCGAGCCTTTACAGCATACTCAAGCTGTTTAATCTCGGGGCGCTTCTTCTTTGCCAGCGAGTAATATCCTTCAAATGAACCAAGCGATTCAGGAGTGGCCTCGGTATCAAGATCGGGGACGTTCTCGATGCCTACCGTTTGATCCGTAAGGTATTTGATGCCCGCAGAAGCGAGCGCAATAATCTTTTGATTATCAAGCGCCCTGCCCTCAAGTTCTGCTTCAAAGATTTGGAGCTTGCGAAAGTCCTTGATGTCAAAGTCAGCGTCACCAAAGTCGCGCGCATCCTCCATCTTCTGGAGTTGTTCTTTGACGAGCTTCTGACCATCACGAATCATGGCATCAAGCGTCCTGGCGATGCGAAGCCCGTAATATGCCTGACGTACCTGGTACTCAAGCTCTCTACGCGCCTTGCTCTCCTCAAGCGCAGCGTTCTCTTTTCCTATCGCCGCAAGCTCTTTTGCCGTACGGATTCGCCCGAATGTATACAGGGGAACAACGAGGTTTGCCGTCTGTCGGATGAAAGGACCAAGATTAAAGCTGGAAATCTCATCAAAGTTGTTGGAGAGATCGTTGGGGTCAGTGTTTGCAGGTACAGGTGCGAGGATCGTGGTCGCCTGAAGCTTGGGAGTCCAGGCATAATCAGCGCGAAAAGCTTGCCACTGAGCGTGGCGTTGCTTTGCCTCCTCAACACGCATGGCAGCAGCGTTAGCATAGGCTGCCTCAATTAATTCATCCACAGTCCATTGCTTTGCCAGAGGGGTCGTTGAGGAGTCGACATCCTGAGGATTTGACGATGAGGGGGATGATGCATCGTCTTTTTTCGCTGTGATCTCCTCTTCAGCAGGCACTGACTGTGCAGTTGACTCCTGCGCAAGTAGAGGTGCGGCACACATCAACATGCCCGCGCTTATGCATATACAACTTAACCTGTGATGAACTTTAAAAAACACATCAGACCTTCTGGAAAGAACCCTCAAATCAAACAACAATAATACGATAAGCGGTGGATCGTTCAGAAACCCACCATGCGGTATTCCACGACAGGAGAGCTATGAGAGCGCACTTCCTTGACCACGTCTTGTACGCTGGTCTGTAAAAGCTCGCTCAAAAATGGCTTATCAGAAGCAGGATACACAAGGGTTACATCGCCTTCGATGTTGGCCTTCTTGGACACATAATCCACAGCATCTTCAAGGGAACCAAGCTCATCTACAAGCTTGTACTCCTTGGCTTGTCGCCCTGTGTACACTCGACCATCAGCAAGCGACTTCACTTGCTCAACCTCAAGCTTACGGCATTCGGCGACATCCTCGACAAACTGGTCGTAGATATCGCCAATCATCTGCTCAAAGTACGCCTTGTCCTGCTCTGTAAACTCCTTGAAGGGAGAGCCAGCGTCCTTGTAAGGGCCTGTCTTGATGGTGTTAACCTTGACCTGCGCCTTCTCAAGCAACGGCTCCACATTAAAGAGCTGCGTAATCACACCAATTGAACCAGTCACGGTGCCAGGGTTTGCAAAGATGGTGTCCGCACCACATGCGATGTAATAACCACCGCTTGCAGCAGTTCCTCCCATCGATACAACGAGTGGTTTTGCTACTTTGGCGCGCTTGACCGCCTCGT
>CATLTV010000282.1 GCA_950059285.1 uncultured Pseudomonadota bacterium | reverse complement strand
GCGACCCTCCTGTCATACTTTTTGAAGACTCTTTGATTTATACGTTTTTTGCGCACCAACAGGATTTAAAGAAGCCTGACCACAGGCTCATCTTTCATCAGAGCCTTGTTGGTGTAGAGGTCAATCACTGTGGCGCTCAACCACCTGTTTTCATTCACGCCAAAGGAGATCTCCAGACGAGGGCGCTTGTCCGAAGGAGAGTGCGGTGGCTCAAGCTTACCAAGCGTGGGGTTTGATTCATTCAAAGGCACAATCAACTGTGAGTTCTGCCCCGCGTTCTTACCACCTATCTTGTGGAGCTTACCATCGGAGTCCCAACCAAATCGACGCTCTTGCCCATCGTCACGACCAATCTCACAAATCACCAGGCGGAACTGATCCTCGGGCATCCCCAACGCACAGGTTGGCACAAACTGACGCTTCCAAAGATCATTCTTGGTGGGAAAACGTGTGCCACGCGGCACAATAATCGGATACTCCACCTCCTGACCATCGTTGCGATACGTGCGCAACGAGTAGTCATGCACAATAAAGTCAGACTGTGTCAATGAACCTGAAGCAAACGCCGCCGCACCATAAGCCACAGCCTCAAAGGGCTGCCATGCCCTGACACGATCACGACCAAACTTCTCCTGAAACACATCGTAAATCCCAGGCAAGAGCGTCGAGCCACCTACCATCAACACATCGCTGACATCATCAAACCCAAGCTTTTGCTCGTGCATCTGACGCTCAATCCCATTGAGACAGGACTTTAACGTGCCATAAAGATCATGCTCACGCATAATATCAATGAGCATGTTGCGGGTGAAGTCCATCGCGCCCGCCTCACCATGTAACCTTGCCTCAAACTTACGAAAATCCTCAGGAGGAACCATTGTAAATGACTCCTCTGGGTTGAAGAACACACCCTCTTTCACGCGGCGGCCCTCGGCCAGCAACATGTTGTACCAGAACTGCTTCTTCTCATCCTCGCTGTCACGCATGTTGGGATAACCCGACACATCACAAAAGCGCTGCACAATCCAGTGGTCAATGTCATTACCACCAACCTTGCGCCCCTCCTTGGAGACCACCTCGCATTGCCCCGACTCCATGTTACGTGCATCAATACGCACAAGCGCAAGATCCAACGTACCACCACCAAAATCCGCAACAAGAACAAGACGTTGCCTGCCTGCCCCAATGCCATAACCAATCGCGGCAGCAACAGGTTCATCCACAAAACGCAGTCGCTTGACGCCAAGCGTCTTTGTCACCGCAGTCAGCTCAGCACGATACGACTCAAACGACTCCACTGGCGTCGTAATCACAAGATCCCTGACGCGCTTGCCCGTGGTCTCCTTCACCTCGGAAAACAACTCGCGTAAGAAAATCCTGCACACATCACGGGCGGTGTAACGATCCTTGCCCACGCGTGCAATATGTCTCAATGGATCAAGACCAAGGTAAGGCTTGAAGGTGAGCGAAAAGTTGGGCTTGATCTCTCCACTGTTCAAATCCAGTGCCTGACGACCAATGTGACCCTGCTTCCCAAGGAAAAAATTCTTCTGCATCCATGGCCACTTACCAACCTTACCCCAGAAGTCTTCCACAGGAAGTACATGTGTTGCGCTAGGAACCAGACGAGGTGCCTCAAGCTGCTCCTCACCATCAGGTTTGCGACATATCGACCCTAGCTCCAATAACCTTGGCCTCTGCGCTTCCTTGTCCCAATAACCAATACCTGTATTGGTTGTCCCCAGATCCATCGCCCAACTGTCCATTTACTCCCTCACGTCCAGAATCAACCTATCTGAATACCTGATTTATCCGACTATCTGATCTTGTGATTATCAAAACGACCCTATCCTATCATCAGGTGTCACTCCACAGCCACACTCAAATATCACTTCACAGGCCACGCATTTGTCACAGCCTGCTGCTCAAGCGCATGCAACGTGGAGACACTATCAGTCACGCTGACGTGCTCAAATCCTCCCGCCCTGTGCCTCTTGACCTCTTCCAACAACGTATCATGACGCGCTCTTCCCTTCACCTTGCGATTCACATGCACCGCAGGCTTGGAGAGCCACTTGATCCTGCTCATGTTCACGCCATCCCCCCTGACAAGTTCCTCCTTCATGACCTTCAAATTTGTCACCGCATCCTCGCCCTTGAGCTTCTTGCCTTCCTCCAACTCTCCTGTCACCCAGACCCAGAGCACCTCCCCCTCAGCCCCCTTGGGCACAAGCTCCTCAAGCACCTTCGCCACATGCTCACGCTGCGACCTGTCCGAGATGTCATACCTCTCCAGCGCCATCGCGCCATCCTCCAGTCGTCGGCCATAAATGGAACGCCGCGCATAACTCAAAATCTCTTCAAGTTCAGCATCTTCTCCCTCTTTATAACCATGCGCAACCTCGGGCCATAACAACCCCTTGCCCTCACCAATTTCCTTCTTATCAGGGCTCTCCACAAAGATAGGAACAATCACATCGCGCCTGACATCTTCACCAAAATACTCACGATCCCCCCAGGCAATACGTTCCGCGCCTGCGTCAATCACAGCCTTCCAGTCACCATCCTTCCCAACCTTCATCAGCGCTTCAATATGCTCATGCATCACGCACATCGTGTGCCGCGCATTCCTCGCTCGTTTGTCCGTGACGTCGTGCTTCTCCTTCATCCACAACCACAACGCAGTGTTCAAGCTGGAGCTCTCAGGAAAATCACCAAACACGCTCCTGTTGCCCAACCCGTTCAACAGCACTCGCCAGGCATCATCGTCATCCACGGGTGCACAACTCACATTGGCCACAGGCTCACCACGCTTTAATTTATACGCAAGCTTCGTCACCCAGGCAGGAGGAAGAATCAACGCTCTTGCATCATCATTGGCAATTGGGTGGTCTTGCTGACTGAACATGGAGTCCCTCAACACAAAGAATCCCTTCATACCACACGCCATCTGCCTCCAGTTCAACGCGATCTGCTGACCATTCTGCTTGAATAATGTGTGCGATGAAGCCGTCCGCTTCCCCCTCATCTCCACATTATGACCCTCATGGTACATATCCTTGCCACGCTTCTCTCCACGCAAGGTCAACCTCGGAACCATATCATCGTAACCATCCATGAAGGTTAAGATTTTCGACTCACCACCTTCAGATTGCCACAACTCACATCCATTCCACCCCTCAAGAGGCTGATGCGTTAGTCCCTCCAGCCATGCCTGTCGTTCATCCTGGAGGGCGACATCTGACATGTCAGATGTCGCCCTCTGGCCAGAGTCCGCAGGCACGCCAAGATCCGCATGCGTCATATCGTGCACCTTATCAGGCGCACTGTCCTTGACCTTAACAGGCGCTTCAGGAGCCCTGTCCTTACACCCCACACACCACAGGACACACACCACAACACACACAAACTTACGCATTCAATAACTCCTTGTAAGCACGCACCAATGCGGCACTTGCTCGATTCAAAGCATCCTCCGTCACACCATGCCCCATGGAGAGGCGCACGCTCCCCCTTGCAAGGTCCTCGTCGACACCCATCGCAAGCAGCGTGGATGAGGGAGGATCGCCAAGCTTGTGGCAAGCAGACCCAGTTGAAGCCATCACGATCTCCGCACGCTCAAGCAATTGAGCCCCAATGACGCCTGGGAAACACACATGCAACACATGTGATAAACAATGCGCGCCTGAACAAGTGCGGTGTAAATCAGGAATTTCGGAGGATAACTGGTCCCACAGATATGCGCTCAACTGCTTTGTCTGGTGTGTGTTCTGCTCAAGCTCTGCGGATGCAAGTTCGCATGCCTTTCCAAGCCCAACCGCTCCTGCGACATGATGTGTACCTGCACGGCGTCCAAACTCATGCCCCGCCCCCAACATGCTTGGGCTCCAGTCAATGTCATCGCGTACATAGAGCGCTCCAATACCCTTGGGTCCGTAAAATTTATGGCCCACAAGAGTATACAAATCGATCACATCACGTTGCACATTCACATCTAACTTACCCGCTGCCTGCGCGCCATCCACATGGAAAAGCACACCATACTCACGACAACGCTCACCCACCTGAGCGACAGGCTGGACCGCACCCACCTCATTATTTGCGTGCATAAGACTGACAAATTTAGCATCAGAGTCAACGACTTGAATCATCTCATCACACACGATCCTGCATGATTCATCAACAGGGAGAAGTTCCAACGTGTAACCTCCAGCCGCGAGCCTCTTCAACGGACGAAGCACCGCAGGATGCTCAATTACAGATGTGACCAGCCTGCGACGAGTCCCCTCCTGATAGACAGGAGAAGACACAGCACCAAAGATTGCTGCGTTGTTGGATTCCGTTCCTCCCGAGGTAAAGATGACCTCATGAGCATGACGCGCGCCAATAAACTTTGCGACCTGCTCCCTTGCCTGCTCCACTGCGAGCTTGACCTCTCGTCCCATCGCATGACTGCTCATGGGAGACGCGAAGGAGTGCCTCAAGAAGGGCTCCATGACCTCGAATACTCGTGGGTCCATGGGTGTTGTCGCGTTATAATCAAGATAAATATCCTGCGTCATATATGTCTCCTGTTAATACAAATGAACGGGGGAAATTAAATGTAAACTAGCACATCCTCATACAAACAAAGAAATGATAGTGCCTCTGAAGTTGTTTTTACATTGAGCGAGACTCTGTGCTACGCTTTGCACCACAGAGAGAAACCACTTCTTTTCACACCAAGGAGCATGATATGTGCATGATCTGCGTCGACTTCCAGAAGCAAAAAATGACAACCAACGACGCTCGCCGAGCACTTCGCGAAATGCGTGAAGGTATGGATGATGATCACGTCAAGGAAGTCACTGAAATGATTCAAAAAGTAGAAAAAGAACAACAGAGCAAGAAATCCAGCGATGATGACCAGGACTGACCTCTCAATACAACCCGACATCCTGAAAACTGAACGCTTACAGCGCCTGGCGAGCCTGGTTCCTCCGTGTGAATGCATGGTGGATGTGGGCACCGATCATGGATGGCTTCCTATTGCCCTCGTCAAGGCTCAGGTTGCACAGCGTGCAATCGCGTCTGATGTCCTCCCCGACCCGCTCAAATCCGCACACAAACATGTTCGTATGCACAACCTCCTCGAGGTCGTTGATGTGCGCCTTGGCCATGGGCTCTCCACAGTAAAGCCCAATGAAGCAGAGGTCGCAACCATCGCAGGAATGGGGCTCAAGTCCATTCTCTCCATCCTGCATGATAACCCACCCGATACGCTTGGTATCAAGACCCTTATCATTCAGACCCCTCAGGTGGACAACACACTTCGTGCGCACTTCGTCAATGAACTTCAGTGGCATGTCTCTCATGAAGAGATCATCCTGGAGTCTCAGAAGCTCTATCACATGCTTGTGGTGCACCCACAACAGAAGCCTGATGCCCCTCATGCACCAACATCTGCCCTCGATCAGATGATCAGCAAGACACTACAAGAAAGCCAATCAAAAGAAGCACTTATTGCGCTCTCTGACTGGCTTGCGTTTCGTCACAACCTGCGCATTAATGGCATGAAGCGTGCGTCCTCACCTGATGAAAATGCGCTCAAGGAAGCTATTCTTCAGCATCAGGCGCTCGTGGACTTCAAAGAAAAACTTCAGGGCAACCAGGACTGAGGCACCGCGCTCACCACCGCATCATCACGTCGACGGCGCAGGTGATGCATCACAAACTTGTGTGCGTGGCGCTCGTCTTGCTCCACATGCGTGGAAGACACGACCTCCCATTCGTCCTCCTGTAGAGAGACAAAAAACGTATCGCCCCCCTCCACCACAGTGTCCACCACCGTAAGATAGATCTCGGCGACACATGGCAATGTATCGCGGTACACAGACTCACCACCAATCACAAACACGCGCTCATCCGAAGCCAGAGTCAAGCTATCAAAGAACGCGTCAAGTGAGGTGTGTATCTCGCATTCTGGAGCAGCCTCGTAGTTGGCTTGTGTGGTCAACACCATGTTGCGACGACCTGGTAAAGCCCTACCAATCGACTCGTGAGTACGACGCCCCATCAGGAGCACATGCCCCATGGTGACCTGCTTGAAGTGCTTGAAGTCGAGGGGCAAGTGCCATGGAATCTGGTTATCTTTGCCAATACACCAGTGCCTGTCCACAGCCACAATACTGCATAATGTGAGGGTCGTCTCTGCCATAAGATTTATACCGCGATGGGAGCCTTGATGGTGGGATGGTGTTGATAATCCACCAGTTTGATGTGCTCATACTCAAACGCATCAATACCTGTGATGGAAGGATCAAGTTGCAATGTGGGGAGCGCATAATGCGAGCGGCTCAACTGAAGGTGAACTTGCTCCATATGATTTGTATAAATGTGCGCATCGCCAAAAGTATGAACAAAATCGCCAACTTCCAAACCAGTCACTTGCGCAATCATATGTGTAAGCAGCGCATAACTCGCGATATTAAAAGGCACACCCAAAAACAGATCCGCGCTTCGTTGATAGAGCTGACAGGAGAGCTTGCCATCTGCCACATAGAACTGAAACAGCGTATGACAAGGGGGAAGCGCCATCTCCTCGACCTCGGCCACATTCCATGCGCTGACGATGTGTCGACGTGAGTTGGGATTGGTCTTGATTGCTTCAATCACATCTTTGATCTGATCAACGCAGGAACCATCCTTTCCTTCCCAGGATCGCCACTGCTTTCCATACACAGGACCAAGCTCACCTTGCTCATCCGCCCAGTCATCCCAGATCTTGATGTTGTGCTCTTTCAGGTACGCGATATTGGTTGAACCTTTAAGAAACCAGAGCAGTTCATGCACCACGCCCTTGAAATAAAGACGCTTTGTCGTGACCGCAGGAAAACCTTTGGACAGGTCAAACCTGAGCTGCGCACCAAACAATGAGCGCGTTCCTGTCCCCGTTCTGTCCCCTTTAAATGTGCCCTCATCAAGGACACGCTGCATCAAATTATGGTATTGTTCCACGATGGCCTCCATCATCAAGAAAGTGGTCCCGCGTGTAACATATTATCACACCAATATCACCCACTTTATCGAATCAATGTATTCGACAACACAACCCAAAGCTCACAGGTCACAGCGTCATGATTTATGCAAAGCTCAAATCTGAAGATAAGATTCGGTTTATAAAACAACACGATCACGGACTCCTCAGTGGAGAGGTTGCACAGCTCTTCAAAGAACCTGGGTATGAGCGACTTGCGGGTTATCCTGTCCCCTTACTCCTCGCCATTTCCAGCCATGATCTGGGTTGGCACACGATTGATGATATCGATGCGGTCGAAGAGTCTGACGCCCTCCCCTTTGATGCATCACAAGGTTTGCACGACTTTTTACATCTTCCTTATGCGTTAAAAATTCCGCTCTACCTTGAGGGAATCAGAGCATGTAAAACGCTGCACCCTTATGCAGGTCTACTCATCAGCCATCACTACACAGCGTTTCTTGATGCGCAAAAGTACGCCAGCATACGTGAAGATGAGCGACAGCACAGAGAGGTAATCGCAGCCACGCTTGGGCTCGCCTCAGCAACAGAAAAAACAGTCATGGACGATTACGAGCGGCTCAAATTCTTTGACCTCATCTCGCTCTATATTTGCCAGCGGGCCCCTATTTTTGACGA
>CATLTV010000281.1 GCA_950059285.1 uncultured Pseudomonadota bacterium | reverse complement strand
GAAACCTTCTTTACATCTTCATCCTTCTGATTTTGTTCAAGATTTAGTTGTCTGTTGATTTTTCGAACTCACGTTAAGTTTAAAACGTATGAGATTCGTATTGTAATTCTCCTGATACGCTTCGAATCATCCAGATTCAAAATAGCCTTGTAAGTTGTTTGATTACCTCATAAAGAGTCAATTAGATAGTACATAACTTGATGACTTTATTCGAGAATGTTAAACTCCTGGCACACTGCCATGGCATGATGGGGTTGGGATTTTTGCATGGCAAGTTCCTGAACTTTTCATGTGTGTAATGCAGTGATTGACACCAGTGCGCCGGGTTTTGTGGCAGAGACATCACAGATTTCATACACTTACCCATCAGACACAGATTAGCGCAGAGCATGAGCGTACATCTGACTACATACTTGCAACAACATGAGGAGATGAACACGATGCATCATGTCAAAACCACCACCACAGCAACCGCCCTCTCCATGTGCGCCATGTTCATGGTCATATCTGGATGTGGCACTGACAACAACACCTCGACCCAACCCACACAGGACATGTCCGTTGCCGATATGCGTGACATGAGTGGCAGGGAGGAGATGGGGTGTGAGGGGAACACCTGCGAGGATCAGGGCCTGGATACATGTGGCGATGGCATGAAGACTGGAGATGAGGAATGTGATGATGGCAACCTCACATCAGGTGATGGTTGTAGCGACACCTGTCAAAAAGAGTCCGTGCAATCCGTGTGTGGTGATGGCATGAAGACTGGAGATGAGGCGTGTGATGAGGGTCCAAACCCTGATGCTGCATGTCCTTATGGTGAGATGTCCTGTGAGGTCTGTACCTCCGGATGTGCTCTTGTAGCAGGTACAGTCTCCTACTGTGGTGATGGCATCCTCCAGGATGATGAAGGCGAGCTCTGTGATGAGGGGGAGCAAAACAGCGACGATGGTCCCTGCTTACCTGATTGCTCCCATATCGTTCCTGTCAAAATCTTTGGCGGCTCGTTCAACACATATGCCCTTATGTCCAACGGCACTGTGTATGCGTGGGGCAATAACGACTATGGTCAACTTGGTGATGGCACCACCACATCACGCGCTCAACCTGCTCTTTTACCCGGGTTTGAGAATGTTGTTGATATTGCTGGTGGAGGGCATTCCATGTGCGCACTTCTTGAAAATGGCGAAGTGTGGTGCATTGGGCGAGGAGAAAATGGCCAACTGGGCCATGGGGCTTTTGTATCATCTTCAACGCCAGTCAAGATTTTAAACGTAGATAAAGCAAAGGAGTTAGTTGGATATAATAGACACTATTGCACAATTGATAGCAATGATAAGCTATGGTGTTGGGGGAGGGATAGTGCAGGAGCATTGGGAACGCCTAATGACTATATGGATCAGTCAGAGCCCATGTTGGTTGATTTATCTGATACTGTACTTGATGTAGCTACAGGAGTGAATACCTGTGCAATTACCAGTGATCATAGTGTATGGTGTTGGGGAAAAAACAGGAGTAGTTACGGTGAAGAGGATGATTCTGGTTTTGATAGAGCACCTGAATTGATTGATGATATGAGCGAAGCTACAGAATTGGTAGCCTTGAGTTACTCATTCATCTATAAGAGAACATCAGACAGTGAATATTATGGTGTTGGGGACAATAGAAACGAAGAACTTAACACACTTACAAGTGAGCCCATTGTATATGAGCCACTAAAAATTAACAATTTAACTCCAGAACATAAAGTATATTCGGGAAACCGTCATGCATGTTCCCTCTCACCAGAAAATGTACTGGCATGTTGGGGCGCCAAAACCTATCAACAAATATCCAGAAAAGAACTTGGTGTATGGTATACGGAAGTTCCCGAGGTTCAGAATGCGCAACATGTGGGTCCAGGGGCACGACACACCTGCGCCATCGATGGAAATCATGACGTATGGTGTTGGGGATCAAACGAGTATGGACAGTTAGGCTTTGAGCCAAGTGAAGACCTCTTTGGCCCACAAAAAATCAATCTCTGGCCCACACCATAACACAAGGAAGGGGAGACCTCTCATGAGTGAGATCGCACAGATTTTATACGCACAGCCTCCTGATGTCCTGTTGTCTCTGTTCTGGATAGGATAATCTTTCGCCTGGACATCTGGACGTCCAGATGTCCAGATGTCCAGATGTTTATAGAGTAAATGCACCAGATGTCACGAGCCGACGATGTTCGCGAACCTGTTCAGGCTGTAATGAAACCGTTGTCAGGATATCCATACAAGACAAGGTATCGAAAATATTGACTCAACAGGAAGTGCACATGAGATACAAAATGTGGTGTGTTGGAACCTTCATGTGGTTGCATGGTGACTTGTGACAGTGGACCATCACTCAAAAACCCACACACATCAAGTTCCCCTTTTTTCATCCCACTTTTTTATTATGTTAATTCATTTTACAGCGTTGTCCCTCATACTCTCTGCATTCAAAACACATTTAACCAATCGGTTAAGGCGGCGGGGAGGGGGGTAGGGGGGAGGGGTCTTACTTCGCAATCAGGTAAGAAGAGATGAGTGGACGACGCGCGGCTGTTTCAGGCGATAGAAAAGGAGCTGCCCTGCGTGAGCTTTGGGGCGGCTCCTTTTTAAATCGCCACCTCTTACCTGAATATTTTTACTAGAAAATATTACTAGAGGCAAAATCACACGCATAACTCATTGTTTTTGTTAATCTTATCGACTGTGCATTTCCAGGTTTACGGAGTTCACAGGGGTATATTCACCAGGCTTCTTGAGTCAATCACCAGGCTTCCTGAGTCAATCACCAGGGTCACGGAATTCATGATATGCCTTCATGACATGCCAAGAAATCATAAAATAAGTTGACATAACAAAAGAAAAAGACATCCCGATCCATCTTCCTCACCCTCCTTGCCAGGTCATTTGGTGGCGCACCTCATCGAATCCTGACGTGATTGAACCCTTCCAGACACACCTGTGCCCCTTCTTTTGCATGAGGGCGATGCAGAAGATACAGTAGTGCCCGAGGAGTCCATCACACTCTTGTGGGCGTGAGCTCCATATGGAGACAGGTTTTAAAATGAATGTACTGTGTGTCAGAAAAGAACTGTCACATCATCCACTGACAAGCGGCAAGGGCGTCTGAACCTCCTGCCGTGCGCCATCCACCTGTGAGACATCTCCTGTCCCTTCAGGAGGTGTGTACAGGCGTCGTGTATACAAAATCACACGAATGGTCCTGTGTGTGAGCGCCTGACGGTGACGTCGTCGAGGAGGAGGTCTCTTCAAGGCGTGCTCCAGGGTGGGTGCATCCTCTTTCACATCATCCCAGGGTTCATGATGGAAGGGGAGAGGAAGCTGTCCAGGGATCTCCTCGGACTCAAGGAGTTCAAGCGCTTTTGTCATCAGTCCTGACACCAGTCCAAGCTCCTCAAGCTCACTCAGGGCGCGTGCCAGGACATCCCTGTCGCGTGAGGAGTCCTTGCGAAAGCTCTGTCGCACACCCGTCTCCTGCATCAATCGGGCGAGCTGCACGGAGAACCCCTCTTCCTTGTTGTGGTGCATGGCATCGAGCGCTTTCAAATGAAGGCCGACATTGACAATCCATGGCTTGTGGCACAGCAAAAGGCTTCTTGGCACCTGGGTGAACAGCTTCTTTTGCATCTCCCTGATCTTCTCGGGGATGCTCACCATGCTCCAGGTGCCTGCGCGCACGCCATCAGGTAAAGCTGCGCCCGTGATGCTCTCCTCATGCGTCATCAGGAGAGGGACCTTCTCAAGCTGTGTGTCTCCCTGCGTGCCCGATATGGTGGTGCATTTGAGTAGTGCCACCTGAAGGTGAAGTCGATGGGCCGAGGACGAGGATTTCTCATGATACCCGAGCATCTGCATCAAAAGTTTCGGTGCAAGTACCTGGTTATCCGAGTTTTTGCGCGTGTAATAGCACGTACCCCACTCCAGACCGTGCTCTCTGTGATGCTCGATCATCAATCCAAAGAGCCCTGCATACACCATGGGAAGTCCCTGCAAGAGGCCTGGCAAGGTTTGCTCGCTGTGTAGCTCCTTCAAGTCACCCACAAGGTCATGCAGCGTGTGGACCAGTGAGATACTACCATGACGGGTACGTACAGCCACGGGGACAAGCGCCTCATCGGTGGGGATATGTGAAAGGTTCAGGATATGTGAAAGGTTCAGGTGGATCTCATAAGAGGTATGTGTCCCCTCATTCTGACGGTGCGCTTCGAGGTACATCTCAAGCTCCTGCTCCCGGACACACTTGATTTGCACAGAGACACCTCGTGAGAGTGTATCCCGGGACAGTGACAACTTCATCTCCTCGATCCTGTGCTCAAGCGCTGCTTTTCTGTCCACCTGCTTTCTCGGCACACGTGCAAGCTCCTCCTCACGTGTTTTGATCGCTTGCTCCAGCCGAGTTCGTTCCTTCTGTGCGCGTAGATGTGCGCGGTGCAGCTCCTGAAGCTGGATGATATTTTCAAGGGTGCGCCCATGTAAAAAACGCTGAAGCGCCAGATGAAGCAATGACATGTGGTGGGGGAAGCGGTGCGCCACCAGTGTGGGGACATTGATGTGTGCATCGTCTTCAATATGAAACAGCACACCCTCATGCTGGGATTCACCCGATTCTTCTGTGAGGTGGGCGGCGTACTGGTCGGCCAGATCAGGTCTGATCCAGGCGCGATTTAAAGGAAAAGAAGGTACTGTATACATCGTAAATCACTCTAAATTGAGCTTCGAGTGTGTCTCTTCCGTTCCCGTCAAGTTCAAGTCGGTGATGACCTTCCGATCAATACAACCTCATACAAGGTGTACTCTTTACTTGCCAAAGAGTACACCTTTGCTTACACTTGCACTTAACGAGAAGGACCGTCTTTCTAACAAGAAGGTTTTTCTTCGATAAAGAACGAGTCACCAATAAGGAACTTGTTCTTAACGAGAACGGGCTACATCCGTTCAGAACAGAAATGAGTTGGGATGCTCATTTCATGCGAACGTGAGTAAGGGCCTGTTTGAGGCACGTCTCGTGAGCAGTTTGTTAAGTTAAAGGTTTCAGATTGCCGTCCAGAACCTTTAACGAGAATATTTAGCAAAAAAGCCAGCCTTTCGGGGTTGGCTTTTTTGTTGTGTCCAGTCACCGACCCCAAAGTCAAGGAGAAGATAAGGTGGATAAAGACAGAAGACACATTACGCCTTCGATGTCACTTTGATCAAGAAGGATTTGTCACGATACATTAAAAAGACTCCTTTTTCAGATCACTATGCGGTCATTATACGAGAATCGTTTCGTCTGATAGACAGGATGATACCATACAGAGAGAGAGGACACGGTGATACGGGCAAGCCGTATCCTCTCTCTCTGTTTCTGAACAGCCTGCCAGCTTTTGTCAGGCGCACGTGACGGGGAAGGGAAAGGATACATTGTATACAGACAGAGGAGCCACGGTGACTTGAAGAAGGTCATCGTGGCTCCTCCTTTTTCAGGAGTTATACCATGTATTTACCTCCACTATTGTTGGGTTCAAAGCAGACCCAACAGGCGCTCGCACACATCAATGCCATGCTCGCCGTTTTGATCGGGCGAGAGCTGGTGACGGCTCTCCATGTCATCGTGTGTGATGGAACGTTGTGCATGAGCTGGAACCTCCAGGACATGTCTCTGTTATCCTCCACGCCATGGGTTCCCTGTGAGGATCACGAACAGGAGCGGCCAGAGTTCCTCATTGAGGTCCTGATCACCTGCGCTCCAGGCCTTGTGCTTCAGGAACTTGTCGGTCTTGTGACCCTTTTTGGTGAGCTTGACTGGCATGTGCTTGGAGAGCTTTGCCATGTTCAGGGGGTGATCACCATGGATCATTTCAAGCCGCTCATGGTTCAGGTGATCTATTCCTCCGGGAGTGTGTTCGGTGACGATCCGCAGTGGCCCGGGCTCTCCTGAGCGTTGTGTCCAGCTTCATAGGATCGGATCAGCGCCAGGAGCATATCATGACATGGTGCGATCAGTTCGGGGTACGAGGTGAGGAGATGTCTGAATGTCTCCTCGACCTCGACCTCTGCGAGGCTCTTTTCTTCATCCTCGGCAATGAGGGACTGAATGGAGCATTCCAGTGCCTTGCTCACCTGTGTCAGGTTGTACCAGGTGAGGCTCTTGCCACGTTCTATATTCCTGAAGTTTTCGTAGGGCAACTCGGCCATACGTGCAAGGGCTGCCTGGGAGAGCTTTTTCTCCTTGCGTAAGGCCTTGATTCTACTTGCAATCCTTAATTCAATATCAAGTGTCATATGCATCCATGCGGGTTATTTTTGTTATATTTTTGGTGTTTTTTAATAAAAAGTTGTTTTTAATATGGTGAATCGATGCTATGGTCCTGTACAGGTCAGTGAGGAGAAGACCCTGGATGTGTGAATACATCAGGGACAGGTAATGACCTCGAGATTCATGAATATCACGTGTCCTGACAGGGCTCCGATCATGTGCCAGATGATCGGGGAGAAGCGAGTCTTCATGATGATCAAGCTTTTGAAGCAGCAGGCAAGTTTTTGTCCTGGTGTGGTGTATCGTGGTGCGAATGTCGCAAAAGCTTTTTTGAAATTTAAATCTCATCACGAGAGCGTGTACAGGAGCAATATTTGGGAGAGCTTCGTATGCGGATATTCTGTGGTGATTTATTTTGATGAGACGTCTGGACATGTGAACGTCCAGACATTCAGACGTCTGAATGTCTGGACGTTCACATGTCCAGACGTCTGATAGCGTCAGGGAGAGTTGGACATGTCAAATGGACCGGAGACGAGATGTATTGATGGGGTACAGGAGAGCTGTGGTGTCATGTCTCGTGATAGACGTGAGATGATGCAGGAGAGCAAGACGCGCAAGACGTACACGCGTAAAGATAAAAGGAATGGTGATCTTGTTCAGTACAGGTTCGGGTGTAAAAAAAGCACGTGGCTTAAAATTAGGATTCTTGCGCGCTTACATAATACAAGATACGCCAGGGGCAAGACCCTTTCTTACAGTGAAATTGTACGTCTTCTTCTTGAGGCTCATGTGGACCATCTGCAAAAATTGCATGCTCCTTCCCGGGAGGAGATCAGGACCTGTATTCAGAGCACGCTCCCGGCCAGTGCGATGATCATGGATGATGGCTCCGAGAGGATGAAGGGATGTGTATATATGAATCGTGATGTCTTGCACTTTATCGAGACCATGGTGTCAGAGCATCGCGGCAGTCATCCTGGCGAAGCACGGTTGACCGTCAGTGAAATGATCAGCACGATTCTCGATATGCACATTGATACGGTTTTGATGCTCAGGGAGCCCTCCAGAGCTGGCCTGCTGCGCTACGTCGAAAAGATAAGAGCATGTCAACGCTCGTGAAAGAGTGACCGTGGACAGGGAATGATAAAACACATTCAGGCAAAGCGCTGATGTATTGTCCATGGCACGCTTGCTCAGTTTAACACCTGAGCCTGATGTGCTGTTGGCGAGCTGTTCACCATCCAAGAAGCACAAGCCTCACGTTACGCCTGGACCATGAAGCTTGAATCTCGCACCATGATCCCTGTGTTTCATGTGAGGTAACATGGATCATACCACAACACAGGAGCCCATCATGACGCATACACCACCCAGAGTCACATTGACGCCCGAGGAGGCCATTCGCCTCATTGAAGAGATTGATGCCCACTCCCTGAAGATTCGACTCGGCGA
>CATLTV010000280.1 GCA_950059285.1 uncultured Pseudomonadota bacterium | reverse complement strand
CAATGAGTTAAGGCGAGTGGCCGATGAGGTAATTACATTCAAGGGCGGGCGTTCACAAAAGTCCAGCAAGAGCAATCTGACCGATAACCAGATCACGCGAGCGATCCTCAACATCAGCGGCTCAACTCGACTCACTGACCGTGAAACAAACCTCCCCCTCGTCCGTGTGGACTGGGTCCTTGAGCAGCTCCTTGAACAACACCCTGATCTTCAGCAAACCATCCCTGACGAAAACACGCTCTCCAAGAAAATGGTTCAAATACCAGAACTTGAACCTATTGACGGAAAGCAACGCACCTTCCTCGTCGGTGAACAGCCCTCTTCCTCCGAACAAGATAAGGGCAAGGAAGACGAACATGTCTTTGATGTCTTCGCCGAACTCTGTCGCGAAGTCCTCCCCTCCGACTCAAGCTACTTGCCTGCGTCCGTGGTCCTCAATGAAGGCAAACGTCTCCTTGAAGATGGCGCAGGTCTTGAACTCCCCGCGTCTCGACAAACAGGTTGGTTCCGCGCGCTTATGGAACGCACAGAAGGTGTCGAAGTACACATGACAGAACGTGGACATATGCAACTCTACAGAAGCTAACCACACAGGAGGACACCACCCCCTGATCTAAACGGTGTCCTCCGCATCGCACATGCACCGTACGCTAGCATCTACGATGCTCAACTGATAGAGTGTAGTCTCACATGTCGTCAGGAGTCCTCGATTTATGCGCCTTACTTCCCTTCCGGCCGTGCTCGCCCTTGTGGTGTCTGCCTCATGCCAAACCACATCTGCCCCTTCCAGCAGCCATGCTCCGTCCAAGGAGCAAGTCACACAAGCCAAGCTCCATGACACAGAGCTGCAAGCAACCTACACTTCGCTTCAAAAATCACTGAGCACACAACCCCTCTCGCATTACGTCGTCCTGCCTCACTCCACACCCTTTTTCTCCACAAAGTCAGCCGCTCAAAACGCACAGGACACACCTCCCCCGACGCTCTCTGCGTTTGTCCATTCCCCCAAAGTTCAGGCATCCAGTTTTGTGGTGCTCCAGGACGCAGGTGATGTGGTTGAAGTGGGAATCCTCCCTTACAATCATACGCATGTTCACTGCGCCGCTGCCCTTCCTGCCACGTACCTCCACACGTTGGAAGTTCGCCTCTGGGTCAGAAAGTCCTCGATCCTTCCTGTCCTCACGAACACATACACAAAAACATTTGAAGACAAAACAGCTTACGCGTTCTTACCAAACACTCCCTTGTGGCTATCACACACCACTGGAAACCCTCAACTCACACTCGCAGCTCATCAGTTCTTACAGCCCATCCCCTCCTCGGAACTTCGCGACCTGAAACTTGCGCTCTCCTACGCGCAACATGACATCTCCCCTGTCGATCGCAATGGTGACAGCCTCCCTCTCGAAACCATTCTCTGGCTCGACAGAAAACCTCGCTCACGCATTTCGGAGCTCGTGCAAGACCTTCGCATCATTCGACAACAACAACGCTTTGACTCTCAAACCAACATGGTCGCGCTCACATCATCATGCGTGCACATCGCCGCGCTCACCTCGCGAGCAAACTCTCTGAAGGCGTCTCACATCAATAACCAGCGCACACCATGGACCTCATCCACTCTGATTGATGAGCAAGGTAAACTCCACTACTGGACACCCTCAACATCAGACCCCACATCTATCCGAACACTCTTCTGGCCCGATGGCACTCCTGCAGGGATGACCCGATCACACATCTCACGTTTTGGTGAACGTGCACCTGATGCTTCACAAGATCCATCACTGCGATGCTACACCACCGCCCTGAACATTGATCTCCCACTATGCCTGCGCAGCAGGAGGTAAGACTGCAATGCAATCCTATCCAAACTATCTCTTCGCATGTGTAGCCCTGCTCCCCATGCTCGTCTCCTGCAATCACCGCAAAACACAAGATCCCGAACGTGAACTCACACGCTCATCTCTGGTCTCTTACCCCGAAGAACCCGATCTTCCACGCGCCGCAATCGCTCGACTTGGCAACAAAAACCTCCATCTTGATGGTAAAATTCGTGCCATGACACTCGATCCCATTGAACGCTTTCTTATCGCATCTGATGGAGGACAGCTCGAAATCTTCGAACCAGACACGGGTCTAAAAGAACGCGCTATCCTTCCGAATATAAAAAAGAATCCGTCCGACATGGAGGTCTTAAACTTTGCGCAAAGTGGTAAGCACCTCATTGGCCTCACCAACGAAAGCTCCCGCAAACTGATGGTCTGGAGCATGCCCGAACGTAGCCTCCTCTACAGCCTCCCCTCCGAGAAGGTCTTCTCGGATATCATCACCACAGCCTCCGCAAAACCTCACTTCGCCACCATCTCCACATCACAAGACCTCCTGATTCATAACCTCCAGGATCACGAAGTCTTGCTTGAAAAAAAGCTCTCACAGCCCGCACGCGGTTATCGCTCTCTGTACACAGCGATCTATTATACACCTGACGATTCGCACATCCTGCTGCTCAGACGCGATGGCTGGGAACTTCGCGACGCCACAACAGGCGACATCACGCGCAATGTCACAAACCAATCCACCTATATCAGCGCCGCATTTTTACCCCAACAAAACAAGATCGTACTCGTGCAAAGCGCTGGACATAATGTCGAAATCTGGGATCAACAACAGGGCTCGCTGCTTAACAGTATCCCCTTTGCCAACACCATACGTCGCATCAGCAAAATCGCCATCGACCCCACAACCAACACGATCCTCGTACAGACCGTGGGCAACAGCCCCGCGCTGCTCGGACTCCACCCCGAAAAAGGCGAACTCTTTCGCATTCGCTCCCATGACTTTGCCGTCTCCGACGAAGGGCTTATCGCCATCTCACTTGGCCGTTCCATACGGCGCTATCGCATTGATAAAAAAGGAAATCTAGCCATCATAGAACGCGTCGCAGGACACGCCAGCGCTCCCACTCAATTTGCATGGGATGATGCAGGCGACACCCTCTGGAGCGCGTCCCCCGAAGGCACTCTCATTCGCTGGAATATTCAGGACAATACAGGTGAGTTCTTTGAAGACAACCTCCTGCCAGGAGAGATCGCCTTTGCCCTTGATCCTCACTCATCAGGCATGGTCATCGCGGCCACTACACGCACCAAAAACGGTGCAAAACCCATCATTAAATGGGTCGACCGCACCACCAAAGACACACTCTGGCAACACGAACTCGATCACAACCTCCAGCATGTCTCCATTCTTGAAAATGGAGACATACTCGCCATGTCCTCACATGGCATCGTCCAGAAGTTCAACCCTTATGGAGCCCCCATTGACCGATGGCCCCTGGGTAGCTCAACCTCCACACTCGTCACGCGCAACCAACGCATGAGCCGCGCCACCATCTATGAACCCCATATCCAAAAAGCAAGGTTCTGGGATCTCGACACGGGCTATCTCATGGGCGAACGACGCTTCTCCGGACAAATACAATGCGCATGGTACAGAGACTTTACAGCCGCCTGCGCACGACAACATGGCGTGGGAAGCGTCTCTCTTGGCAGCCTATGGTATCCCTCTGAAGTCACGTCATTTTCACACGGATTCCAACACGTACGCGGCATGGGATTCACACACCTTGGCGATCGATTGGCCGTATGGGGAGAGCGCCCCTCACGTTTTGATCATGCCGACCAGCTCTGGCTCTTTGATGCAGATCTCTCAAACGATGACCCCATGCTACCACCCCTGCTCATCGAACCTCACGACGGTAAAATCATCAGCACTATCTTTCACCCCGACTCCCGTCGGCTCGCCACAGGACACGACAGCGGACTAATTTATCTATGGGATCTTGGACAAGCAAAATCGATTGAGTTAAGATAAAACCGAATATGCCCGTTCATATTTTCACGAACCCAAACAAAGTCCCCCAACATGAAAAGAAAGATCCTTGCATTGAGCATACTTGTGCTCTCTTCTTGCGTTGCACCTCCAGAATCCTCCACAATCCAAGATCCACCCGATCTCCAGGACGCCTCCTCCGATCAGGACACCTTGCGCCCTGACATGCCCGCTCTCTCCACACCCGATGATCTGGACATGACGCAACCTGTAGATATGAATGACATGACTACAGAGCCTGTAGATATGCCCCCCAGCGACATGCCTACAGATATGCCCCCCAGCGACATGCCTACAGACATGCCAGACCAGGACATGACGACAGAACCTGTAGATATGCCCAGTGATTCATGTGATATGTGCCCTGAAGGCACAGCCTGCATGGATGGTGGAAGCTCCTGCATCACCACATGCAGCGCTGAAAACCCATGCACCACAGCCGAACTGCCAACCTGTCAGGATGGCTTCTGCACCGCATGCACATCAACCAGCGACACCATGGCAGATCCGAACTGCGCCTCCGCAACCTCTGGTGAACAAACCTTCTGCAAAGATAAAATGCAGTGTGTGGAATGCTTCTACAACAGCCAGTGCGCGGGCACAGGTAATCCCCTTTGTGTTGATAATGTCTGTACAGGCTGCACCAACGATACAGAATGCAAAAATAGCAACGCAAATTTCCCCATCTGCTATTCAGGGGACTGTATTCAGTGCGTCAACGCCAACGATTGCACGAATCAAGGGGATCGCACTGTCTGTAATAGTGACACAAGCCTTTGTGTAGAGTGTGTCAATGATGCACATTGTGCAGGTAAGCCCAATGATCTCAACGTCTGCAACACATCAACCAATACATGTGTAGAATGCGTAGCAAATGACGATTGCCCAGGAATTGTAACCTGCAAAGACGACAACACATGCTTCTTTTAACCACAAAGAGCAAGTAAAGTACTTACAAAAGCTTCACTAACTCCTTGCCACGCTTGTTCGTCTTTGCGCGCTCATGCAACTTCCCTTTAAATTCTGACCACAACACATCAGGAGTACAATCAGGCAACTCCCCAAGGAGTTGCCTGATTGTACTTGTGCTCAAACATTGTTCCCATGAATGCGTTGCAAAACATAACTTCTCAAAAACATCAAGCACTGCGCCATCTTGCACACTAAACCTGTCCAGAATGACAGCCAACATGTCTTGAGCACATCTGTCAAAATCATCACGTCCTGATGCAGCCATGAGCGTCAAAAAATCATAAAACACGAGCAGTTCGTAGTTCTTATCTCCCCTGGCCAACGCAATCAAGAAATGATGCGCGATCCATGTCAGACGCTCATCACCTCGTAAAAATAACGACGCCAAATCTGCCCCCCTCTCAGCCAACCCACCATGAAGACTTCCGTTCTTTTCAAGCTCAGCCAAGCAACGCATCGTCATTCCCTTCCAGTCATTACACCTGGACAACCAGAACAACACCTCCTCAGCACGTACAATCGGCACATACCGAAAACCCAACGCGCAATCTCTGGCTAACATGTACTTTGTCTCATCTGTCAACTCATCTGCACGATCCTTGAGCAACACCCACCAGTAAAAGTGATGTGCAGCCTTGCCATCACCAAAATACCGCTCAATACACGCCTGCACCACCTCACGGTCACCATGATAAATCGTGAGCATCGTCTCAAGCGCCCACATCTCGTCTTCAAGGAGAGGAACACTCCTGGCAAGCATACTCAACGCTCCTTTGTGATCCTGAATAGTCTCGATCCAACATGCCTTTGCCAAGGTCTCAAACACACCCTCCAACTCGTCATGCTCCAGTGCGGCCATGCGCTTGAACGCATCAAACACATCGGGATGACGAATCTGATTCATGCCCTTCTCTCGGCACTCTTGACGAGTACGCTCAATCACACGCACCACATCACGTCGTGCTTTACGAAACTCAACGTCTACAGTTGCCTCCCCTTGAAGCATCGCATGAAATCTAGCCAAGTCATGACCATCAAAGACATATTTGGCCATATCAAGAAGCTGCACTCGCTGCTCATCCTCCAAATCCTGACCTGCAAGAGCCCATAACATCGCCTCCTGCACCCTCTTTGAAAAGAAGGACATTTTACGCGTTAACCACCTCGTCCAGAGCGCCTGCCTCACCTTCACGTGATGCACCTCACGCGCCAAGCCCAGCAAGACCTCCAACATGTACGGCACCTTCTCGTGCAAGAGAGCTTCGCTCAACAAGTTCACTTCAGCGCCATGTCGAACCCATGATAAACGCAACATATGCAACATTGAGGGAAGCAAACTCTGAACCTCACGTTGATAATATATCGACGAACCCGACACCCTCTCACCATGGGCCAACATGCGCTGAAGCACGCTCAACAAGACTCCAAACTCAAGCTCTCCACACACCACACTCAACCTGAAGGGCGGCGAATACTCTGTGTAGGCATCCAGACTCTCACTTGCATCAAGCTCATGAATAAATGAGCTTAAATGCACACCAAGCTCTCTGATTTGACGAGCATCCAACGCCACAGCTACCATCAACTCAGAGATCCCTTCCCACCTGTCACGCCCTGCTGAAAACACATCAACAAACCACGCTATACGCTCCGATGGTGAGAACCCTGGCGAGTTCAACATCGCCCCCCTCAACTCCTCATAATAACCATACTTTTTGAGCACAGGCTCCACACCCTTTAACTGCTCCTTCCCACCTGCACATAGCTGAACCAGTGCATATCGACTCCAGGGATCTCGCCGCCTCCACGCCAACGCACGCAACAGCCCCCAATCTCGCTGTTCACTTGCCACCCAATACGCCCACTCCATCTGCGCATCCAGACGTGCTGGCCAACACGGATCATCACTTACAGGAAACTCGACTGAGCCCACTGCTTCTCCCCAACTCTCCACACCATCCAAATAAAAACTACCATTCTCCCGATCTACAGAGAGCAAATACTTGGGCTCTCCAGAGTCCCCCATCACCAACCCACAACGATGCGCAAAACGCACAATCACATGCTCTATCAGGGGAGTTAGCTCAGACGAATCCCATGGACAATCAGTCACATACAACGGATAACCAATCAACGTTCCTCGCTCTTTCTCAATCGCGATCAACTTCCTCGCGATCACCTTCCCCGCCCCATCCTTCACAAACACAACATGCTTGTTGACCTCCAGATTATGCCTCAACGCACTCATCGCATAATCACCATGGTCCAGTGATAAACAGGTACCAAACAACGTCCCCATTTGTGCGGCCATCAACAAATTCGACTCGGTGTAAACCTCCAGCTCACCATCACCAAACGGAACGCGCTCGTGAAAACCTCCCAGCCAATACGCCAGCACATCCTTGCCCAGCCTGCTTTGTTTCACCCACGCGCTGTTCTCAGGTATATCCAGAAGCTCTCGTTGACCTAACGCCACGCTCAAGAATAACGAAAACAACCTGGAATCAAAGTCCTCTCCCTGTGATACCAGCAGCAACAAGCGAAGCTCCTTGCTCAGGATGCTCCTGTCATAACGCCTGCCCGTGATCCCTTCCAGCACAGCTAGCCATGCCTCATCCATTACATGCGCCAAGCTCCTCTCCATCACCCCCGCAAGGCTCGACTCCAACAAGTTTCGCCCCCGTCGTAACCTCCCCTCTCTGGCACCTTTGCTCTCTCCCTGCCTGAGCTTCGCCAACCTTCGCCTCAAGCGATCTTCCTGCTCAAGCTTCAACAAGGAGCCCTCAAGCTTTACCTCAAGCGCCCTGATCTGACCCGCGATAGATCCTTCCCTTGACCCCACCACCTTCAAGATATTTTTTGATAATCCTACAGACTCACCAAGCGCTGCGAGGCGATCACTTCACACCCCAATCAAACCTTGTGCGTGCAGGTGTACTGATTTGCTCAAGCACAGCAAC
>CATLTV010000279.1 GCA_950059285.1 uncultured Pseudomonadota bacterium | reverse complement strand
ACAGGAACACCTTGAAAGGGAACTGACACGCGCAGAAAAACACCACAAACAACGTGCAAAGACCGCATTCATCAACCCCATGGAGTTTGTGTTTCCATCCACCATCACGGAGGTTCAACCCAGGGTTAACAAACACATTGACCATGCCATCAAGCACCGAGAGCGCTTGTCGCTGGCGATTACACCAGGGGCAGGGAAAACACGACATACCGCGCATAACCTTGCACTCAAACTTCATGATGGAGAGATCCACACGTTGGACTGGGCCAGCCCTTCCACCATCACAAGCGAGGAAGCCCCCAGAGCGTTTCTTGATGCCTTGAATGAGCTTCCATTCTCCGAGGCCAGAGAGACATTAAAACAAAACCTGCGCCCTGAAGTGGTACGCAATGAAGAAAGTTGCGACTACTTTGACCTGTACCTACACGCATCCAAGGCCAGCCCTGTAGGTGGGCAAATGATGTGTCAGATGTGCGAGCGTGGACCTACACGCGCAGACGGTGAGGCCATGTGTGATTACTGGCGAGCACGTCAGGATGAAGACCGTACACAACGCTTTATCACACACCAGAAGCTCTTTCTGACAGAAGGCTTTGCCTCGGACTTCAACGCACACACCAGAGAGCGACAGGTACACATCAAGTGGCAAGAAATGTTCGCGCTGAGCACATCAGAAGCCTCTGTCACACCCTACACGTACAACACAGACCATATCACCTATCTCACCTTGCGTGAGGATGAGCAGGGTGATGCATGGTCAAACTGCACCACGCGCCAGGCACTCATCAAAAGACTCGCCGAGCACTTTGGGTGTGAACCCTCCACCGAACACATCAAGCACGCTGTACGTGACCAGAAGAACACCCGAGCACAACGTGATGTACTTGTGATTGATGAACTTCCCATCACGACCATGCGCCAAAGCATCACGGCTAACCTCGATGATCTGAACTGGATGCGCCTGGAAGTGAACATGCCCAGCTCGGCATGGCATGAACTTTCACAGATGGTAGAGGACTCAAAACAACTTGATCCGGAGGACAAGCGACGCTCTCGACGCTTTGACGGTCACGCGATCGCGCGCATCTTTGACGGCATCCAGCTCGATACAGTGGACGTGGAGAACTTACAGCGGGACCACCTTGAAAAAGCGCTCATATGCACCCATGAAGCCCAGCATCAAAAGCGCGTGGACATCCTGAAGGAATGCCATGATTGGCGCATTATTGCAGCGTTTCTGCGTGCATATCAATCAGGCTTCGTCGAGTGCCACATCCAACAAGGTAAGATGCACATGACGGTGCTTAGAGAGCTTGATTTAAGCCGCTGGGATACTGTCATCGCCCTTGATGCAACACTGACTCCTGAACTCTCACGCTTGCTTTATGGCGCAGAGGTCAACCATGTCACGCTTGATGTGGAGCGTCCCTTTGAACACATTCATGTCACGCGAATTGACTATGACATGGGCAAGGGATGCGCCCACGGGGACCGTTATCGAAGCCTCAAAGCGGCCAAGTTACACAAGGCCCTTCATCTGACGTATGACTCGCCAGGAACTCTTCATGTCACACACAAGGCATGGCGAGAGGCGACAGACGCACACGATCCGCAGGCATCGGCAATGCTTGGCGCCCTTCAAGGTCCAGTGATTCATTTTGAAGGCTCCGAGAGCTCAGGGTGGAACGGTGCAAAGGACTGTCATACGCTTGTCCTGGATACCTACTTCCCAAACACCCAGGCAGTGCGTTCTCTTGGTGCAACCCTCTGTATGATGAGCGGCGAGCACTGGAATCACCCCGATGTACGCACCAAGTGGTTAGATGAGGCACGGTTCCTGTGTGAAGGAAGAGCGTACATTCAGATCATTGAACGTATCCGAACCCTGTGGGCCAACGAGGAGCGTCCTGTACACCTGATTGTGCAGAGTTCGCGAAGTCTTGGCGATCTTGGATTCCCCGAGACCTATGTGTGTGATGAGCGTCATGTACTTGATGCCAATGCCGTGATCTATGCTCTGACAGGTGAGGCAACAAGTGATGGTGGGATGCTTGCAGCGTTACGCACAATGCTTCAAAAACACCGTGTGTGGGTTCCTTCCAGACCTCACCACAAAGAAACATCAAGACAGCTCTGGCGGGATGTCATTCTGCGCCAGGATATGTGTATGCCTGCGCCCAAACACCCTCTGAACCATCTGCTTGATATGGGTGTGACCCAAAACTTAAAAAACCTAATGATTTCAACGCGTGCGGATATATTTCGTAACTCTGCCTTATATAGTAATGCAGAAGTAAGAAAGAAGTCCGCACTCCTTGATTTTATTGGGCTTTTCCCTACTTCTGATGAAGCCAGCTTCCACACCACCATGTTGACCTACTTGAAGAACAGACCAGGTGGAAAACAGGTGCTCACACAACACGATCATATTGCTGTAGCTCGCGGGTATACGTCAGGGAAAAGCGCTCCGCTTGATGTGTACTATTCAAGTCATGACAGGACGACAGACATCTTGATGCATGTACAGGAGCATTACCCTGATGTTGTGAGGATTGAACTGGATGGTGTGATGCACTATCTGGCTCCTGAAGTAAATCACACAGAGGAGCTGGCGCAGCTGCTACGAGGTGTGTCCCTGATTTGGGAGCATGACAGGACGCGACCGCTTGCAAGCCATGCAGTGCATACATGCTTGTTAGAACATGCCTGTCGTATGAACTCGCCCTTACGCGATCGTGACTTGTTGCGTGATGCAATAAAGGCCATGGGCGGAATTCATGCAGTGCGTTCACACTGGGGAGACAGGAACAATCTATCTTGGTGTGAGCATCGCTATGTGTTTGATACCTGCCTTCCTGTGGATGAAGATCTTTATGCCAGGGAGCGTTCTACGTGGTTGAAGTGGGCCATGTATGCACCAGGCGATGTGGCACATTGGTTCCCTCCGTTGCATGTATGGTCACTCAGGAAGCGTGATCGTGAGCCTGTGATAAGCTTACCTGACGTTCAGACACTACACGAGCTTCTGACAGTTCCATGTGCCGGGGAGCAGTTGCGGTGGATGTTGATGCGGTTTGATGTCGATGTCCCTGATGAACACGAAGAGCTTCCAGTGAGTATTGAAGACGTGCTTACAGAGATGCAGTCTATATCCGTTGTCATGAAGGACGATAGTGTTGGCAATCCATCAACGTGGTTCTTTAATGTTGACAAGGGTTTACTTGATGAACCTTCAAGGATGCGCAAGAGCTTTTCCTAGAGTTTCTGGAGTTTCTGGAGTGCATAAAAAGGGGGACTTTTTGCAGTTTTTACAGTGCATAAAAAAGGCACGGGAATCACCCCGTGCACCACACCATAAATCAACCATCACAAGGAGGTTGATCAGGCGATCGGTAATCAGCCGATCGCCTTTTTTGTTTATAAAGCGGGTCATCTTGAATGTAAATCAAGAGTCTCAAAAATGAGACATTTAATCAAGAGTCTCAAAAATGAGATTATGCAGTCTCAAAAATGAGACCCAAAAATGTCTTTATTTATATTCATTTAGGCGTGTTTTTCATGTGGCATGATCTGTGCTACGCGCGCATACGCGTCTCTCTCTTCTCATATAATTAAATACTTATATTAGTAAATAAGAGAGATAAGACCCCCTGATTGAAAACGTGTTCTTGTGCAAGAAGCGCAAGAAAAACGCTCCGTGTTGGAGGCCAGTTCACCGAACACGAAACCCATTGCTATACTGGTGTAGACATCAAGAGAGAAGGGAGGCGAGGTCATGCCCAGGTGCACACCTGATGGCCGATAATGCCCTTTATGTTAACCTACTAACCTCTGCTTGACATGTATAATTTGTGTTGTTTTGCAATGGTTTAATGAGAATTGTCTCACATTGTAGAGCAAGAAGTCGATCATCTCGCATGATGTGAGGTGGTTTATCAATCGTATCGCGATCTTTTGAACAGATCCGATGCATGACACTCATGGGAGTTTCATCATGACAGATATAGAATCAAAAATCTTGGAAGGGGCTGGCAAAGAAGTTGGCAAGGAGATAGTTCAAGAAGGTAAGAACGTGCTCCAACCAGCTGTGAGCTTGCTTGATCCTCCTGCAAAAGAAGCAGGGAAGCTATTTGGAAACCTTGTTGGGCTTGTAGGCGACCCTGTCCAAATTGCTAGGGAGTGTTGGGCTAAATTCCTTGAACGTTCGATTTGTAAAGTCCCTGAAGAACAGCGCGTAGAGCCTCCTCTCAAGTTGTTAGCCTCCGTTGTAGATGCTGTCCAGTATCAGGACAGTGACACGTTAATCTATGATATGTTCACAGAGTTGCTTGCCAACGCGTGTAACCGAGAACATCAAGCAGACGTACACCCGGGATTCGTTGATATGCTCAAGCATATGGCTCCTGATGAAGCTCTCATCTTAAAGATGCTTCGTGATGGGAATGAACTTATCTACCAAGGACAATGGGTGCACCCATCATACGAAGAAGGTGATGAACTTGAGATCTACCAACCTACTGAAGGTCGACGTGTAAAGAAGCCCATTGCTCCTTTATACCCTAAGTCTGATGGTTACATGCATCGTGGCCAATGGCTTGGCTTTAACGGCATACCGCAAACGAATATCCAGGCATATTATGAGTCATTAAGCACACGATGCGGCTTGCTTCAAAAGATGTTCCGTGCTGAACGCGATGAGGTTTGGATAGTTTCAGGAGCATCCGCATCTAGTCGTAATGTAATGATTTTAAGCAGTAACTATCACATCAGATTGAGTGCCTTGGGCAAACAGTTTGTGGATACATGTGTTCCAGAAGATCCTTGATTCTGATGCTAAATCCACAGGCAATCTATTGAACAATAGATTGCCTGTGGATTTAAGTTATTGTTTTATATTGATAAATTAAAAACTTGCCAAGTTCAGCAAGCCGCTTCTAACCTGTGATAAGTTCTTAGTGTTGTCGCGCCATGCAGAAAAGTTCTGCGGTCACGGTTGGCGACCATAACCTACAGGAGTTATCTCCATGAACATGTTACATATTTCAATTCACCTTCGAGACGCACATACACAGGATTACAAGGATCTTCCCATATGGCTGGGGCGTCTGTTGGGTTCTGATGTCATTGCATACCCCAGAACAGAGTATCTTGTCCCCATGCCATGGTACTTGCGTGGAGCTGTTGAAAGGCAGCTCAAAGCGGCGCTCGGCAACCTGAATTACGTCAGGGTGAGGATGATGAAGGAACACCTTGAACGCTACAGGGATTTTGAGGCTGATGGAGCGCAGATCTTTACACCCTTACGTTCCCCTCGCTATCACATGAGGCCACCAGGGATGTTTACGCGTATGGCTCTGGCGCCCAAAATCAAGTCAGGACAGCTTCAAACCACATCACCCTTACCAGGGGTTAGGTTGATGAAAAGAGGCTCTACAAGACGCCTTTACGGTGCAATCGGATAGTGTAGACGACGATGTAGCAAGCAGGCATTTCCTGCTTGCTACAAAAAACCGTGTGGATTCGGCAAGTTAGTTGTCTGATTTTTGCACTTGCATCTTTGCTACTTGAGGTGCACACTAAAAAAGCTCGCTCACCCCAATCTGTAAAAAAAGGTGAACGAGCTTCCAGAGTGAAAACACCCTGATCGTTTTTACTTTGCTGTCTAACAAGCTAAAAACAACGCCGCGATCGTCGTAAGACCATCACGCCATTGGTGTATAATCTTGGCCAAACCAAGCAAGAAGTCAAGATCAGCCGCATCGAATCAGGGAATGGCACGGCGAGACTACGACAAAGGAGTCGTTCATGTCCGCAGTACAACACACCCAGTTGCCTCAAGCCTTTATTCAACGTCTTGAACAAGCCCTGAACCATCCACGCGCAGAAGAACTTATCTGGGAAGCAGGGAACACCCTGTTGAAGCGAGCCCATCATTTTGACGTGCTCGCCAGGCAATGTTTCCGCTATGAAACGCACCACACCATAAATCAATCCGAAGCTCTTTTGTGCGACTACCAGGCCAAGTGGAACGCATATACCGAACGTTATCCGCTACCTGAGTCCTGTCATGTGCGCGTTGCTTTCTATCTTGATGCGACTAGGATAGAGGCCAATGCACATGCTCTGATGCTTTTACATCATGTGGTCGAGAGTAACCTCAAATCCACGCAAAAGCTCAGTAAATTCGAGCTGGTGATGGTTGGCAAGAATGATCATCCTCGCTCTGAATGCCCCATTTCCATGAAGATGGAGATTGTGACACACTAGGTCATCACTCACAGGAGCCTAACACCACATGTCAGGCTCCTTCACCTCTGCCAGGAGCTTCTTATGTACATCGTAAACACCCCCAAAAAACTCAAAGGCCACAACCGGTTAGAGTTGTGGCCTTTGAACTTATGCACTTTAGATCAGTCGCGATTTTTTGGTTCGTCCTAGGAAGGTTTCCTATTCGTTGCGCGAATTAGCAGTTCAGCTCAACGAATTACAAGTCTGGTCTCATGCTGATATCGACCAGTCTAACCCATCAACCACCTATGGTGATGTCCCCACTACACAAAACACAAAACACAACCGATCTACAGAACAAATAAATCACGTCGGAGTGTAGTGGGCTAGCCTGAAGAAGTCAATGCTATTGCATCAAGGAAGATGCCCCATGTTAAACACAGTCGAAATTAAAAACAATCTTGACGTCCGAACCCTTGCTAGACGTTATAACCTTCAGGAAAAGAAGGGAAACCAGAACAAAAAGAACCAGCTCTTTTGTTGTCCTTTTCACGATGACAACACCCCCTCTCTGAGTGTGAATCACGACGTGTTTCACTGTTACTCGTGTGGCGCCAAAGGGGACGCGCTGACGCTTATTGCGCATATGGAGGGCTTGAGTCTTGACGCCGAGTTCACATCTGTACTGGCGATTGCTGCCCAGGAAGCACACGTTCCTCTGCACCTCGGTTATGTGGAGCCCCACAAACGCGTTACCTTCGTCCCCCGTACCTCGCCCAAACCATACACACAGCCTACGACACCGCGCACTTCAGGCCCGGTTATGGCGCATCTGTGGGAGCATGTGCAAGCGCTCGAGCTCACCGATGAGGCTCACCAGTGGTGTCACTCAAGAGGGCTTGACCCTGACATCGTTCATCACTATGGAGCGCGTGACTTTGCTCCTCTGCTTCCAGAGCTACACAGGCTCATTCAAAACACCACGAGGGAAGAGCTCTATCAATCAGGACTCATCAATGACGAAGGAAAGCTCTGGCTTCCGTTGCGTGAGCCTGAACGATACCAGGGTCTTGCTATCCCTGTCTTTGATGCCAAGCACACCCACCCCACCAAGTGGCGTTGGCGCCTGTACGAACCTGATAGGCTCAAGGTACTCGGTCAGTATGGTTCAACACAGGGTGACTATCTTGGCTTACACCAGGCAGCACAGGCCAACACAGTCATCATTTGTGACGGCGAGCCCGACTTTTTGAGTGTCCTCGATGTCACGCAGCATCACCAGGACATCGCCCCCCTTGCCTTGTGCGCCACGACATCAAACCACAGTACACAAGCCCGCTGGCTTGATGAGCTGACGCAGGTTCAACAGATCATTCTTGCGGTACACATCGACCGTAACAAACAAGGACAGGCGCCGGCACTGGGTGAGCACCCTCTTTATGGTCCACTGGCGCAACACCTTGCCACAGTCGATCAAGAAACCTTTGAATTCGCGCTCACATGGCGCATTGTGGATGTGGATGGTAAGGCCGAAGACCTCAACGACTTGCATCAACACCACAAGCTCTCTGGACGCTTGAACACATGGCTTGATACCACACAAGAGCCACAAGAAAACCTGTCCTATGCATGGCAAGCCCTCCTGAAACAACAGCGACAGGAACACCTTGAAAGGGAACTGACACGCGCAGAAAAACACCACAAACAACGTGCAAAGACCGCATTCATCAACC
>CATLTV010000278.1 GCA_950059285.1 uncultured Pseudomonadota bacterium | reverse complement strand
CCCCGCGCCTCTGTGTGATGCACAGCGAGGTTGTGTAAATGCACAAGTTTGTATAGAGCATCACACGCCTTCAGTACGCTGAAGGCAGGTTTTTATCATCACATCTGGAAGATCCCTCGCCATGTGACGCGAGCGTTCCCTTGAAGACAAAGAGAAGATCATGATCATTGCCCTTGACGGACCTGCTGGTGCAGGCAAATCCACCATCGCCCTGCAAGTCGCCGCCTCACTGGGATTTCAACTGATTGATACAGGTGCAATCTACAGGACCGTGGCGCTCAAGTGTAAGGAAGGATCGTTTGATCTTCATGATGGTCAGACCTGTGCTGATATTGCACGTGATTTGGATTTTTCTTTTGAAATTCAGGGAGATATTAATCAGGTATTTTGCAATGGAGAACCTGTCGGCGATGAGATCCGCACATCGGAGATCAGCCTCGCAGCATCAACTGTATCAGCGCATCAGGAGGTCCGCGCAGCATTGCTCGAACTTCAACGCACACTCGGGTCAGCAAAGGACAGTGTTCTTGAAGGGCGCGACATTGGCACAGTGGTTTTCCCTGGTGCTGAGCTGAAGATCTTCCTCACCGCATCTGCCGAGGAGCGCGCTGAACGCCGCGTCAAGCAGCTTGCCGAGAAAGGTATTGATGAGAGCTATGACAAGGTCTTGCAAGAAATCAAGGAACGAGATCACAAGGACATGACACGTGATATTGCTCCTCTTGTGGCTGCGCCCGATGCGGTCACCGTGGATACAACAGGTCGCTCCATTGAGGATATCGTCGCGCAAATTGTCAACCTTGCGCCTGTACAGTAATCCTGGACACACGGACTCACATCATTTGATAACGGGGCAGAGCTGCCCATTTTCGCAGCAGAAGTTGTTGATGCAGTCCTCTGACACACCGCAGCGCCCGCAGTTGATGTTGCGCGTAACTCCACACTGATCCACGACGGTGATATTGCCGCACATGGCTGCCTGATTCAGGCATAACACTGCATCGGTTTCACCTTTGCAAATGCATGTATTGTTTGTGCAGGTGTCAGGGCTGTTGCATGAACCACAATCAATGGTTTGTCCACAGCTCGAAAAAGTGCCACACTCGGCGTTTCTGTCTCCACAGCTTTGGGGTTGGCAAACACACGCATTGTCCAGACACGCCTCATCGGCTCCAGTACACGAACCGCAATCAACGCTTGCACCACAGGCGTTGGAGACTGTGCCACAACTTGAGCCTGATACACATGCAGGTGTGGGACAATCACACTGGTGTGTTGTGGGATTACATAACATGCTCGGCTCACAGGAGCCACACGCGACGGTACGCAGATCACCGCAGTTATCCTCGGCGGTGAGGTCGCCACATTCAGTACCTCCTCTCAGGCAAAAGTTTGTGTCGCTCTCGGGTGAGCAGACAGAGCATGTGTTGTCATTTTGGCACTCACCTTGTGGGCACGCGCCACAATCTGCTGTGCGCTCCTCTCCACACAGATCCAGGCCCACAAACATACCACACTCTTTACCCTGTCGTGCGCAGAGTTCGGCGTCGCTCTCATCAGGGCAGACGCATGTGTTCTCATCGTTACATTCAGAGGTGCCCCCACACACACCACAAGCCACGCTCTCACGCAGGTTCCCGCAGTTGTCCTCGAGATCAATGGTGCCACATGTTGCGTTTGCGCGTAGACAAAGCTGCGCATCTGTCTCGGGAAGGCACCCCGAGCACATGTTCTGTTCACATTGCACGTGGGCGTCCATACACTGGCCGCAATCAATTTCGCGGATCTTCCCACACCTGTCTGTTGTTGTTGCTGTATCGCACTGGAGTCCAAGCACTGAACAAAGCTCCTCATCGCTTTGTGGTGTGCACTCACACAGGGCTGTTTCTGTGTTGCATGTGTTGTGTTCAGCACATTGACCACAATCAATTTGACGTGGCTGCTCACAGTTATCCAGCAGCTTTAATTCGCCGCATTGTGCGCTAAATCGTGTGCACAACATACTGTCTTCAAGTGGTACACATTCCTCGGATTCAGCAGGCGAGGGGTCTGTTGATGGCGAGTCAATGGTATCATTGAAGTTGCAGCCTGTTGCCATCAGTAGCATCAAGGCAATACAGATCTGAAAGAGACGTTGAGTAAAGTGCATGGTGTGAACCTGCTGTCATGAGGAATGACCAGAGCGTTATAAGTGAACGCTTCTGACTCTAACGTCTTTTTATATCAAATACAAAGTTCGTTTTAAGTGATGTCAACAGAACCTAAGATCCTTGTTGCGCAGGGCATTGTGCTGGATAGTTTTCTGTGCAGGATAATCCGATGATTCCATTGTTGCAGCATTGAACGGTTCTTTGTTGATTACAACGATCGATAAAGACGTACTGCTCCACGCATGTGTTCAAGTTGTTAATTGTGCCACAGCTTGTCTGGGCATCGTTTGCCGTGCACAGCTCACAATCAGATTCGGCGATGCACACACACATGTTGTTCTGACAGTCGTCATACTGCTCCGAACAAGTACCACAATTGACAGTGCGAGCTGTGCCACAGCGATCCTGCACAGTAATGATTCCACAGCTAGCATTGGCCAGGGTGCAAAGTTCAGCTTCCGATTCGCCTTCACATTGGCACTGGTTGGAGTCACATATTTCACCCGAGCCACACATGCCACACATGATGGATTTACCACATGCGTTGGTGTAGAGGCCACATTCTGCTCCTGTAGGACACAGTGGTGTGGGGCAGACACATTCATTGTCATTCCCACATACTTCTTCTTCACCACAACTGCCCTGTCCACAATCAATGCTTTGACCGCAAGCGTTGCGAATCACGCCACAATCACCATCTTCACACAGGGGAAGTGGGCATTCACACTGGTTGCTGGTTGTGCAAAGTTCACCTTCACTGCATCCACGTGTGAGGTCGCAATTTACCGTGCGTGCCATGCCTGTACAGCTATCAAGGACAGTGATGTCACCACAGAATGCGTTGTTTTGAATGCACAGTGTTTCGTCAGAGGATGATTCACACTGAGAGCATGTGTTGTCTTCACACATGCCATCACTGCATGTGCCGCATGAGAAAGAATGCATCACGCCACAGCGGTCAACAACGGAGATCTCTCCACAGGTAGCATTCTCTTGAACGCATAGCTCGGCGGCGGTTTCTGGAACGCACTGACATTGATTGGAGCTGTCACACGTCTGATTTGGCCCACATGTGCCACAGTAGATCTCCTCCAGTTCCTCGCCGCACCCATTATCAATGGATGACTCGGGGCTGTACTCACCACAGGCAATGTTATTTGCGCTGCACAGATCATCCATGCTGATGGGGACACATGCATCAACACATGTACCATTTTCGGAGCATTCTTTTTGCTCACCACAGGTGCCACAAGTCACGGTGCGCGATTTTCCACAGATGTCTTGAATGGAGTGTACGCCACACTCAAGTTGAAAGTCAGAGCAGACCTGTGCATCGGGTGGAGAGACGCAGACACAAATGTTGGTGTCACACTCAAAACCTGATTCACACCCACCACAGTCAACTTCACGGGCGTTGTTACATCTATCGTAGATACGCTGCTCGCCGCAGGCGAGGCTGCGCTCTGTGCACAACTCTTCATCTGTACCGCAGGATATCTGGCCCATATCCATGTCTGCACTCATCTCCATGTCGAGAGGGAGATCGGGTACGTCCATGTCAGGCGGAAGTTGACCTGCATCATCCTGAGGTGTCATGTCGGAGGGTTGATCCTCAACGCGCATATCTTCCACAGCCATATCTGGTGTGGTGACGGCGATGTTGGAGCCTGATGGGGTGGAGGACTCTGCAAAGATGCACGCCCCTAGAGGTAGAAGGCACAGAGATAGAAGAGCTTGCTTGGCGTGCGACATTAAACCATCCTGAGTAAAAAATCTAACAATCGAATTGAGTTAGCCATCTGATGCGAATTTGTAAAGTCTCATTGTGTGCACATGCAACGAGACTGCAATAGGTATCATTGTTCTGGTGCAACGTATAGCACATCTGATGATATCGTCTGGTTTCACTCCAGAGGTTCTTGTGTTATGAGTTTGCAAAGAGATGAGTCTTGAGTTGAACACGTTGATATTTTAAGGAGCGCGTGTGTCGCTGCGTGAAGATGTCTGGCATATTCTCAACGATCCAAGGGATGGTCGTCACAAGTGGTTCTTGTTATTTATCACAGTGATGATCCTCCTGAGTGTAGCGTTGTTGCTTTATGAAACCTTTGGGATGGATGGGCTGCCTGCGCCTGTGCGTCAGAACAGGACGGAGCTGCTGATCCTCTTTGACCGCGTGATTCTGGGAGTGTTCCTCCTTGAGTACATCGCGCGTTTGTGGGTGATCAACAGTTGGAAGCCACTCTCTGTCAAGCTGAGCTTCATGGGAACAGTGCGCTACTTTGTGGCGTCACGTCTCAAGTTTATGTTGAGTCCATGGGGGCTGATTGATCTGCTTGCATTGTTGCCCCTGGTGCCCTTCCTTCGTTCCTTGCGTGTGTTGCGCCTGCTCAGGCTGTTTCGTTCCGTCAAGCTCTTTCGTTATCACAACCCGCTGCGTGTATTGAGTTCAGCGATTCGCGATAATGCGTTGCTCTTTGGCGTTGCCTTTGGGGTAGTGCTGTTGAACATCGTGCTTGGTGCGGTGATGTTCTTTTTTGCCGAGTATGGTCACAACAGCAAGGTTGACGATCTTGGTGACACGCTGTGGTGGTCAATCGTAACCATCTCCACGGTGGGTTTTGGTGATATTACGCCCGAGACACCTGGTGGCCGAGTGATTGGCGCAGTGTTGATGGTCTCAGGGATGTTTGTCATTGCTATCTTTGCTGGTGTTATCAGCTCAACTCTGGTGGGGCACTTGATCCCCCTTCAAATGGAGCGTGTGCGTATGTCTTCAATTACAGATCATATTGTGATCGCTGGCTGGAATGATAACCTGCCCATGTTGCTTGAGCAGCTTGAGCAGGGAGCCCACGTCAGTGAGCCCACGCCTGTGATCATCTTTGCCCCGATTGATCGTCCTGCGGGGCTTGATCACAAGTATGTCTTTGTGCATGGCGACTTCACCAAGGAGGCCGAGTACAACAAGGTTCGCCTGAACTTTGCACGCACACTGGTTGTTGTGGCGGATTCTTCACGGGGAGATATAAGCTCCTCTTCACGTGACGCGACGACCGTGTTGACCATTTTTACAGTCAGGCGTCTTGAACGCGTCTTTACTGAGCCACGCTCAAGACCTCTTCACATCTGCGCCGAGATCCTTGACCCTGAGAACGTCGAGCACGCCCGTGTCGCGGGCGCAAACGAAGTGCTCGCCACTGCACTTGTGGGCAACAGCCTTCTTGCTCACACAGCGATCAACCCGGGTGTGGGGTCGATTATGAACGATCTCCTGCTTGCCACACGTAACAACATCTACACCTCCGATGTCCCGGCAGGTGTCATTGAGGGTAAGTTGCTTGTCTTTGAAAAGCTGCAAGCCAGGTTGCGCGATGAAAAGGATATCTTGCTCATGGGACTAATTCACAACGGGGTGGTGAACCTTAACCCTGATCCCGAGCACCCTGTCTTTGTAGGGGACAAGATCATTTACCTTGGTGAGCATCAACTCGGGAAATAGTGCACTTCTTCTCAAGGGTTTTGAGCCTACAGTTAGAAGGCGAATCTGAGCACCAGAAGTCCAAGGATGAACAGTGTGATCAGGACAGCAAGCTGGAGATTATTCAATCTCTGGCTTTTTGTCATTGGGGCCTGTGTCAGGACGTCATCGGAGTGACTGTTGAGGATGGCCTGGTCAAGCACAGGTGGCTGTAGTTGTGTTGGGTCGACTCTTTGTATGGGCGTTGTGACCGCTTCAAGTGTGAGTGTGCCCTGTGTCTCTTCAAATACGGTGAGTCCGCCATCACGAGGGTTGTCAACAAGGCTCAGGCTACCCGAGGCGTTATTGATCCCCTCACGCGCGGCGATGTGTTCAATGACTTCCTTGACCTTGATGGCGTAGGTTGTCAGACGAGGACCACGCAGCCCTGATTGTGTAAGCTGTGTGGAGGGGACAAGGTAGGGGATGTAATGACGTGTGCCTTCGGTCTTGATTTTCTCAAGGACGCCAGGTGTGAACATGCGCCTTTGTGTGGCGGTGAGGACGACATGATTAAACAGGTAGTCCTTGAGATGTTCTTCTGGGAGTTTGACGATAAGCTCCTCAAGCATTTCACGTGCGATGTGTGAGGAGAGGTTTTGAGTGATGACAGGTTCTACAAGGAGCTTCCAGCGAGAGTCTTTGAGGAAGAGTTCTTTATCGAGGCATTCGCGGATAATTCTCTTGAGTAGCTCAAGTTTGTCGGTGGCGTTTGTGTTGCCAAAGATGGCGACGTAAGCGTCCTGAATGAACTGTTCCAGGTTCAGGTGTTCGGGGTAGATCTCAACGATCTCAACGAGTTCACCAATACGTGTTTTCTTTGAGGTGACGCTGGTGTTCTGGATCTTGGTGGTGAGCTTGCTTGCTTCTGGCAAGTCTTGATGGATGCAGAGCGCGAGCTTGGTCAGATCGGGGTGGGGGAGTGACGGGAGGAGTGTGATAAACTCCTGTATAAGCTCGGGATATTTGATGCTCCAGTGGGAGGACCAGTAGAGCTTGAGAAGTACAAGCCCGAGCGTTTCATGGACAGGTCGTTGTGGCGAGTCCTGGAGGAGGTTCAGGCAAAGCAGGACACGCTCTTTGAGGAGTGTGTCCTGTTGAAAGACGTAAGGAGACGCCATGAGCCTGATGTACTTTTGGATATGACGCGAGGATTTGAGCTGTTTGATTTGGCTGGAGTGGCCTTCGTCGTAATGCTGTTGCAGCTCATCGAGGAAGGACTGAGCCTGAGCAGCGTCAAGCATATACTGTGCAGTATGTGCTTGACGTGCCTCAACCAGAAGGGAGGGGGAGGTCATGATGTTTTCTGTGGCATGACAGGTTTGGAGGGCGTCAGGAACTTGGACAGGTTGACGAGCTGATCGATGCTGTGAATGTCCTGTCCGAGCATGGGGATGCTTTGCATGAGTTCGCCACCCACGCGGCTGGCAAGGCTTGCCAGCGCATCTCTGTCTCGAAGCGCGAGGCGTGACAGGGCGCGGTAGGTTGAGGCGAGCTCTTCGCGGAGTGTGCTGCTGAGTTCATCCGAGAGGGGTTCAGGTGAGAGTTTTGCGAGGATGTCCTTGCTAAAGCTCTCGAGGTCGATGCTCTTGAAGTGTGGGATGACACGATTGATGATGAATGCATCGGCATGTTGTCCGAGTTCACCGAGTTTTTCGTGAAAGAAGAGGGCTTCCTTGACGCGTCGAGGATCGGCGCTGCTGATGACAACAAAGTGTGTTTGTTCATCGCGCATGATGTAGTCGATCATTTCACCGCGAGATTGCAGCGCTTGCTGGAGGAATTCGAGGGTTTCAAAGAACTCGGTCAGATCTTTGACGAAGCTTTCGCCGAAGATTTTTCCAAGGAGTTTCAGGACAACGCTGCCGGGGTCAAAGACCTTACCAAACAGGCCGCTGCTACGTCTGTTGGGAATGAACCATTTGATGACGCGCTCATCAAAGAATGTCTTTGCGCGTGAGGGGGTTTCGAGGAACTCAAGCGCGTTCTTTGTGGGGGGCGTATCGAGGACAACGAGGTCAAAGCGTTGACTGGTGTAGAGGTCGTGGAGCTTATCAAGCGCCATGTATTCCTGCATACCGTGTAGTGTGGAGGAGAGGAGGCGATAGATGTTGTTTTTCTCGGCGCGTTGAAATGCCCCGGGATCGGGCGCAAAGCGTCGGACGAGATCATCGAGGGTCTTTTTTTGATCGAGCATCATCGCCCAGAGTTCACCGCCATTGGCTTCGAGCGACGCATGAGAGGAGTGCTCGGCGAGGTCGATGTGTTGTGGGGTGTTGGAGAGCTCATCAAGCCCGAGGCTATTGGCGAGACGTTTGGCGGGGTCAATGGTCAGCACAATGGCTTTACGACCCATGAGCGCGGCACGAAGACCAATCGCAGCGGCGGTGGTTGTTTTGCCCACACCACCAGGAC
>CATLTV010000277.1 GCA_950059285.1 uncultured Pseudomonadota bacterium | reverse complement strand
GAGTTTGTAAACGGCGTGGCCACTCCAGGCCGCCTCTCTTTTGTCTGGGTGCTTGACGAAATTACTTGGCAGAACCAAACGTCCAGCCCACCATCACTAGCCCTTGCTGTGTTCTCAACAAATATGGATCTGCTGCTGTGCTCCAGCTCTCAAACAACAACGAGACGGTGAATGCCTCAATCTGAGCGCGTAAACCTGCTTCAAATGAGGGGAGTGACTTCCCGTCTGAATCGATCGAATCCAGACCAAGCGCATAAAATCCACCGCCATAAAGCTCCAAACCAGCGATCCCAAGCAATGGACCAAGATCAAACCTTAATCCACCACCAAGACCCACACCAAACGAACCAAACGACTCCTCTGTACTATCCTGCGTGTCTTTCACACTGACCGTACGTGGTCTCAAATTCGCACCCGCATACACACCCACGACATCCTGCGTCCAGAGCTGACCTGCAAGGCCAATCTTTCCACCCGTGGCAGTCACATCCTCTTCTTCAAACTCCGAGGTCGCCGCCACGCCAAGATCCCCCCTCAGATCAAAACTTGCGCCATATTTCAGTGATGGCGTTCCCGATAACACGCGCCCCTCCACACCTCCAAAGAGCATGATGTTACGATCACCATGAAACTCTCCTGGCTGTGTCAACACATTGTCCGAAAAACCACCACCAAGATACGGGGCCAGACGCCAGTGTGTCGCGCTCACTTTGGGCTCGGTAGGCTCAGGCTCCTCGGTAGGAGGTGGTGTCACCACCGTCCCTCCATCAGGCTTGCCCTTCCCTAACTTGACCTGGGTAGTCTTGCTCTCACCACCCACAACTTCCACGGGCACAGCAAGCTCATCGCCAGAGTGAATGTTGCGCGCTGAAATCGTGTATGAACCTGGCTCAAGCGATGTCTCCTCACCACACACAAGCGCAGAACCCTCCAACCTGATATCCAGATCTCCTGGCTCACACACAACCTTGAGCGTGCCCATGCAGCTCTCCAGCTCCTTGCGATAGGTCTTGAGCTGCTCGCCGACAAACTCCTCGGGCACACCCTTGACACCTGGTGCCGAGCTCGCTGCGTTGAACTGCTCCTCGGCCATCTTGCACTGGCCATCAAGCTGATAGGCGCGTCCCAGCGTAAGATACAAGAGATCCCCCTTGTTCTCCATCAACAGTGCCGCCTCCACGAGCTTGATCGCCTCCTTGGTCTTCGGTGGTGTCTCGCTTAACAGGCGCACAGCCCTGTTGTTTGTCTCAATCTGTGTGGGGCTCAGCTCAATAGGAGCAGGCTTGTCCTGTGCTGATGCATTTACAGCCACACCAAAAACAAGCATACAACTGATTGCCACAACGATCCGTCTGCACATTCAAACCACCTCTCAATCATTACCTACAAAAGCAGCACCAGACGCTGCTGCCCATGATTACAATCACAATGAACTTCCTGAAATGCACTATACGGAAAAACTGAGCATTCCAAAGCTTAAATCTTACTCATCAGGGAAATACCAGAGACTCACATACTCGGAGTTGGCCAGAAACTCTGGAGCGTTGTTCAACACAAGTCGATCCTCTTTAACCTGATACACATAAAGATTCTTACCATGAGACAGCACGACCTCATTGCACCCAGGCATGAAAAATAGCGCGGAAAAGGTGTCGCGATTGTCATGCATTGCCCTTGTTCGACCCTCCACATGCACCACACGCTTGCGCTGACTTCCTTTCTTGATCTCAATGCCCTGATCATCCTGAATCAGATGCATCCCATGACACTCCTCTGGTTTTGCCCTGTAACTCGTGTGAGGCAATTGCAAGAACGCTTCACGACCAAAGTCGCTGTGCTCCCCCGTGATCAGATCAAGCTGTGTGTACATTCGGTCGTGATGTGTGGTGGTCGCAACCTCTGCATAATATGTCAGCGCCTCGGGCTCCGTCCATCTCATGCCTGAGATCTCAAAGCCCTTGCTGCTTCCACGAAAAACCTTCCACTGCCTGGTGTCGATGTCCAGAATGTACACGCTGTCATCCACACTCTCAGGTCGCTCCTCATCGGGGAGCCTGTAATCAGCCTGACGTGAAAACGCCACATGCTTACGATCTGGGGACAACACACCTGGTGTCACTCGCCCCTTCAACTCCTTGTGCTCTATCTGGAAGACAGAACGATCATCTCGCTGCCAGAGGTACAGGGAAGCATCTCGTTTACGGAAAATGACCAGCGCCCCATCACTGCTTGCTAAATGTATTGTGTGAAAATCACCATAATAGCGCTGCTGAACTTCATCCTCACCAAGCACAAACCTGAACACACCAGGGTCCAGTCCTTTTGTACCGTACAATGGTTGCTTGCTCTTGATCAGGCTCGAATCTGTATGGATCTTTGTTGTGATCTCACCCACCGAACTTTCACAGCCAAGCAGGTTAAGCCCACCCATGAGCAGGACAAACGGAATGAGGATATAAGAGCGATGCACAGATGCTCCTGCTTATTTGGGCAGCACGATTCCAACACTCTTCTTGGTGTCTTTGCTACCCGATGATGTCTTGGAACTCCCAAGAAGCTCGATCTTCACAGGCTCGGCCTTCTTGACTGGCTCCTTCTTCTCCTCCACAGGGGGAGTGGTATCTTTTTTTGCCACCGCTGCGCTGGAATCAGCAGCCTTGGATGCCTTTGTTGACTTGCTACTCTTTGAACCTCTGGATGATTTCTTCGAAGCCACCACTGTTTTCTTCAAGGTATACGCCTGCTCTCCATCGCCGCTCTTGGGCGAAATTTCGACCTGCGCATCATCATAGTCATCATGACTCACAATGAGTGTCTGCGTGACATCGTCCAACGAGACGAACTCCACAGTGTAAGGAGTCTGACCAAGCTTCTTACCATCCAACGTGCTCACCACTGCGCCAGATGGCTCACCATTCAAGACGATTTTGACAGGTGTTGGTGCTTCTTTCTTGGGTGCACCCTGATCAGGAACCTCAGCAGGAGGCACGATCTCAGACGAACCTTTAATGTCTGTCGTTGCAACAGCCCCTTTTGACATATCAGGCGTGTTTGTAGTTTGACCTGCAATGGGCCCTTCAGGCGTGGCATCATCCTTGCCAAGCAAGGCAACAACTACACCGCCTGCGATGAGAATCATCACAGCAATCACTCCTGCCACAACCGCGAGATTGCCACCCTTGCCTTGTGCAGGAATCTCCATGCTCATGGATGCATCCGACACCACAACCTCTTCAGTGGGGTCAATAGCCACACTGGCCGCAGCAGATGTATTACTCTCAGGTTGAGATGCAGGAAGTTCCTTGACAGGTGTAGCCTCGGGTTCGGGCACGTAAGGCTTCGCATCAAAAGGTATTTTCCCTGACTGCGTAGGACGATCATTGTACGTCTCTGTCCTCAACGCATCTTCTTGCTGCCACATGTCGGCAAAATCATCTTCGACCTCAGTCTCGGTGTCACCAAGACCAGCAGGAAATTCCCCTTGAGCGGTTGGAAGGTCCGTCACATCACCACGCATTGCAACTTGTGCAAGCTGTGTGTGCGAAGGCCATGCAGACGCAGAGAGACTGTGCAACGCCTCCGCAAAACGAAGCGCGTTTTCATATCGAATCGCTGGATTGGAAGCAATCGCTCGCTCCACCACAGGCCACGCCTCGCTCTCCAACAAACATGCGGGAATGCGGAACTGACGGTTCAAGTGCATCAACAACGTCGCCACGGCATCTTCATGATGCACCACGGACTGACCTGTCAAACACTCGATCAAAATGAGGCCCATTTGATACACATCAAACATCGCGCTCACCTTCTGCTCCGAGATATACTCAGGGGGCATATAGGATGGCGTCCCAAAGAACTCTCCATCGCGCGTGACTCGACCCGAATTTGAACGCCCAATGTGCGCGATACCAAAATCCACAATGCACAAGGACTCTCGCATCGAACCTGGATAACGGTAGAAAATGTTGTCTGGCTTCAAATCCTTGTGCACAATCCCAAGCTCATGCGCATAACCAAGCCCCATGAGTACATCCTTGAACAGCGGGAGCAACTTCTCTGGTGGCATCGGACCATGATCATCAAGATAATCCTGAAGACTCTGTCCCTTCAAATACTCCATCACAATAAAGGGCTCGCCTAGCCCTTCTATCTCGCCCGCGTCATAGATGTTCACAACGCTCGGGTGATCGACGCTGGCTGCCAACTTGGCTTCGCGCTCAAAACGCTCGATCACACGGTGATCCTCGGTCGTGTTGGCTAACACCGCACCATGCAAGATCTTGATCGCAACCTGACGATCGAGGTTCCTGTCCGTCCCCTCAAACACCATAGCAAAACCGCCCTGACCAAGAAGCCTCTTGATCTCAAAGCGATCATTAATCACATACCCCGCCTTGAATATACCAGCGTCTGCCATGCACCTTCTCCGTAGAGTCCCTGGATTTCTCGCATACCAGGTCTATCTTATTTTGAATTAAACGCGCTCTCAACTTACATCATCTTACCGACCTTATCTAGCCGAGATCATGCCATCCATGGATCTTCAGACGCTCCATTATAGAAAACGACCTAAAATCCTACGCACCAACCCCCACGGTCGGTCCACACCGTCCGCTTCGGCCCATTTCCCCAATACTTGCCAACCACTGGCATACACAGCCAAAAACATCAACGCACCAATCAAACCCTCAGCCCACAGCGGCGCATCCATCCATTGCTTGATATACCAGGCTCCTCCCCACCCCAGCGCAAACAAAACGCACCACCACCACATCAACACCAGCGTTCGCCCCATGTGCACACCAAACAAACGCCGTGACACACTCATCAAGAACAGGTTTGCCCCCTGATTCAACACAGCAATCGCCAGGGTCACCCCCAACACTCCCCCAAGGTTATCTCCTGTCCAGACAAGCTCGCCAAGTTCATAGCCAAGCCACATCAACGGCACCAGACCCAACAGTTGTAACCCCGCCACACGACTCAACACCTCGGGACGACCTGCTACCAACAACAACGACCCGTACACACCATTGACCGCACGCACCAACACAAAGGGCATCAGCGCAATCAACACATACTCTGATCCTCGCCATTTTGGATCGGGCGCCACATACATCATGATCTCATGCGCACTCACAGCAACCATTCCCACCATCGCCCAACTCACCCCGCTGAGCGTACCCACGGACTTCCTGACAACGGCCTCTACACGCTCCTTGCTATCCTCTTCAAATACCTTCACAAACGCGGGCAACAACACCTTGCGCAAGGTCGTAATCAAGTACAACACCGAGTCATTAGCCACCTTGTAACTCAGACTATAAAACCCGAGCATCGCCAGCCCTGCAACCTTCCCCAAATACACATCGTCAAGCTTTAACAACAGGTAGATAATCACATTGTTGATCACCAAATACCTGACAAACTTCCAGATCTCTCGAAGCTCTCCCATGTTCACGTGCCAACGTGGTCGCTCGTCGGAGTAAACCCACGACAACACACTGCCCACACTATGCGCGATCAAACTCCCCATCACCAGCGCAGCAGGACTCTCTGTCCACCACAACAACACAAGCCCAATGACGTTGCCAAGAAATCCTCCCAACGACTCAAGCAAGGCCATCCGCTGATAATCCAGATCATGATATAATTGAACCACATATGGGTTCTTCAGGCTCACAATCAAAAACACGCTTGATAACATCTGAAGCAGGATCGTCACCTGCTCACCGCCATCAAATAAGGACGCAATCCAGGGGCTTAAAAACCAGAACAATATCCACAAGATAAGCCCGCGGATCACGCCCACCACAAAGGAACTATCCAGCGCATCTCTGCTCGCCGAAGGTGTCCTCACAAAGTATGTAAAAACCCCTGGATTTGTTAGCAAATCTGACACACCGTAAATCGTCACAGCGAGCCCATACTCACCATAGAGTTGCGGAGTCAGCACACGCGCTGCCAACAACGTCAGGCCAATACCCACAAGCTTCGCGGGCAAGCTCGTCGTCAACTGCACCAACGCCCCCAACATCACGCGGCGTTGCAAGTCCTCCTTATGGTCTTCAGATTCAGACACCCGATCTTTAGCCCCACCTGTCCAGAACAGCACGCATCACATCCACCCCCTGTGATAAACTGTAACGTTGCTCAAATCTCTCGCGTGCTCGCGCTCCCATCGCCTCTCGCTGCTCAGACGTCATCCGGGCAACCTGCCCCAAACCTTCCGCCAATGATGCCTCATCATCAGGCTCAACCACGACGCCAGCACCCTCGGCGAGTATGTCTGCCATGTCGTTCACACGCGTGACGACCACGGGTTTGGCCATCGCCATTGCGTCAAATAATTTTGCAGGTATCTGACCCACGCTCTCGGAGTTTAAACGACTTGGAATGACAACCACATCCACCGCTGCCACATGCTCGGCAAGCTCCTCAAAGGCAAAGCTACCCTTGTGGCGTACACGCTCCTCGCCCAACGCCTCACGCGCATAAGACAACACCTCGGCTCCCACAGGATCACTCTCCTTGCACCCAAGTAGCACAAGGCCCACATTCTGATGTTCAAGCCTTGATAACGCTCCCACAAGTACATCGAGCCCCTTGTGCAATCGTGGCGTGCCAATGAAGCCAAACCACAACCTGCTTGCCTCCATCTTTAGCTCTGCTCTGACCTGTTGCCCTTGCTCATCACCACCTGGTTTGAGGACCTCGGCATCTCGCACATGAGGCAAATACTCTCCGCCAAAACGCGACTTTAACCAGCCATTTGACACAATTTTACGCGGAAACAGGCGCGCAATATGATCGCAAAGATACACCCCAAGATCCGTATTCATACGATCCATGGGCAATGAACTGAGGACGATCTTGACCTTGTTCAAGCCACCATCAAACGCTGACATATCCCCCTTGAGACGAAAGCCCAACTCCCAGTCATCAATGTCCAGGATCACATCCTTACGCCACGCCAGTCCTGCCATCAACACGAGCCCAAAACTTGTGGGCAAGGGCTTGCTCACAATCAAAGGGCCTTTATTTTTATTGAATATTTTCAGAAACTTACGCACAGCAGAAAAATAATCCTCCGAGCCATACAACTCAAAGGTTTCAAACCCAAACTGTGACTCAAGATGACGTGCAGGTGCCCAGATCTTACCACCTTTTCGCAGCGAACCGACAACCCTGACCTCTTCCCCTGCCCCTTGCGCAGCTTGCGCCAAGACCAGCGCGCGACCAAGCGCATTGGACGCCATATTCGAACATAGAATCGTAATCATTTGGGCTCTAACCTGCTCAAGAACTGAAACACAGTAAGCGTCTTGACCACGGGAATCCTCTTCACCCAACGCTCCGTCTTGTGGTTGAGCTTGTGCGGCCTCTCAATCAAACGGTGAGTCTTCCTGCGCTCAACCTCCTTGAAGGATGCCTGTGCATACAGATCCTTCAAGTTACGGGATGCAAACCATCTGAGGTGTGTACGATCATGAATGCCACGAGACTCATATGGCCAGCGCTGCGTCAACAATGCCACGATCGTGGAATAATGCCCCACATTCGGAAGACTGATAATCACCTGCGCCTGCTCTGAACAGAGCGCTCGAATATCTTGAAGCGCTTGCCATGGATCTTTCAAATGCTCCAGGACATCACCGCAAAACACCACATCAAAGGTCTCGTTCTGCGCCACCAACTTGGCAAGCGCAGCTTCAGCATCCTCACAGTACACCTGATCAAAACCAGCGTCTTCACGAGCTGCCTGTGCTGCGTCCTTGTCAAGCTCAATCCCTACAATGCGCTTGATGCTCCCACCATAGATACGCCTGAGCTCTGCCGATGTCGCTCCTCGCGAACATCCCACATCAAGCACAGCCTCACATGACCTCGATCTATCAATCATACCCAGCAAGTCTTGACGGACCTGAATATACGACGGGTTCTCGGATGGCTTGACCACAATAGCGTCCTGTTTTCATTAGAAGAATTATAGAGCGTGATGGAGAAGGAGTTGGTCGAAGAAAAGCGAAGTAGAAAGCGTGGAGTTTAAGGAGCAAAAACCAAGAATAGTAGCCGTGTTACATTCTGTTTTTGCGACACCAAA
>CATLTV010000276.1 GCA_950059285.1 uncultured Pseudomonadota bacterium | reverse complement strand
TGGTTTATCAAAGCGCACAGACATGGTGGAGTAGAGGCCCCAGCCTGTTTGTGTGTTGAGCTCCTGTCGTATGCGTTGTTCTGCCTGAATGCCGCCAAGCTTGGAGACGTTGACGCGTCGTCCTGTGGGACTGGTGGGGTCGATACGTGTGGCGACATCGTTGGGCAGCGGGATTTCAGGGAATGGACGCTCATCAAGATCAAAGAGAACCCTGGGGCCACCTGATTCGGAGGATGTTCGTAAGGCTTTGTTTTGATTGTCTTTATTTAGCTCGACACAGGAGGTTGTGATGAGCATGGCGAGGATAGGGGCCAGGGTAGAGGAGCGTCGAAGGTATGTGCAGGTCATTGCAAAGGTCCAGTGTTCCCGTGTGGTTGATGACAGGATCGCGAATTTGTAAGGTCTTATCTTATATAAAGATGCGAGGTAAAAGCAACGCGGGCGATGCTCTTCTTAAGAAGAGCATCGCCCGCGTTGCTTTTACCTCGCCTGGAGCGTGAGTCGTGGACTTACGCTTCCTCGGTCATGGTGCTGATAAGTTGCTCGTAGTCTTCCATGGATGCGCGGATGACTTCGTAAGCTTCTTCCTTGCCATAGACGCCATCAAAGCTGACAGAAGGTTCTTGCTCTGGTTTGGTCTTGTAGTTGAGGAAGTAGTGACGGATGCGATCGAAGGTGACGCTTGAGAGGTCGCCAAGATCCTGGACATCGTTCCAGAATGGATCGTTTGCGAGCACTGCGATGATCTTGTCATCGGCTTCGCCGTCGTCGATCATGCGGATGCCACCGATGACGCGTGCATCAAGGATGATGTCTCCACGAGAGACGGGGCGCTCACAGAGCACACAGATGTCAAGAGGATCGCCATCGCCTACAGAGGACTTGGGGGAGAGCTTTTGAACGCGCTCACCGCAGTATGTGCGTGGAACAAGACCATAGAGGCAAGGAAGCTGTGAGGCGAACTTGAATGAGCGGTCAACCTTGATGTAGCCAGTGTCCTTGTCGACTTCGTATTTGACGCTGTCAAAAGGTGTGCCCTCGATATAAGCCTGAACAACTTTGGGCGCATCAGGCCCAACAGACAGCCCATGCCAGGGGTGGGGCCGCCAGCGAGAATAAGTACTCACAGTCAAAACTCCTTGTGGTGTTTTTCGTTTTTATTGAAACAATTGAATGGTTTATCGTCTTGATTTGGAGTGGTTTTTGCGTGACTTCGAACGGTTGTTCGAAGACCTGCGACCACGACCTCTTCGTGAAGAACCCCCGCTGTTATCGGAGTCCTTGTTGGAAGAGCGTCGTCCTCTGCGAGAGTTCCCCTTGTCGGAGGAGTCCTTGTCAGAAGACTTGCGGTTGTCGTTGCGATCACGACGACCACCAGAAGAGCGCCTGTTGTTATCACCACGAGAAGAGCGGCGATCATCGGAGCGACGCTGTGATGTTTCCATGGTGGTGTTAGGCAAGCGATCGCCACCAATACGAACCGCCCAGAAGGACTTGTTCTTGATAGCTTCCACAAGCTCTTGTTGTGATGACACATCATTCAGGAACAATGTGGCGTATGCGCCAATGCCCTTTGCGTCATCATGGGGGTCACTTCCTGCTGTGGTAGGAAGTCCCAGGAACTTTGACGCCTCAAGCGCAAAGTCATTTTGAAGCTCTCCCACGTTGGGGTTGAAGACCTCAACGCCACTCAATTGAGGGATGCTAAAGATCATGTCCCCCATGTTGAATGGGATGTTCAAATCATAAGGGCGCGCTGCGATGACAGCGCCGCCACGTGAGGTGAATTCTTCGACGACCTCTTCTATGGCGGGTGTGGTGTACTCGGTCAACTCGCGCCATTCTTCATTGAGGTAGTAATCGCTGACTTCGGGGAGGAAGCCGAGGATGAGTCCCTTGTCGGTTGGGATTTCGATGCCGATGAAAACCTTGATGTTCTTTTCTTTTCCAAGGTTTATGGCGTCGACGCACTGGGCTGAGCTAAGCGATTCAGTGAAGGCAACCGCGTCGAGGCCAGCCTCTTTGGATCGATCAAGAACCTCTGCGACCGAGAGTTTAACTCCCTCGGATAACGAGGATTTTGCATGAAGATCAATGAGCATAATTGTGTGTGATGGGGTTATATTAGGATGATTTATACACGACCCAGGGGTCGAGCCCTCATGACATACCACAGATCAAAACACAAGCGTGAAATACCATGGTATGGCCCGTGTTTGTTTTGTGATGTGGTCATTTCTGCACAGAAATGAGGCTCCTATATAGACTGTATACTCAAGGAGGTAAAGAGCCGAACGGTAGGTTCGCTGAATAAGCTCTATTTTGAGTTCATCTCGATGGTTTCAATCACGGGCTGCTGTGCCTTGTCTGTGCTCTTGCTCTCCTTTTTGGAGGGAGCAGGTTCGATGATGACATCATCTGTTTGAGGGCGCTGGTAATAGTCGTCGTACATCTGTGTGTCGCCGCCAAGAAAATCTCCACCAAAACCACCGCTAAAGAAGCCCACTTGCTCCTTGGCAAGCCATGCATCAATGCGTTTGCGAATCAGCTTTTTGACGGGTTGACGCGTGACGGGAAACAGCAGCGTAAATGCAGCGAGGTCAGTCAGGACACCAGGTGTAATAAGGAATGCGCTGGCAATGAGCACTGCAAGTCCATCAAGCAGGGCATCCTGTGGAAGCTGGCCTGTGGCGAGGTCGGCCTTGATCTTCTTCCACGCAGTAAGCCCCTGGTACTTGCCAAGGGTTGCACCAAGGAGCGCTGTGGTGACCACAATCCCGATTGTAACGGGCAACCCAATGTAGTTACCCACGGTAATCAGGAGCGTTAACTCCAGGATTGGGATGATTGTAAAGAGTAATACAAGCTTTGCGAACACAGCGCTCTCCGTTTACAAAACATGTGGCAGGTGTGAGGTGCGTTGACCGCGAGCCAAATGACTCCACACCTGCCACATGTTTTTCATGCAATTATTTGGGGACTTTTGCCCAGTCTGCGAGGAACTTCTCAATGCCGATGTCGGTCAATGGGTGTTTGAACATCTTGTTGATGATGCCAAACGGAATGGTTGCGACATGTGCGCCCAACAACGCGGACTTGTGCACGTGGTCAGGTGATCGAACGCTAGCCACGAGGACCTGTGTGTCAATGTCAGGGTAGTTGGAGTACATCTGTACGATGTCTGCGATGAGGTCCATGCCATCACGGCCAATGTCATCAAGGCGGCCCACAAACGGGCTGATGTATGTGGCGCCAGCTTTTGCAGCAAGCAATGCCTGGTTGGCGGAGAAGCAGAGCGTGACGTTTACACCAATGCCATCTGTGCTGAGCGCTTTACATGCCTTGAGACCATCTGCTGTCAAAGGAACCTTGATGATCACGTTGTCTGCCCATGTGACAAATTCACGTGCTTCTTTCATCATGCCTTCAAAGTCTTCCGAGGTCACTTCCACGCTGACAGGACCATCCACAAGTGCACAGATTTCCTGAATTGTTTCCTTGTGCTTGCGACCTGTCTTGGCGATCAGGCTTGGGTTTGTGGTCACTCCATCAAGAATACCAAGTGAGGCGGCTTCTTTGATCTCATCAACGTCGGCTGTATCAATAAAGAATTTCATGCTTTGAATTTTCTCCCGTTATTTTGTTCATAATTTCAACGTCTTGTGGGTGTGCTGGGGGAGTCGTTTGTAACTCTCATGCACACCTACAATGAAAATTGTTCCTACCATAAATAGACGCCAGAGCACAAAGGTCCAGAGCTAAAAGAAGAAGCTCATGTCCTTGTGTAAACACAACCCTGATTGCTCAAGGAGTTGTGCGCACATGGCGGCGTCTTCACGTCCTTCACACTCCTGTTTACTCCAGCAACGCTCCTCAACCTGAAAACGGCAGTCGGAGTCTTTCTGACATGTTCTTATGCATACGGGGAGCTTACTCACGGTCGCGCCTGGCACAACTGCACAGTAACCCTGACCTCCTGCACATGACTCCTCTGGTGTGCACGTGGTGGTGGTGCAGGCTGATGCAACAAAGATCCTCTGCAACACATCATACTCTTCGGGGTGGTCCTGTGAGCAATCAAGCTGGGCATCCGAGGTACACTCCTCACTTTCCTGACAGCTTGAACCAACCTCGGGCTGACAGTATCCGCGTTGCTGATTTTCAGGAATGGTGCACAGGTCACCAGTTCTTGTGCACGTAAGAGCTGATGTGTGGCACGCCTCAAGACAGTAGCTTGCCTCGCTTGAGCCAAAACAAAGACTGCCCGATGCACATTCGACGTTGTTATCACAGGGGGCGCCCACAGGGGTTGTGCCCCCAAGATAACAGATGGATGTGTTCCCCTCGTCGGAGGTAAGCGCTGTACATACTTCACCCGTGCCTTCACAACGCAAGCCAGGTGTGTCGCAGTGTTTCATGCAGTAAAACCCCTGCTGAGTGCTCGCACAACTTAGCCCTTCGTTACATTCCTGTTGTGATGTGCACGCATCACCATGCTCGCCATGATACATGGACATCTCTTCGCCCTGATTCATGTCGCTCATATCGCCCATATCCTTGTACTGATACAGTGGTGGATCAAGCACGGAGCAGGCGAGGAGGTGCAAGGGTGCAAGGGTAATGATGAGGATGTTCAGGTGTCTGTGTAGCCAGGTCATGGTGGTGTCATCTCTGAATCTCTGAAGTGAGCGGTGACTATATCTGATGTCGCATCCAAATTCATAGCGTTGATATGGTGTGAGCTGGAATAATCGCACGTAAAACTTCTGTATAAAACTTCGCCAGAGAGCAGGAGAGTGGTGAACTCTTCTTGCCAACTGCATTCATCCTCATTATTTAGTTGAGGGGAAGGGCACCCCTATAAAGAGAGGTTCTTTATGGAGTTGTTACATTTTTGGGTTGGTTTTATGAATTGAATCAACCGCTTAGTTAACCTTATTGAGCAAAAGGACTGGAAGCATCATGCTGGATATCAAGTTCATTCGTGAGAACGCTGACCTGGTTAAAAAAGGCGCAAAAGACAAACAATTTGACGTCGATATTGATCATCTTCTCTCTCTTGACACTCGCCGCCGCGAACTCATTCAGGAGTCCGAGCAGGTGCGCGCGAGGCGTAACCAGGTGGCATCCTCTATCAAGAGTGCGTCCAACGAAGAACGCCCAGCTTTGATTGCTGAAGGTAAAGAACTCAAGGAAAAGCTCTCCAGTATGGAAGAGGAACTTCAGGGTGTGATTGCAGAATTTGATGCATTGATGCTCATGGTTCCTAACGTGCCTCTTGATGAAGTGCCCGTGGGCGTTGGCGAAGAGGATAACGTCGAGATTCGTAAAGTTGGCGAGCCTCGTGCATTTGACTTTGAACCACGTGACCATGAGGAGCTCGGTGAGCTGCTTGGTATTCTCGACAAGCCTCGCGGTATCAAGGTTGCGGGATCTCGTTCTTACTTGCTCCGTGGCGCAGGCGCTCTTCTTGAGCAGGCTGTGATTCGACTTGCGCTGGATATTCTTGTGGAGCGTGAGTACGAACTTATCACAGGTCCTGTGATGGTGAATGAAGCTGCTCTGGTGGGTACGGGATTCTTCCCTTACGGTAAGGAAGATACGTATCACCTTGAAAAAGATGATAAATTCCTCGTGGGTACAAGTGAAGTGATGCTTGTCAGCATGAACGCTGATGAGATCATTGAGCCTGAAGCTTTGCCATTGCGTTATATGGGACTTTCACCATGCTTCCGTCGTGAGGCTGGCTCTGGTGGGCGTGACACACGCGGCATCTACCGTGTGCACCAGTTCACCAAGGTGGAGCAGGTCATCGTATGTCTTGATGACAAGGACCTCTCTCGCAAGCTTCATGATGAGCTTTTGAACAACTCCGAGACCTTGCTTCAACGCCTTGGTATTCCTTACCGCGTGGCGCTTGCCTGCACAGGTGAGATTGGACTTGGTCAGGTCTTGAAGCACGAGATTGAATCCTGGATGCCTTCACGCGACGCGTACAGCGAGACACACAGCTGCTCTTCTCTGTATGACTATCAGGCTCGTCGCTCCATGATTCGTTATCGTGATGAGGACGGTGGTACACGTTACTGCTACACTCTGAATAACACCATGGTGGCAAGCCCAAGGATTCTGATTCCTATCCTCGAGAACTACCAGCAAGCTGATGGTTCCGTGGTCATCCCCGAGGCGCTTCGTCCTTACATGGGTGGCATGGAAGTCATTACTCCGAAGTAGTCACAGGTTCGAAAAACTGAAAGTTTTGAACGGCATACATTGAAGGGAAGTTGTCCTGATAATAAAATGCCGCGCCGCCCCCAAGTTCCAGGGCGTCCTTGTGAAGGATGTTCTGGCGATGGCCTGGAGAGTTCATCCAGCCATTGACCACACGGCGGCCAAACTCAGCATAAGTCAGCAGGCGGATCGGTGGTCCGCCTGCTGTTTTGCTATATACGCCAACCTCACCTTCCACACGAAAGACGGACTGTCCTGATGGTGTGCTCAGCAGATTCTCAATGGCGATGTTCTCGGCCACGTGAGGATTGGTCACGCCCACCTGACGTGCGCGATCATCCGGGCGTTTGAATCGGCTATCTCCTGTCTGGTCAATGTGATCAAAGAAGTTGTGTTTTTTCATGCGCTCGGCGTGAAGTTGACTTGACGCCTCAAGCGCAGCGGAGCGTGTGAGCAGGGGGAGGTTATGCTTCTGGCGTTGCTCGTTGGTGGCATAAAAGATGGCTGCGCGTGCAGCAGCGTCATCAAACTGAGCAGGATCAATCACATCATCCAGGCGTGCTGCCTCGGTCCATGCCGTGTTGCTCCCCTTTGAGGTTGCCTGTTCTGGTTGATATACCTCGACTTGTTGGGGGGAGCTTGCACAGGCAATGCATGAGATTGTGACGATTAATATTTGTAAAATCAGTGATTTATGGGGCGTGGTTTTTGAGGTTGTTCGCATGTGGTTTCCTTGCATCAAAGGATGTGGTGAGGAGGGCCTACACGAGATTGGACGCAACAAGGGGGCGGATATTTACAAGTAAATATCCGCCCCCTTGTTGCGTCCAATCTCGTGGTTCAGGAAGCCTTTTTGATTGATATCCATGGGCCAACGATGCGTTCACTCTTGCACTTTGGGCAGCGCGATGGAGTGTTCATGCGGTCTCGTTTGCGGAACACAAAATGACACGAGGTGCACTCAGCACTTCGTGTCTTCAGTCTTTTGCCCACAGTATGTTTGATATGATCGAGGTCATCGATGGTGTCTCGCATATTGCTCTTGATGAGCGCAGCGAGGTCCTTGACCGTGTATTCGGAGGCTTCAAGGTAGGAGATCATTTGTTCTCTTCGCGTGGGCATAACATTTTCCTTTGCTTGCACGTTGGAGTTTGCAGTGCTTGAAAGTGCCATTGCCCTGAATTTATTCCAGAACCTGTGCATCGGCGATTTTTGGCGAGCTTGACATGTCAAGCTCGCCAAAAATCGCCGATGCATCAGGCTTTGGGTTCAATGGAGAGCTCCTTGTAGCCCGTCTTTGGGTCATGCTTGCGTTTGAATGCAATGCCTTGCACAAGGCCAAGAATGATCTCGGCGGTGGTGTAGATGGGAGAGCCTTGTTGGAGGTGTCCGCCAAGCATCTGTCCATCCTTGTCCGAGATGGAGATATGGAGGTGGCAACCATGCCTTGAGAGCGTTCCCACCAGGGAGACGATTTCAAAGGGGCCTTGAAGGAGTGTGCCATCAGGATTGTCAGCAAAGCGTATGGTTGCATCCTTGAGGCTACCGACACATGTGACAATACATGCGGCATCAATCTGGCGATCCACGCAGAAGTTGACGAGGGTTTTGCGGAGGTCCTGACCAGGATAGAGTCTGAGTGCAATGGTGTTCATATGTTCTTATGGTTTTGGTATTTTAGTATTCAGTGACAATGACATTGAGTGTGAGCAAATCTAAATCTTGCCTCATGTTATGCCATAAAATGCGCGTGCTGCAAGCAGGGTTGCGCCCTGTATGCGGGTTTTGGTGTGATTTACTCACAGGTTATGCTTGTTGAGACCAAAAGAGGCGGCGAAGGGGGGGGGGAAAAAAAAAAAATTTTTTTTTTCCCCCCCCCCCCC
>CATLTV010000275.1 GCA_950059285.1 uncultured Pseudomonadota bacterium | reverse complement strand
CGACCACCTTCAAGCTTCTCACGCTTCTCGGCGCGCACCATACTTGGTTTCCATGAGGGCAAATGACGAGAGAGCTCCTCAAAGCTGTAAGGAATCGGGGGCTTTTCAACTTTGGGGAAGGAGTAGGAAATTTCCCAACCAATGATCTTGTCATGTTTCTTCAAGATTGCGGTCGCGGCTTGGTCAAAGGCATCTCGACGCGCATCCTGTGCTTTCACAAACTCGGCGCGCTGTGTCGGGTCTTCAGGGTGCTCCTGGTATGGAATGGGAGCAAATTTATCAAACTCTGCCTGAAGCTCCTTCTGTACCTCATCGATCATCGCCTTTTGATCGGCGTAATTCTCGTTCGCCCACTCACGATCTGGCTCACGGTTGCATCCTGCAAAAAGGAGCGCAATGAGCATAAAAAAGACAGGTACGAACCTGTGTGTTTCAGAGAATATACTGGATATATGATGTGCTTGTGAGGCCATGGGCTCCAACCTGTTGAACCATTGAGGGCATTCATTGGACATGACCGCTCAATGCTTTTGAAAATCAATAACGTGGTGACTTGCTGTGTTCCCAACTGCCATAAAATCATGGACAGGGACGCAACAACAGCGAGCAAAACTTTAAGAGCTTTCTCGCTGTTGTCAAACTTCATCCCTCTCCTCTACTGCATGTCCTGACTTTAATCCAGTGATGTTTCACAAAACACACAGCGCGAATGCGCATCATCAGGCGCTTATCTTATGAACCCAGTCCATATGCCTGTGGCCTTCGTTTGGCTGCCACATAGGTGATTACACCGAGCACTGCCATGGGAATAAGACTCATCAGGAACTGACCTGCGGCGAGGTGGGTTGCGATAGAACCAGCCATAACTGCACCAAGGACACAGGCAGCCCAGAACGCCACGCGAGGAATCAAAAGGAAGATCGCACCAAGAACCTCAATACCACCAATCACTTGCCTCAAGGTCTCGGGATAACCCCAGCCCTCAAATTGTGAGGCCATAAAGGTTGGTGAACCAAGTTTTGGAAGGCCCGCAGCAACAAACAAAATCGTCAACGCAAAGGTCATCAGCCAGGTCATCGTCACCGAGATATCTCGCCTCATATCAAGGCTTGGCTCCACCATATGGTCAGCTGGGTTCACATCTTCAGGGAGCGCAGATGATGGGCGCTCATACCATCCTCGGCTGAGGACAAATACCCCAATACCTCCAAGCATCGCCACAATCGTACCAACTCTCAATCCACTTACAATCAATGCGTCATTCATATCGTATCCTTTCGTTCCTTGAGCGCGAGGTCGCAGAAAATGCCGCGAGGCGCGCTCCATATGACTAATTTAAAATATAACTTCAAGACAGCCACAGAGTGATAAATCAAAAACAAAAAAGCCTTACAGTATATAAGGTTCCCTGCGTTGCCTTCATATATAAATCTGTGGCACCACAGCAAGAGGGCAAGAAAAAAGTCAGAGAGGGGTCACGCTCGTGTACGAGCGTGACCCCTCTCTGACTTTTTTCTTGCCCTCACTCATCCACACGATGAGGGCAAGTCAATATGATGGTGGAACGTTGTGGTTAGACAGGGGCGACCCTTGCGAGCAAGGAGGTCAACTTGTCCATGCGATGGTTCTCAAGGTTGCGAACCACGTCCACGATCTCTGTGCGAAGTTGCTCATTCGCGAAGTCCTCTGCACAGCAATGGAACTTTCTGATCAATCCATCCCAACCTGTGGGTTTGGTGTGATGACCAAGGTAGTTACACTTATCAATGTGATGCTCTGTCCCATCTTTCATTTTGACCGTCAGAGACTGACACATTTCTTTGGGGTAAAACTCATCAAATTTGGGGTTGTGCTTGACGGTCACCAGCCCCCTGAGTCGCTGCATTTCCTGAGAACGAATTGAGCGGTGTGTGAGGTGCGATTGATCAATGTTTCCTTTGATCAATGCCGTGGACACAAGGAATGGCAAGCTGTTCACGGCCTCTTCACGAGACACGATGTCTACACAATCCATACCGTTACCGCCACCAAGGTGCTTGTAGGCCGCGTTAAAGGTCTCAAGCTCCACGGATGCGACCTCTTCAGGATTGATATCATAGAGGTGACGAATGTGAATCGCGGCCTCAATTGCAGACTGCGCATACACGTTGGCCATGTACTTGCGAGATGAGATCTCGAGGATGCAATCTATATCCTTTGCACCAATGGTGAGCCCCTCGTACTCTTCAAGCAAGTCAGGTACACGATCCTCACCTTCAAGTTCGTGAGAGACACCACCGATGCCACGCAACCCGAGGAAGGCCGACTCGACGCCGTGTCTCACTGCGCTAGGACGCACCATGTGTACCCAGTCAGAGAGGTTACCTGTACCGACAGGGTGAGGATAGGAACCTGCCGAGGCGGCAATGTTCAGACCATTTACCATGCGCTCCACATCCATGTTCAGCATCGCGGATGTGGCAGCTGCGGCGCCAAGAGCGGCCTGAGAGAAGCAATACTCTTGCAAGGAACGTTTGGACATTGACTTGTTCAATACAATCTGAGTCACATATGAAATCGCCAGACCACGGAGAATATCTTTTCCACTCCCGCCTTGGTATTCAAGTGTCGCGAGCACAGCTGCGACAGAATCACTTGGGTACACAGTACCATTCACACCGAGGTACATGTCGTTCATGTCCAGAAAACCAATCAAACCACAGTTGTGGTAGGCGGCCATATCTGGAGCACACTTGACACCACCAATCAAAGAACATGGCCCTGATGAATTGAAGTCCTTGATATGAACCCTCAACGCTCTCAATACAGGTTCATCAAATGCCGCAATCGCTGTCCCCAGAGCCTCCAGTAAACTTTGTTTTAATCTTTCAATATGGTCCTCGCTCAACATGTCATAACTGAAGTCATGAATGAATTTCGCAAGGTCTCGTGTTTGGTGTGGGTTAGGCATAAATCCTTCTGTAAAATTGGGGAAAGAGCAAACGCAACATGGCTAAAACATGGGGGCAACACCATGTGCGGTAGACGAGTCCCTAATCTATAACTCTTTGAAAGCAAAAACATTGTGGCGCTTATTTGGGCAAGCACCACTATCAACCAGTGACACCCTCTAAGCTTTGCACAAAGTTGTATTAGGCAAGAGTTTTCGATTTCTTGAACAATGCTACCGCCCGAACAAAAACCACCTAAACTACTGAAACATAAAGACTTTCAGACACGCAATAAAGTTTCATATTTATTCCAATTTTTTAGACAACCTGTCCAGGGAATGAATTTGCCATATCGCATCCTCCAATTGACAGAGGCAATCCTCGTCAAAGATGCTACAACTGTATCATTGAACCGTAGCCAGGCATTTGCTCTTCATGGCGATGCTTCACATCGCTCAACATGCATTCACAACCACGATCAGACACATGATTTATCTGCTCAATCTGTTGCGCACACGACTCCCACACACACCTCGACGCATCGCTCTTGTGTTACTCACCATGATCTGCGTGATGCTTGGACTAAACTCAAAAGCGACCGCACAAAGCACAACACAAGCACGTGCTGCGCAGTATGTTTTTGTGGTTGACGACTCGGGCAGCATGAGCACCAACTCTCGCAATGGAAAAACGCTCGCGGCCGATCCTGATCGGCTCTCGGTCTTCGCAGTGCGTTCGCTCCTGAGTATGCTGGATGACACCGATGAAGCCACGCTGGTCCGACTTAATGGTCCGCCCTCGGGAGACCCGATCACCCCCATCGCCCCGCTGTCCAAAAACCGCACAGCATTACTTGAAAAGCTTGCGCTCAATCAAAAGCTTGCCGCTTATGATGGTGAAATCGGCACGCCCTGCCAGGCCACGCTGCAAAAGCTTGAAGACACGCTGAACAAGGGCTACCGCACTGGCGTCGCTCAGACGATCTTCTTTCTCACCGATGGCCAGTGCACAGGTAGCCTCGACAAGATGCGTCACTATGCATCGTCGCTTGAGTCAAACAAGGAAGGTCTGTTCAAGTTCTATCTTTTGCGCTTTAGCGGACGAGCATACTCCAAGGAGCTGGCGCGACTCGCCAATGACACGGGTGGTGGCGAATATCTGGTGTCCGCCAAGGACCCCACCACCATTCTTCAACCGTTTGCCAACGCACTCTCAAGCTCTCAGGGACATCAAGCGTATCTTTTGACACCACAGTCCCCCGAACTACACTCTCACTCGGGCGCACGTCGTGTCAGATTGCTTGCTGTTGCTCCTGATCAGGGCCAGGATCTGAATATTGAGCTGATCACCACACGACAGGGACAAAAACTCCCCAAAGCGCGTGGAGCGGCTCGTCTTGGCACACACCAGTACGCCAGTGGACGTGCCTTCCGTTATGCAGCACTTGATTATGTGCCAGGCGATGTCCCTGTACGCGTCAAGGTGACGGGCGCATCGGGCTGGAAGGTCGTGGCCATTCCAGAGTACAGGTTGATGCTCGACCTTCAAATTGAGGATGGCAACTGCTCCAAACGTGGCGCTCCTGTTCAGGCCGTGGAGGTTGGCGCCACCGCCTGTGTGAATGTGCAACTGATCAATGATCAGGGAGAGCCGATCAACGATCCCATGCTCGCACAAACTGCACAGGCAAGCATCCTCTACCGCGCACCCGATCAGGAACGTGCCACCGAACTCCCTGCAAACGCACAGGGACAAACGCTACGATTTACGCTTGAGCGCGCAAATCTTGAGCGCGGCGACCACATCTTCACACCCTTGATTCGACTCGGTTCAGGACAGCAACACAACGCCCAACACCTGAACCTCAAAGGGCAACCCTTTACGCTCCAGGTCAGCACGCGCACCGTGCAAGCAGTCCCTGCACAACTTGATCTTGGCGAGGCAAAGCCTGGAGACGAGTTCTATAACGAACTGACTTTAAAGGGTAATTTTCCTGCAAATATTGCAAGACTCTCGTTTGAAAACAGACAGTCCATCCCCGAGTGTATTCACGCAGAGTTGAGCGGCGTCAAGGAAGGTGAGCCCCAAAAACTCACCGCAAACCAGAAGTACTCACTTGCCATCAAGGTCGACTCCTATTGTGGCAAAAGCTCATTTACACGCGATCTTAACACAGCCGTGCGCATTGAGTTTGATCGTGCCTCAAACTCAAGAGCGATCCCGTCTGTGGTGATCCCCGTGCATATTTCACTGGTGAGCAAGCTCTCGGTGCCCTCCTCCATTCAGGAAGAAATCCAGGCTGGTGACCGACGACTGATCAAGATGCCATTCAAGGGCAATCACACCAAGCCACTGACATTCAAAGCGCTCATCCCACGAGCAAAGGAGCGCAAGACATGGCCTGATGATGTGGACGATCTCACGCTTGTATTTGTGGATGAACAAGGCAAGGAAGTTCTTGTCGATGACGATCCCTCCTTACAACATACGATCACCATCAAGCCCAACGACTCCACAGCGCACCTCGACTTACGTGTAAAATCAGATGTGTGCTGCATTTCAGGCACATATAGAACACAACTCGCGCTCATTTCGACCACGGGCTCCAAGGAAGTCATTCGCATTCCAGTCAGGCTCACCATCAGCGAAGCAGGTGTGTGGAGTTGTTGGGGACGCACCATCATCTGGAGCATCCTCTCACTGCTTGTGATCTTACTACTCCTTTATATCGCCAACATGTTCCGACAGAGCCACTTCCTCAGACGAGATCTGCTCGCCTCAAAGCTTGTCCCATTGCGTTGGGATGACTGGAGGGAGGCCGAAGCGTACAGTCGACAGGCAGACGATGTAAAACGACTGGTGCGCAAGAACCTGTCCTTTACTAGCCGCGCCTTAAACTGGATCAAGGCCAACCCATTCAAGATTGGTCTTCCTGGAAACTCCTATTATGAGTGTGCGCAGGTTTATCTTGAGCCTGCGCGCGATGTCAGTCGCTCACGACTGGCGCTGTTGCCAGAAAGAGATCTCATGGGGGATGTGCGCAAAGATCCTACAAAAGGAAAGGGGCGCATCTTTGTATCCGCGCAAGGAGGATTAACCTTCTTTGCTGTCCCTGATCGCGATGGCCGACTTGGACGCCTCCAGTACCAGGACAACATGGGAGGAAGTTTCTCCTCGGGAGGCTGGGATGATGATCTGGACAACCAGGAAGAGCTCTCCATGCTGACGTTACGACGTGATGACTTACTGAGCATCACCATGGAGCGCGAATCAGGCAGCGCCGCAGGTTGGCGAGTTGGTTAGGTGTCGTGGATAAAAGAAAAGGTCGCCACAAAATTGTGGCGACCTTTTCTTTTAGAGCGTGATGGAGAAAGAGTTGGTTGAAGAAAAGCTCCTTCTCCATCACGCTCTATCCTGTGTTCATGGAGCAACACTTCACACAAGAACGAAACCTAATAAACGCTTTGGGAGTTATGCAGCGCGGAAGCGAGCAATGGTCTGTGACTTGGCGACCATCATCTCAACCCAGACGCGATCTTCTTCTTTGATGCGACCGATGTAATGCCAAAACGCTTCGTTGTTATGAGCCAGACCAGGTCCTACTTGCACAGCGATGCTACAGCGCTCACCGCTCTCCTTGCACTCCATGGTCAAGGAAATTTCCTCGCCAGGTGCAGCCTGAAATGAACCCAAAAATGAAATAGCTCGTGGCGGTTGCCAGGTCTCTGGCCCGTAGATCAGGTGGTCGCTTAATTCAGCGAGGTCCTGAAAAGAACAAACAATCTGACGCATGATTTTATCCTTGCCTATCCATGGCGGTTGTGGCCCTGCCTGATGCATCGTCCTTGATGACTACAAAGCGTCGTGGGCGTTCTCAAAGGTTATCACCTCCAACTGAGTTGTGTTATAACCCGAGCCGATAAGTCCGCAAGATTTTTTGGATCTTTTCTTGATTCCCATTCAAAAGAAACCACATTGCAGCCTCATCAGGAGCGCACTCTTGCAGGCGTTGCTGAAACCATTTCACCTGCCCCATATAACATCATGATTTATCTATTCCTTGCAGTTCTTGGCGGCGTCCTCGCTGGCATCATCAACACTCTTGCAGGCAGCGGCTCACTGGTGACGCTACCGATTCTTGCCCTTCTTGGCCTCCCCTCACCCATTGCCAATGCAACAAACCGCGTGGGTGTAGTGGTGCAATGCATGGTCGCCTCAGCCTCATTTCGACGCCAGGGATACTTGCCTTTTTACAAGGCCACCTGGTGGTGGCTTGTGCCCACCTTGCTTGGTTCGTTGATCGGGGCACAGATCGCCGTGGACATTCCCGAACAGCCGCTCAACATTGCGATCGCTGTAATCATGGTGGTCATGTTGATCATCACCATCAAAGGTAAAAAGAGCTTTGAGGACTCTCCCCTTAACCCGCTCACGATCCTCTCTCAGAAGCCAGCCACAAAGCTTGCGATCGCATTGTTTTTTGTAGGAATTTATGGCGGCTTTATTCAGGCTGGTGTGGGTGTCATGCTCCTGCTTGTGCTTGTGACAGGCGCACAGATCTCGTTGCCTTTTGCCAACGGGCTCAAGATGGTCGTCGCGCTCGGACTGGCCAGCGTCGCACTTATTTTATTTGTCCTCAATGATATGATTCACTGGCAATATGGACTGCTCATGGCGGTTGGCCAGAGCATCGGCGCCTGGCTTGGTGTCAGGTTTATTTCCAAGGTCCCCAACGCATCAGTCTGGGTCAGACGACTTCTGATCGTGATTTTGATCCTCGGCTCACTCCATTATGTCGCAAAGATCTTTGGTTTTGATGTCATCTCGCTACTCCGATAAAAATTAACCAACAAATTCAACGCCTTAAAACAAACCACCAGACAAGACAAAATAAATCAAAAAACACCATTGACATAAAACACGATAAGCGTATTATCACCCTCCACTCGGCGGTACACAGTTACTGTCTTGGTGCGGGATGGAGCAGCCAGGTAGCTCGTCGGGCTCATAACCCGAAGGTCGTCGGTTCGAATCCGGCTCCCGCTACTCTTAAAAAAGGTTCACACTACGGTGTGAGCCTTTTTTATTGTCTTTTTTCAGGCGTGTAAAAATAAATCAAAAACACCATTGACATAAAACACGATAAGCGTATTATCACCCTCCACTCGGCGGTACACAGTTACTGTCTTGGTGC
>CATLTV010000274.1 GCA_950059285.1 uncultured Pseudomonadota bacterium | reverse complement strand
CAACGAGTGACTGATCGCGCATCCTCGGTTGATCGCTTCCACTGCGGCTTTACTCAATGAACCATAGCTCATCGCCGAAACCGAGATCACCGAGTCAGGTCGAAACGCATGCTTGCGCTGCCTCCACCCTCCAATGATCTTGGCCACGGGCAACAAATGCCTTGAATCATACTCGGCATCACCCTTGTGCGGCTCGTGCAACGGAAACGCACTGTGCTTGATAATTGTATATCCTGAAGTCTTCTCAAGATCGTTGTCTGTACCAAAACCAGCGTAGTTATTCTGCTGCTTGGCAGACGCATACACCCAGCTTCGCTGATCTCGACTAAATGGACGCTCCTCATCGTTGCTCGTCACAATGTACTGGCGCAACTCTGGCCCAATCGACTCCAACATATAACGAAAATGACCTATAATCGGGAAGTTACGAAGTATCGCATGCTTCTTCTGTAGCAGGTCATACACCAGAACTAGCAGCAGAATCACTCCTGCCACGGTCAACACAATCATCCACCAACTCATACCACTCCTTACGCTATCGGACATATAACGGCGACGACGACACCCTACTCATTAAGTCGTCACATTGTAAATCAAGTTGAACATTGCACAACACAAGCAGCACACGACACACACAGGTTAGCTCGCACGCATAGCACCTTTTTGCAGAAAAATTCCTCCTCCACACAACTTCTCCCCCACATCGCCCGAAAACGCTCCAGAACGCTCGCCAAAAAATGAGCACGACTGAACCCTTCTCTCTCTGGAGCACGCCATGTCTACCCCACAAAACCACCTCACCTGGTCTGAAAAAATCATCACCACCATCGCGCTCATCATCAGCACCGCACCAGGCTTGCTCTTTGCCCTCTGGATGCCATCCCGTGAAGTCGGCTCCATCTTTGGCACCCTCTGGGGCACGATCCTTGGTGCCATGATCACCTCTCTTGCCTACCTCCGCTTGCACGACCGCATGTCCCAACACATTCAAAAACTCCAGACACAACGACGCACATCATCACACCAGCTCCCGCGTATCCCCTCCTATACCATCTCTCCTGAATCCTCCCCATCACGCGCACAGCACCTCAACACCCCCATCCCCACAACACCGCAACCTGTCATTCCCACACCTCTTGAAGCTCAACCTCCTGCGCCACAACCACAACTCCCACAACTTGAACAACCACCAACTCAGCAGATACACACCACCCCCATCCCTACACCACCTCAAGCTCCCGTTACTCAAGAGGAGCACGAGGAAGATCACAGCCAGTTCACCACTGAAAATCTCTCTGATTTTGTCACGCCTGCATCCGCAAGCAGCGAAGAAACGTTCAATGAAATCGCACGCACGACCGCAAATATCGATGTGCCTGGCGCTGTCCTTATGAGCATGGCTCAACTCGACGCAGAGCTCACCCTTGACGTCTCTACGAAAGCAAAACCACACCAACATCAACCCACTCGACAACTCAACACGCCTATCCCTCCAGAAGCACACAAGGAATCCCCGCAACACTTCGCAAACCGCGCTACAGCCCCCCTTGATGCCAATGTCATCAACAGCTTTATATCCGATCAAAAAAGCACCCAAAGAATTGAAAACATTCCAGATTTCTTAAGCAAGGAACTCAAGAGAAAATCCCAGCCATCACCCTCCGATGACGAGGTCACTGTGTCTGAAAAAACATCGCATGTCTGATATATAAACCCCCGCTCTTAACGTACCGATCATGATACCGAAGTGGCTCCATCCATCGCGTGCCCACGACGCTCGCCTTCACACCAGGACGGTATCATGTCTTTTAACATCACATCCGCGTACCCCGCTCTCTCGGCCAAACAAGCTGTGTCCTACTCCAGCCAGTCTCCTCTGGCACAACACATCATGGAGCTCAATCACACACTCCGTGAAGACCTCCTTGCACAGCCCTACATGACCTACATGATCGCTCCCAATGAAGGCCGTTCGCTACTTGGACACCTCAATAAACTTGAACAGCTCGCCTTCCTGACACGCGCACTCTCACGACAATCCTCTCGCAAACCAGAAACTCTCGAGCGCTCCATTCAGGCCATCTTTGATGAGCTCATCGCCATGCAAAAATCACTGGACCTCGACCAGTGCCCCGTCCTCACCGAACTCCTCGACTCCCTCTATCTCGCCATTGAAGAGCGCACTCGCGATACACTGGATGTCTTTATCGAAACCTTGCTCGACCTCAGAAACACATGGTCACACGCCATCAGTGTCGTCGCCAAGGCTCCCATCTGACACACGCTCAATCACGCTCTTACGATCACTGTGATCTCTTTCGCGCTGCCCCTCCATATGCTATGACTTGTTGCACACTCTGAACCTTGAACACACCTCAAGACAGAAGCCAATAAATCAACCTTATCAACAGGATAGCATCGTTATGGGAATCGCCTCGTGGCTCGCCAAGGAAGACCTCGCTCAGTTCGCTCAACGCTTTGAAGACAATGGCATCACCTTTGCCGAACTTGGCAGCCTGACCCATGAAGACCTCCGCGATGGCCTCGATATCAAGAAGTTCTCGGAGCGCAAGACCATCCTCGCAGCCATCAAAAAGCTGCGTGGTGAACAGGAGCTGGAGCTCGCCCAAAAACCCATCGACTTCCCCCAGGGACTTCGCCCTGAAGATATGCCCACGTACCTGGCTCACCCCTGGCACTCCTTCTGTGCTGAAGAACACCCACGCGTCAAACTACACTGGCTCACAGATACCGCAGAGCTGGCTGTACGCTGGGCTGTCAGCGTCACCCTCGCTGAAATCTTGCACGCCAATAGCATGCAACTTCCCGCCAAGCTCGCCAAACAAATCCGCGACAACGTCGAACGCCCCACGCTTGGACGCTGGCTCGGTGTCCTGCGCGAACTCTCCGCGCATGCCCCTCAAAAACCCGTGCTCGGTGACGCCCCCTTTTCCCTCTATGAAAACACCTTTGAGCCCCGCTTCTTGAGCGGCAACCGTGGCGGCTCCATCGAAAACTCTCTCCTTGTGTTGCGCAACCAGATCGCTCACGGCGGTGGCATGAGCCGCGCCCACGCCTCTGAGCTCCTCAACGCACATCAACCCATCATTGAAGACCTCTTGCGACAGGTCATTCAGGCCACACAACACGCTCAAGTCATCGCCATTGAACACGATGAAGCACATGTGCTCGTCGGCATATCACCACAACACACTGATATTCCTGATGATTTAAAGGATCAAAAAGAAGGAACCTGGCTTCTTGCTCAACATGAAGCACTCCCCCTACTCCCACTGGCGATCTATGGCCCCGTACGCATGATCAACTCCTCGGGGCAACTTCAGGCCAAACCAGGTAAGCCCGTCGCACAGGTCTTTACACGCGCTTATAATGATCGCCTCTCCTACACACCGCTCGGTCGTGATGAAGCCCACTCCGAAGTCCTTGATGTCTCCATCTTCCGTGAGGTCTTCAGACTCGATGAAAAACTTGAGGAGCGAAAGAACTCCTCGGTCATCGATGGCGTCAGCTATGACGATGCGCTCAAAGAAGCACGCGCTGTCGCTGAAGATCTCATCGGTCGTAAAAATGAACTTGGACAGGTCAAAAACTGGCTCAAGTCACGAGACCCCTACCAGGACCACGAACCTCGACTGGGCTGGATCTCGGGTGGCCCTGGACTTGGTAAATCCATGCTCATGGCAAGGCTCGCTTCTGATTACGGCGCAGGCTCTCAACGTGGCTTCTACTTCCACAAGTTCAGCAACGCAGGGAATGGTCGCAGTAATCGACGCATGTTCCTGAAATTCCTCGAGACTGCACTCTGGAACTGGGCTCCTCTTCAATCCGTCACGGAAGAGCCCAATGAAGAGCTCGAAGGCGACGACCTCCTTGATGCACTTGAAAAAAGGCTCACACAAATCGCTCAACTTGAGCCCCCCAACCCTCGCGCACCACGACCTCAGATCTGGATCTTCCTCGATAACTTTGATGAGATGATTGAACAAGATCCGCGCTTCATCGATATCGTGCGCCGACTCGCAGTGCCAGGCACCGTATGGCTCATGTGTGGACGTCCCGAACATGGTCTTGATCAGGAGTTCTCACGCGACGACCTCGCAGAACACATCTTTGAAGATGGTGTCCCGATGATGTCCGCCGAGGATATCCGCGCCATGCTTCTTGAAGGTCTCGGACAGGCTCGCTACGCACTACTCAAACGCGACGAGGACGATGAGGATGGCACACACAACATCTTCATCGAAAATGTCGTGGATAAAGCACGCGGACTTCCTCTTTATGTCGAACTCCTCCTTGATGACTTGCGCTCTGGCACACTCAGCGTCGACGATGATGACAAGCTCCCCGATGGACTTGGCGCTTACTATGATGGCCTCATGGAACGCATCGGCCTCAGCACCGTCTCACGTGATTTGCCTCTCATTGTGTCCATCCTCGCAAGGGCTGAAGAACCCCTCGAAATCAAGTCCATCGCCACGCTCCTCGCTCCTGTCCTTGAGGATGTACCCGAGTACATTCCCCGCGTACAAGCCGCTTTGCGTGTGGGCCAATCCCTGCTCAAAACCCTCTCCACACCTGAACACACCGAGGGTTACCTGCTCTACCACCAGAGCTTCCGGGAATACATTGGTGGACAACCTCGCACGACCACTTCACCAGGCACACCCCCTGCCGCGCGTCTCATTGGCACCGTGCATGAAGCAGAGAAGCTCCTTTACCGTAGCGCCGAGCGCTGGAATGAGCTGCCTCAAGGCAACCTCAGAAACCACCTCTTTCGTTGGGGCACAACATATGCACTTGAATTACAAGGTGATTCTGGCCTTCTCGAGGCGCGTCACAGACTCACCAGTTATCATTACCTCCATGAACGGCTCGCTGCGCTCAAGAGCAACTCGGTCATCAATATCGTCGCCGAATACAACGAGTTACTGCGACGCACACCGCCTGGTGATGAGCAGAAGCAGCTCCTGATCTGGGAGGCATTCATGCGCGAGCGCGCTCACATTATCGCCACAGGTGATACCCTGTGGCCCGCCACAAAGATCCTCTTCCAGCTCGCCATGGAACATGCGGACACTAGCCCGCTGACAATCGCCGCAGAAGAATGGCTCGCCAATACCCCTGAAGCACAAGATTGGCTCTGGCTGCGCAAACCCACACGACCCGAGAAACTCAAAGAGAGCGCTGCGAGGAAGATCTTTGCGGGACACTCCGATCGTGTCGAGGGTGCCCATCTGCTCTCCAGGCAACGCCTCCTCTCCTGGAGCATCGACTCCACACTCAAAATCTGGGACTTCGAGTCAGGTGCTGAAATCAGCACCCTCTCGGGACATGGCGCAAGCGTGGATGGTTCAATGCTTCTTGATCAAGAACGCGCTGTCTCATGGGCTCGTGATGGAAGTCTGATCTGCTGGAACCTTGAAACGCATGAGCTTGCCCACAACCTCGAAGGCCATGAAAAGAGCGTCCTTGGCGTCGACTATATCGCCGAGAAAAATCTGCTCATCTCCTGGTCCGAAGACAAGACCATCCAGCTCTGGAATATGCAGGATGGCACATCAATCAAAACGCTCAAGGGACACACTCGCCCCATGCGTGGTGCGATGATCTGCACACAGGATGGCCCCCTCTTCCATCACATCATCTCCTGGTCTGATGATAAAACCATCAGGCTCTGGGACATGGAGCAGGACGAGGCAACATGCGTTATGAAAGGGCATGAACGTGAGGTTCTTGGTATCACACTTGACGCAAACCTCACCGAACTCGTCTCCTGGAGCATGGATAACACACTGAAAAGATTCAATATCTCAACAGGAGAACTCCTCACCTCATACGAAGGTCACACCGATACACCTGTGGGCGCATGTTTCTTTGACTATCAAGGAGACACGCAGCTCCTTTCCTGGGGCAAGGATAACAACGTCATGCGTTGGAGCCTTGATGGCGAGCTCCTCGCCACATGGACAGGACACAAGGACTGGATTGATGGCCTGATGATAGTGGGCAAGGATCGCGCACTGACATGGAGCAAGGACAAGAACGCGATCTGGTGGGACGTGACCGAGGGCAAGAAAATCGCCAAGCTTGAAGGTCACGCAGGCTGGGTACGTGGCGCGACACAATTGAAGAGCGGCGAGCTGCTGACATGGGCAGGTGGTGGCACGATGCGTGTCTGGGATGTGGTCGAGGAAGATGGCGCAGAAGTTGTCAACTTGCTCGCTATTCTTGAAGGACACACCGCAGGTGTACGTGGCTGCGAGGAACTTGACGACGAGCGTCTCCTCTCATGGTCATGGGATGGCTCACTGCGCGTCTGGGAGTGGTCGCCAGAAGAAAACATCACGGAAAGCATCGGCCACAAGGGCTGGATTCACGCGCATAAGCAATGGGATCAGGATCGCGCTGTCACCTGGAGTTCTGATGGTAACGCCATCTTCTGGGATCTACACACGGGAGAGCCTCTGGGAGTGTTGCAAGGACATGACAAGAGCGTGGACTCCATTGAACCGCTGGCACAACCTGATCGAGCGCTCACCTACTCGGGCGATCAGACGCTTGCAGTGTGGGATACATCGACCTACCAGCAGCTTGTCACGATGGAAGGACACGCTAAGAAAATTCAGGGTGCATTTGAGGCAAGCAACCACAACGCCATCGTGTCGTGGAGTTCTGATGCGACGATCAAGGTCTGGAATATCGAGGATGGCTCACTGCTCCATGACCTCAAGAGCCATAAAAAGCTTGTGCAGGGCGTCATTGAATTTACACCTGGAAAACTTGTCTCCTGGAGTTCTGACGCGACGATCAAGGTCTGGAACCTTGAAGATGGCGCATTGATTCACGATCTGAAAGATCACAAAAAGCTGGTCAAGGATCTGAAAATCATTGGAGAAAATAGGGCATTATCACTCTCCAGCGATAAGACGCTACGCATCTGGGATCTTGAAGAGGGGGTCTGCCTTCATGTTCTTGAGGGACACTCCAAACTTGTCCAGGCAGCGCGAAGGATTGGTGACACCGAGGTGCTCTCCATTGGCAAGGATAACTGTTGTATTTTGTGGGATCTTACCACAGCCACTGAAAAGTGGCGCATCAGTGACCTTGAAGAGATCGCTGATGGTGCCACGCTCATGGATGACGACAAGGTCGTCATCTGGCTGAAAAAATCAGACCTCTTTATCGTGTGTGATCGTGACACAGGCGAAGAGTTGACACGCATCAGCACCACGGATGCGCTCACCGAGCGCCCCGATATCTGGCGAGCACGACAGGATCATGGTTACCTCAAGGTGATTTATGAGGACTGGCGAGTGCGTGGAGGAGAGAATGGAATCATGTTGTTCCATGATGTAGAGGATCGCAGCCAGGTTGAGTTTGCAGTGCTCTGGTCTGAAACCACCAGCTGGAGCACCTTTGCGCTCCATGAGGATGGAATTATCACTGCACATGCAGGGAATTATTTTTATCCGCTTCAACTCTTCAAAGGAAAAGAACGCTTTTTCTTAAAAAAGATCGTTTGAGATCTCGACAGGTTACATTACCATACACAAAAAACATTGTTGGGGGAGCTTAACAACTCAGCAAATGTGACGAGAACCAAATCTGGAACATTAACCAGACAGGATACGCTGGAAAATGTTCAGACAAGCGCGGTCGACAGGCTTGTTTTACTACGTTTGAGTGGGTCAAAAACGATTTATCCCACTCCCTTACTATGAGGTCATGGATGAACATTTTAATCGTTGATGATGAAGAGCTGATGATTCGCGCATTGTGTCGCCATCTCAAGTTTGAGTCATATAAAGTTTTCACTGCGAACGATACAAGTCGTGCAAAGCAGATGCTTTCGGAAGAGAGCATTGACGTATTGTTGACTGACATGGATCTGGGTGAAGGCTCTCAGCATGGACGTTCTCTGTTGGAGTGGACGAGCACACACTCGCCCACAACAAAGAGAATTTTGATGAGTGGTCTGGTGTATCACGCCCAACAAGCTCCCGAGGCACATCACGTGCTTCAAAAGCCATTTCCTATCACTGCATTGAAGACCTTCATTAACAGCACTTCTGATATTGCTGCTTGAAGCAAAAAAGAGAGGGGCGAGACGGGGGGGGGGGGGGGGGGGGGGCGCCCCCCCCCCCCCCCCCCCCCC
>CATLTV010000273.1 GCA_950059285.1 uncultured Pseudomonadota bacterium | reverse complement strand
GATCGGGGCGACGATCTACACCTGTAAAGCCAGGACCACCTGTGTGTGTCACATCCATCGCGAAGTAACCCGCGCCAGCGTTACCAAGCCCCTGCACAAGGACAGTTCTCCACTGGTCAGGCGCAGGCACCACGCCTGCCTGATCAGCTGCAGCACATGCTTGCTTGTTCTGGTTAGCCGTGGACTGAGGATCACAAAGACGCACATCAGCAACCACAGGAGAGCCATCCATCAAGTTAGGCTGACGATCGCGTACTGTGGAGTAACGATAACGCAACATCTCAGGCGCATATGCCCATGCTTCACGCTGGTTATCCGTGTCTGAAATGTACACATTCTGGAGTGCGTTGCTCTCATCACCAGAGGGGCTCCCCAATCCACCATTTACACCGCTGTACATCACACCAAGCTCCGCAGGAACATTACCTTCACCTGTGTGAATAGCATGCAAGAGACCGTCAAGTGTGGCCACATACAACATGGACGTACGTCGTCCGTAACGCTCGCGGAATGCACGGTAACTACCAATGGCAAGATCCTGGTTAGGAGGACCAACCGAGATGGGGTTGGAGTTCAAAATCGCACCCAACACACGACCCATTTTGCGCTCGACGCGTCCGCGCAACACGTTGATGGTCTCGCGAGCGGAAACCTCGTTTGTGGTGTTCAACACACTCAGGAAGTCAGACTCACCTGCCACAGGAATGGAGATACCAAGCTTGTTCAAGAGCGTCTCAAGCTCCATGGGAATACGCACCAACGCATTGGAGCTATTGCCACCTGTAAAGTGTGTGTTCTGGAACTCATCCTTTTCAGGCACCATGTATGTCTTCAGAGGGTGACCATGGAACGCCACGTTGGAACCTGTCAGAGAGACACTACCATCAAGCTCAGTCTCGCTCATGGTGGTGAAGATACGACGGTTGTCCTCAAATCCCGAGGGGTTGGACATGTTAGGTCGAACCTGACCATCGATCTGATCGCTCAAGCTCACGCTTGTCACACCACCGATGCTACCACCTGATGTATCACAGCTCAGTGTCTGACGCTCAAGAATGCCCTTCCAGTACACGCTGGAGCCCTGCACATCCACACCAGAGAAGGTGCGGTACTGACCACGTTGTGTGGTGTCGTCCAGTGAGTTGATGATGGTTGCACGAGTGCGTGAAGCGACCCCGCCAGAGTCACCAAGAACCTGGTTAAACACAAGCTGAAGCGCCTCGGTCAAGTCATCACGGAAGGGCCTTGAGCCTGCGTTTGCTGCCTGGAACCTGTCGTTCTGCTCAAGAATAAGCGCAGGAGCAATACAGCTCACAGTTGTGCCATCGTTGGCAGTGTAGGTAGCGGGGTCACCGTCAGGCAACTGACGCACAAGACAGTTGTCAGTAGTAGGATCACATGTACCAGACATGCCGCCAATGGAGGGCCATGTTGATGGCACATACTTCTTGCCATCGCCCTGCACGAGTTGCCACTGAGCGCAGGTGTTACCTGCCGCAGCCATACGTCCCAACTTCTCGGGGTGGTCAGGCACGCTGTTGTTGTTGTGATCCACTGCACAGATCTTGCGTGCGTTGATCTCGGCACAGGTCATGGATGATCCAAGCGACACACAGTCAGCATCCGAAGCACACTCCTGCACGCCGATCAAGTTCAGGCCCACGATATGCACGCGAGGCAAGAAGAGAGGGTTATTGCCCTCCACGTCATTGAGGTTCATGTCATCGACAAGATCCCTGATCTCGTTCTCTGCGTTCTCGTACACATAACGGTTTGCTGCATCGGTGAAGCCGAAGGTCTCGGTGAGTCTATCACTCCCCACCTCAAGGTTCACAGGCGAAGGACTTGGCTTCTCGGGCTCGGGGAAGCCATCAGTCATCATCACCACGTGCTTTGGACGACAACGCTTGTAAGGATCTTGCTGAACAGGGTTCACCACATAACTTTTGCTGTCCTTGTTCAACTCCTTCATTGCCTCGTCTTCAGTCGGATCGTAGTCATTAGCCTGGTTTGGCGTCTGAGCGCGTCCGTGCCTGTCAAACTCCTTCTGACCATGAAGCATAAACATATGGATGTCGCGAATCGCCGCTGCCAGAGGCGTCGCACCACTCAGAGGTTGATGTCCCATCTGGAAGGGCTGGACATACTTTTCAAGCCCTGAAGAGAAGTTGTAATCAAGCAATGAATCCGAGCTGTTGGCAGGGTCAATACGCCATTTCTTCGCCTCATTCTCGTCCTGGAAGTTACGCAAGTATCCAGCATCCTGGATCGCATACTGTGTAAAAGACGAGAGGCTTGTCAGCTGTGAAGAAGGAATATCCAGTTGAGCAGGACCAATAATCTTGTACACACCAAGATCATAAGAATTCACGTTCTCTGGTGTATAAGTTCCACCGCCACCATCAGGCACACCGTCGTTGAGCAGAGGTTGCTTGTCAAGGTTATCCTGGGCAGACAAGGTGCTGCCATGGTTTGGCTCTCTTACAAGTGATGCAGGATCTGTAGCGTTACCATCAATGCGGCCCTGTGAGCCGTCAAACATGGCCACCGCAAAAATTGCAGTGTTGGCCATGTTGTCCATCAGACCTGTCTGAAGTTGCTCGTCGTAGACTTCCTGAATGTGAGGAATCGGGTCCTGCCTGTCCACCATGTTATGAAACGCGTTGGTATGATTTGGATCATCCATACGCACACAAATGCTGGTGCCGCTCTGAACCTCCTGACAACGGGTGTCAGCGGAGCAATCACCATTGTTGTTACATAGTCTGACAGAGTTATTGGCGTCATCCACTTCAGCACAGGCGTGCCACATGGAGCGCACCTGGCGAGAACCACTCATACGGGGCACAAACCAGCAACCTGGGCCGTGACGCTCGGGGTTGAGCACAGGCTCGGGAAGTCCAAAGCTCACCTCGGGCCTGAGGATCATGTCCCCTGTGAGGATCTCTTTGATCTGGACATGGCGAGGCTGGTTGTTGTCGGTAAGGCGTTGAGGAGCGATGCCTATCAAAGGGATTGTGTTCAGCGGACCAAGACCCACCGCGACGCCGCGCATGGCACGTAAACGCTCCCACATACGAGAGTCATACTCAAACTCATCGTTGTTCTCATTGGAATGCTCCTCAAGCATGCCAGGATACCACGGTGGACGCGAATAATCCGAGCACGCATCCTTCCAAACCATACATGGGCCCACATACATGGGACCTACGCCAGGGTTTTCGTAGTCTTTTTCGCCCCAGCTCTGGCCACGATCAAGGAAGTCATTGTCAGAGTCACCAAGCTCGCTACCTGACACCCACTCAAACAAGCTCGGATCACCAAGAATACTGTTATTCGGGGGGTTATTTGCAGGGATCGCCGCGGCATCATCACAGTCATCATCGGTGGGATTACCCAGCGCATCAAGCTTGCTGTGACAAGGGAACCTACGCTCACCCTCAAGGCTAAAGTCCATACTTGACGAGGAGTCCACGACCATAATCACAAACGGGCGCTGACCTGCACCAATCAGTGTGGGATCGCTTTGAGCCATCACCTCTGTGCTGCTACTGAGGAGCATCGCTGCGCCAAGCATACACAAATAACGTGCGCCTTGCTTTTGCCCCTTTCTCTTCAGTTGTTTACCGTGGTCTAACATATCTAGTTGCCTCATGTGATGGGTTCGAAATAAGCCCATAATCTAATTCTCACTGCTTCCCGTACTCAATGATCTGTCAGCGGCTGCCACCACCATTGCAGGCATAACTGCCAAGGATGCTGTCCTGCCCCACCAGCCCTGCTGCTGCACGTGGAGGGCGCTCCCAGTTCTTCGCGGCCTGTGCACCGCCACCATCAACCTCCAAGTTGCTGTATGTTGCGCGTGCACCCAGATACACAGACTTGGTACAAAACAGGCGTCCATCACTGCCAAGAGGAGGAGGCCCCTGGAGCGGGTCTCTCAAAATCAACGAAAAATCGACCTCACCCATACCAGGGTTGCTGTCTGCAGAAAGCTGTGTTGCGGTCGTACCATTAAACAGGCCACTCTCACTTGTCGATGTGCCCGAGTTCAGAGAACCACCCGTGATGTAATCCTCACGTGTCCTGACACAGGAGCCACCATCCTCAATGTCTCCTGCGGCGTTCCCGCGTAAGTTCCTGTCTGTCTTCAAACAATCAATGTAATACTCGACGTTGCTTCCTGTTCGCACAGTCGCAAAGTCGCGCACCGAGTCAGAGGTCTCAACAGCTTGCTTGTGCATGCGGTAAGCCCCTGTCAAACGCAGGCTATTAAAGGTATTTTGCATCGCAACTAGCCCTACCGCCGAGAGGATCATCGTCAGCAGCATCACTGCAATCAGAGCCGCCCCTCTTGGCTCGACAAGTCTTTTACACTGTGTAAGTTTTGTTCGTATCATCGCTTTCATTACCTCAGTTACCAGAGAAAGACTACCAGGGTTGTCGCTGGGGAGCGGCACGGTTTGCCATGTTCACATAGTTAATCAGATCCACATCCACTTGCATGGTCACCACGCGTGCTGCATTGGACGCATCGCCATCCACGTCCGCCGTCTGAAGCTGACCAATGGCATTTGGCAAATTGCCCGATACAGGAGCTGCACTCACGAACACGTGATCGGCAGCGTTGGGCACTGCTGTATCGTTGATGGTGGTGCCATCTGCGCGAAGGAAACCATAGTTTGGCACATCCCCGCGCTCATTCTCCGTTCTCACAGAGAGTCGAATATGTGCCATACGCGCATTGGAAGGTGTATTCACGCCTGCAGGGTTTCCTGCGGCATCCACAAACATACAGCCGTGGCTCACACCAGGATCTGCTGGAGAAGGTGCCATCCAGCCTGTTGCCCACGTCATATTCTCAAGTCGTGACGGTGTGTTTGGGTCCACGGAGGGCGCGACACAATCATACCAGACCTGAAAATCCACCACGCGATCCACCACAAGATAGCGGTTCACCACATAGTTGCCTGGACCCACTGGGACGTTCTCACAAATATCATTCGTGGGGGGCTCTACATTATCAACAAGTTGCCTTGCATCTAACCTCTCCTTGACCAGGCGAAGCCTGCCAGGATCATTTGCTGGAGCACAAACACGGTAGCGGTACGCATCCAACAACGCGGCCTGATAAGCCACATCGTCCTCACCTGCGGGTTCAAGACCTGCACGCGAGTCACCTATGCGAGCCTGCAAGGCGTTGGGGCCAGGATCAAGATCGAAGGTCAACCCCTTGTCAGGACCCACACCTGCGGCATAATTCGCCGCCCCAATTGAGACAAACTGCGAGAAACCATTGCGGTCCGTGACGCTGAGCAATCGGTTGGTGATATAGTCATTGGTGCCACCTGGCCCAAGAATACCATTGACCATCGCGCCAATATCATTGACAGGCTGTGGCTCCCTGACAAAAGGATCGATATCAAGGAAGCGCAAGGCGCCACGCTCTGTATTTAACGCGCGTGCTGTGTTGTAGTTTGCACCACCCGTGGGGAACGACACCTCAAACTTGAAAGGATAGTCATACGCCCCCAACACAATGACCTCATCAGAACGTGTCGCCCTGTTGTTCGTCGCCTGGAATGGTGCAATCTTTCTGGCCTGGTGATCAATGATGCTGTAAATCCCGCGAATGTTACGCCCGACAACCTGTTGTGGGTGCACAAAAGGATCGTTCGCCGAATCGGGGGATGCAAACGAACCCGCAGCACGCATATCCGACGCGATCAACTCCAGCGCAAACCTCGCGCGGTCGGTGGTGTCCGAGAGGCTGTTGGCTTCACTCATCGCCTCCGACGTGGACGCAAAGAGCTGGTAGGCGGCAAGCACGACCAGCGATGACACCATCATCGTGACCATAAGCTCCAACAGAGTAAAGCCGCTCCCATTGAGGATCACCTTCACCTGCTGTGTTTTCCACTGTCTCTTTTGACTCTTCATATGCTCTTCAGTCCTTTGCTACGATTAACGTGTCACAAGCGTACTTGTGTACACCGCTCGCCATCCACAACGCTCCAGCTGAGGTATCGCCGCATCACCCGTTGCTGTGGTGTCGATACCAGAAGGCTGCAATAAATCTGCCACAAGCTGATCACCTGTGCCTTCACAACGCAATGAGGTGCAGTCAGGGGCGGCAAAACTCGTACTCTTTGTTGGGTAAATCACAGCGACATGCACCAGGGTCGTGGGCGTGACTGTCTGAGGCATTCCTGCGTTATCCCCTTCCCCACTCTCACGAGCCACATCCTGATCTGCGCCTCGAACATAAATGCAGTACTGGCCAAGCTCGGTGTCTCGCACCATGTTGTCCGTCAAGGGCTCAGGAGATGCCCTCATCCATGTCCAGGGGTTTGCCTTGACGCTGCTAAGCATATTGATATCAATCGGCGCATCAGGCCCTGTGTATACAGGGTTCAACATGAAGACCTGATTGAAGTCAGTCAGTCTCCAGTTGGAGCGCTCCATCTTCACCGTGGCGACCGTCTTGTCCGCGATCATGGTCGCTGATGTCATGTGGTGTGATGCGCTGTATGCCCGAAGCGCTGAAAACTCCATCGTAATGACAGCCATCATGCCCACCGAAAAGATGAGCGTCGCGACCATCACCTCGACAAGCGTAAACCCTGAACAATGCAGCGCCTGATTCTTTGTTTGTTTCTGTTGCTTCAACATAATCTTACTCCACACGCACTGCGCCGTTGTATGTCACTTCAACGATATGAGCATAACCCACATCTCTGGCGACGCTGGCCTCAACGCCATAATCACAGATAATATCTGTATTGCCACCTGTTGCGGGGTTGTCCATGGATGATGCATCTGGCACACCCGCGCCAAGATCACGACCCACAGCAATCATAAACCCCTTGCTTTCCATGGGACATGTGTACTCTACAGGCAACCATGTCTGGCCATCGTATACCCTCCCATCAGGAGAAAAACACAGCTGCTTGGTCGCGCCCACAGCGTTATCATTGAGCACCAACATGTCCGGTCCAATCACCTCGGCCCTGCTTCGGTTAATTGCCTGAATCGCTGCACCCGTACTGTCTGCATGTGGGTTCATCATCGCCTGACCAAAGTTAGCCAACAAACGACAGGAACGCACCACAGGCGAGTCAAAATCACCTGCAATCACATTGGGGGCAGCGCTCATGGTGACAAACTCATTGTTTGAGGCGGGATCAATCTCCACCAACACCACCTCACCTCGACCCATCGCCTGTGATCTCGCAGTACGAAACACCTGCGCCAACTGGTTTGCCGCATCGCGTGCATCTGCTCGCCTCATGGAGCGCGTCAGTGTTGGTGTCGCCATTGCCGCCAGAATAGCAATGATTGCAACCACAATCATGAGCTCAACAAGCGTGAATCCTCGCTTGCTTAAATTACCGTATCCTGTTTTGACCTGTCTTCTCACTTGGTACGCTCCATCATTATGAAGTATTTCTTGAGCTCTCTTGATCAGCATGATCACTTCAGCCAACATTGCATCACAGCTCCATAAACAGAGCAAGTTTTGTTCCACGTTTGTCAGGCATTGTAAAACCTTGTAAGTTCTCATGTACGACTATGCAAAGTTTTCACACCTATGCAAAGCATGCATAGCCAACACCACTCTTTGCCCCTGAAATCATCACGCTCATGCAAACTTCTTCCCCGTTGAACATACCATCTCTGACGCTTCTGTTCACCCTCGTTGTGTGTCCTGCTCAATCCTTTGCAAAATCCTTCTCCATCCGCTCCACATCATCCACATCCTTGCGTCAACAACAACGCCTCGACACCACCATCGATGCCCCAAGACAACTCAATCAAGGCTTTGAACTCCACCTCTATGACCTCCTTGATTCACACACATCCCCACTCCACACACACGCATCCTTTCGCTTTCAGTACGACCTCTCCACCACATCATCCTCCTCCATCCCCCTGCTCGTGGATACGCTCTACGCACAGTGGCGACCAACCTCCATGCTCTCCATGAACGCTGGCCGCACATGGGTCTCATCCTCACTCGGCTTACGCGACATCGATGGCGTCCAACTTCAACTCTCGCTGCCCACATCACAGGTTCGCACCACGCTCACCACATTCGCGGGCCTTGATGTGCAAAGTCCGTCCTCATGGCTTGCACCCACCACCTTTGATGTGCAAGGTCTCCCGCTCCTGAATGACACCACCAACACATCA
>CATLTV010000272.1 GCA_950059285.1 uncultured Pseudomonadota bacterium | reverse complement strand
TGTTGTCGGACATGGGCGCTGGCGGTAAGGTGATTGTGGTGGATTCACAGACATCCACCACTTCAGAGCCTGTGCAGAAGGCGTTGCGTCAACATGCTGTTGATCAGGTTGCACGTGGTGGTCACCAGCACACATAGGACATGTGATGTGTTATTTGACAGAGACAGAGCAGGGTGTGTTTCTCGACCTGTACATTAGGCCCTCAGCGAGCCGTTCAAAGGTGGTAGGTGAGCATGATGGCAGGTTGAAGGTGAGCATCGCTGCACCGCCTGTGGATGGCAAAGCAAATGCCTTGATTATCAAGTTTTTTGCCAAGTTTTTTGGCGTCAAGAAGAGTGACGTGCAGCTTGAATCAGGAGAGACTGGAAAGCGAAAACGCGTGCATATCACAGGCGTGTCATTGGAAGATGTGTCACAGAGGATCACTGCCGAGTTGTCCTGAGATCAAAGCACTCCGAGAGGGTGTAGTTGTCCTCCCATGTGTTGTGTGTGGGAGGAAGAGCCATTGAGAGCATCTCAATGGCTTTTTTTATGCCTTGTTGATCGATCTCTTCAAAGGAGTCAAGGGGACGGAAGTTATAGGCGAGTGGGTCTTCAAACAGGTGCACAACATGGTCCTGTTGTAAGGCGGGGAGTGAGCGAGGCAAAGCAAAATGGCGAGGAGCGTGGGGTTGTGTGAAAATCTGCATGCAGATGGGCCATGTGTGGCGGCTTTCAGGAGGAGGTGATGGGAGGTTAAAGTCCAGGAGCGCTTCGGCGTGGCCCTGTCGAATGAGGTCTCGTGTGGCAATGGCCGATTGCAAGAGGAGCGCCCAGACCTCTGCGAGGGTGTGGGAAAGTGTGGGGATGTCAAGGTGTGTGAGGGTGGGGTGTATTGTGGATACGTCGATATCATGGGTGAGTTTGCCCATGGCCATATAACTTGATTGAATGTGTGTGGCGGAGCCAGCGCAGACCTGAGATTGCCCAATGAGCCAGAGTTGCTGATTGCACAGGTCAAAAAAATCCTTTTCTGGAAGCATGTTACATATGTGCTCCTGGGCGCAACCTGGCTGGCTGATAAGAAGTGAGGGCAGGATGGTGGCATAACCAAGCGATGTCTTGAAGAGCGCAGAAAGCTGTCGTGGAACAGGTGTGTTGGGAGGGGATGAGAGCAAAAAGAGCGCAGGTGTGGCGTGCGCAATCAGATGAGTGCGCCACATCATATGTGTGGACAGGTAGGGTTCGTTTGCTGTGCGATGTTGATAGGCGATGTACTGAAGGTGATGAATGAGGTGTCGCCAACAGGAGCCCGTTTGTTTGAGCGCAGCGGCGTTGATGGGCTTGCCTGTGTGCTGGCGATTATCTGGATAGGGGCAGGTGATTTCGTGTACGCCTGCCTGTTGATAGAGCTGAGTTGATGCATGTTCTCCAAGAGGGCGACGGTCCTCATCGAGTTGATGAAGGATGGTGTTGGAGACGAGCAGTGAGAGCGGGTGCACAGGCATGGGGGTCAGGCTTGTTGTGTGATTGTTTTTGGGATGGTGAAGCTTGAGCTGGCGGATTTGAGTGTGCTGAAGTTCTCGCCTGTGCGGGGCAAGGGAAGGCCCGAATCAATGACGAGCGTGAGTTCAACCTGAGTATCGTAACGATGGACGTTGCTGCGGTCCTTGATGACATTCTCGGGCCATGGGCAGACGAACTTTGAGAAGAAGGTGGGTTTATTTTTGGTAGGAGGGACATCGAGGTAATCGATGTGAGCTGCGCGTGAGATGTTCATCATATCTTCGCGAGGGATTTGAACCTCAAGTGCGATAGGTTTTGGATATGTCTCATGCATGATGTGTAGGGCCACGATGGGAGAGTTGAGTGGCACATTGCCCATGGTGTGTGGGAGTGACATCGATTTTTTTGATGTGTTGTTGATATAAAGTTGAAGCTCAAGGTGTGTATCTGTGGGATTAACCTTGGTGACGAGCTTCAGTTTTCTGTAATCTGGAGATGAGAATGTGGGCTTACGCTCCTGTATCTGTTGTGGTGCGCGTGTAACTGGTTTTTTGGAGAGTGCCTGTTGCTGTTCCTGAGCAAAGAGCAGGCTTGATGGTGCTCCCAGAGCAGCAAGCCCGGCAGAAAAGCTCGTGATATTGAACATACGGCGGGTCATCTTTTTCTGATCGGACATGGAACGCTCCTGGTGGTTTTGTTGGTCTTGATGCCACAAAGTCTAGCATAGATGATGAACGCAGATAAACAGTAACGGGTCTAATTTTTTGGGAAATTTCCCTTGAAATAGATCATTGTGGGTGTGTTTGTTGTGTGCGTCCTCAAGTTTCAGCTTGCATCCATGATGACTTTGGGGTTTTTCTGGTGCTCAAATTAAGTGAGTGATTACTTACATGGAGATGTTAAATGGCTGTCATTGAATCAAAAGTGAGTGTGACGGGGGCGCGTTTCGACGAGCAGCGTGAGTCGATGTTATCCCTGCTTGATGAGGTGCGTACGCTTGAGGGGAGGGTGCGTGCGTTATCCTCAAAGAAGCGCTCAAGTTTCAGGAGTAAAAACAAGCTCTTACCAAGAGAGCGTGTGGGGTTGCTCCTCGACAAGGGTTCTCCCTGGCTTGAGCTTTCCCCGCTTGCTGGGCTGGGAATGCATGATGATGACGGCAAGAAAGATGTCTTTGGTGGAGGGAGTATCGCGGGCATTGGCTACGTGTGTGGCACGCGCTGTGTGATTAACGCGTCGGATGCTGCCATCAAGGGAGGCACTGTCGCTCCGATGGGGCTCAAGAAGGGGTTACGTGCGCAGCAGATTGCCATGCAAGAAAAACTGCCTGTGGTAAGCCTCGTCGAGTCAGGTGGGGCGAACCTGAACTACCAGTCCGAGATTTTTGTGGAGGGCGGGAAGAACTTTTATAACCAGGCAAGGCTCTCGGCGATGGGAATTCCTCAGGTGACCGTGGTGCATGGAAGTTCCACGGCGGGTGGTGCGTATATCCCGGGGTTGTCGGATTATGTGATCATGGTCAAGGAGCAGGCCAAGGTGTTTCTGGCAGGGCCTCCGCTGCTGTACGCAGCGACAGGTGAGGTCGCCACGGATGAGGATCTTGGTGGTGCTCAGATGCACACGAGTGTATCGGGCGTGGCCGAGTATCTTGCCGAGAGTGATGCCGATGGTATCCGAAAGGCACGTGAGGTTGTGGCGTCACTTGGATGGCATGAACAGGTCGAGCCCAAAGATTACGATGAGCCAAAATACAGTCCTGATGAAATCTGTGGTGTGGTGCCCACGGATTATCGCAAGCCTTATGATGTGAGAGAAGTCATCGCAAGGATTGTGGATGCTTCCGACTTTGTGGAGTTCAAGCCCTCTTTTGGTAGCCACACGATTTGCGGCCACGCCACGATCATGGGGTATCGTTGTGGTATTCTTGGGAACAATGGTCCAATTGATGAGCAAGGTGCCGTCAAGGCCGCACAGTTCATGCAACTGTGTACGCAGTCCAATACACCGCTTGTTTTTCTCCAGAACACAACAGGTTATCTGGTCGGCACGCGCACCGAGCAGGCAGGTATTGTCAAGCATGGTGCCAAGATGATTCAGGCCGTGAGTAACGCTCCTGTCCCCAAGATTACCATTCAGCTTGGCGCAAGTTTTGGGGCAGGCAACTATGGCATGTGTGGTCGCGCGTATGAGCCCGACTTTCTCTTTTCATGGCCAAATCATCGCATTGCAGTGATGGGCGGCGAGCAAGCGGCGACCGTGCTTGAAATCGTGACGAGGCAGAAGATGCAGCGCCGAGGTCAGGAGGTGGACGATGACTTTATCAAGGGGATGCGAGATTTTGTGATCGACAAGATCGAGCGTGAGTCCACAGCGCTCTATGCCACAGCGAGGTTATGGGACGATGGGATTATTGACCCGAGGGATACACGCAAGGTTCTTGGGATGACGTTGTCTATCTGTCACAGTTCCCAACAACGTAAGCTTCACGAGAATACCTTTGGTGTGGCTCGTATGTGATTGTTTTGATTGTTTTATTTTGTTATTGAGGGTGATTCAGTGATGCAGCGAATATTGATCGCAAACCGTGGTGAGATTGCAGTACGAGTGATAAAGACCGCCCGTCAGATGGGATACGAGACGGTGGCGGTGTATTCAGAGCCAGATCGTCATGCCTTGCATGTCAAGGAGGCGGACTATGCCGTTGCCCTTGGTGGGCAGAGCGCGGCGGAGTCCTATCTTGATGTGGAGAAGGTTCTTGCTGCCTGTCGTGACAGTGGCGCCGATGCGGTGCACCCTGGTTATGGGTTTCTCTCCGAGCAGGCCCATTTTGCGCAAGCGTTGGCAGAGGAAGGGATTACGTTCATTGGGCCATCCATCAAGGCGATTGAGGCGATGGGCTCAAAGATGGAGTCCAAGCGCCTGATGGAAGCTGCTCATGTGCCCTGTGTTCCAGGTTATCATGGCGATGATCAGAGCGACGAGAGGCTTGAGCAAGAAGCAAGAACCATTGGTTTTCCTGTGATGGTTAAGGCCTCTGCTGGCGGTGGTGGCAAGGGGATGCGCCTTGTACATGAGGCCTCTCAAATGAAAAATGCATTGAGAGCTGCGCGAAGTGAAGCGCTCAATGCATTTGGCGACTCCACCTTGCTGTTGGAAAAAGCCATCATTGGGCCTCGTCATATTGAAATTCAGGTCTTTGGCGATACACGCGGACAGGTTGTACATCTGTTTGAGCGTGATTGCTCTGTGCAGCGTCGCCATCAGAAGGTCATTGAAGAAGCTCCAGGTGTGGGTATCAGCGAGGAGTTACGTCAACGTATGGGCGCGGCTGCGGTGGCAGCCGCCAGGGCGATTGATTATGTAGGTGCTGGCACCGTGGAGTTTTTGCTCCTCCCTGATCAGGAGACGTTTTATTTTCTCGAGATGAACACTCGCCTGCAAGTGGAGCACCCGGTCACGGAGATGATCACTGGTGTGGATCTTGTGGAGTGGCAGCTCCTTGTAGCTGAAGGCATGTCATTACCTCTTGAGCAAGGCGACATTACGCGCTCGGGCCACGCGATTGAAGTGCGTCTGTATGCCGAGGACCCTTATCAGAATTTCTTACCACAGTCGGGATTTTTGGAGCGCTGGGAGCCGCATCAGATCGAGGGGATTCGGGTTGATAGTGGCGTTGTATCAGGCCAGGAGATCTCTCCTTTTTATGATCCTATGCTTGCCAAAATCATTGCGCATGGTCCTCGTCGCGATGTGGCCTTACGCCGTCTGCTTGCGGCGCTCAATCAGAGTGTGGTGTTGGGGACGCGTACAAACCTTGGCTTCTTACGTCAGTGTTTGCTCCAGAGTGAGTTTGTGCAAGGTGCTGTAAATACTGGTTTTATTGAGAGTGTATTCGGCGATAACCTTACGCGAGAGGGGGCGACCTCGGAGATGTTTGCACTCGCAGCCTTGGTGCGTTGTGAGCAGGGCAGTGAGGCTGTACCTGCGGGGCTCAAGGGGTGGTCTTCCACGATGAGCAGAGTGGATGTGCTCAAGCTTGAAGAGGTGGGGACAGAGGTTGAGCATGTGCGTGAAATTGAGGTGCATTGGTCAGGTGATGAGACACGCAAGGTTGTGGTCTGGCATGAGGATGAGTGTGAGGAGTTTGTCTTTTCGATCACCAAGGATGATACACGCTGGATGGTGCGAGGAGGCGCGAATGTGCTGACATGGCGACCTGTGGTGAGTAGCTTGTATCGTGAGGGGGAGAAGTTCTGGGTGATGATTGCTGGTGGAGAGCAGCGTTGCTTTGAGGATGTGTATGAGAGTGTGCAGCGCGGTGGCGCCGAGCAAGGTGGACGGATTGTTGCGCCGATGTCAGGCAAGGTGTTGGATGTAATGGTGAGAGAGGGTGAGGAGGTAAAGCGAGGCGATATTGTCGTGGTGTTGGAGGCGATGAAGATGGAGCACGAGCTTGTTGCTCTTGTCGATGGCACGGTTGCCGGGGTGTATGTGGAGCGTGGCGCTCAGGTGATGCAGGACGTGTTGTTGGTTGAGATTGAGGAGGGGTAGAGCATACGCAAGACAAAAGAAGAGGGCCTGATGACAAGTCATCAGGCCCTCTTCTTTTGCTAAATCTTGTAAAATCTTACGAGATTCTGCTCTGGGGGTGCGGAATTACCAGCGGTTGTTGCTGCGACCACCACCGTTGTCACGGCGACGGCTTCCACGATCTTGAGCGACGTCCACGTTAAGTGTGCGGCCGTCAAGCTCAGCGCCGTTCATAGCGTTGAGAGCAGCTTGAGCGTCGTCACCGTTTGTGAAGGTAACGAAGCCGAAACCACGGCTGCGACCTGTTTCGCGGTCGGTGATGACCTTTGCATCGGTGACTTCACCGTAAGCGGCGAATGCATCATGAAGACCAGAATCACTGGTTCCCCAGCTAAGACCACCAACAAAGAGTTTGTTTGACATAAAAATTATCCTTTGACGCTGCAATAAGCGACTGAAAAAGCTCTGAGCGTCAACCGAACGAACAAGTATCTTAGCGGAATGCGCGACCCAGAACGGAACCAGCCTGAAAGCTCACAATTAAGAAATCAGGCAATTGAGTCTGCGACACTAGCGGGGATTGTTCAAAAGTGCAAGTTGCAATTCGGTGACAATGACGACTTTATGCACAACGTATTCATGCGCCGATCGATTTGTTAACGACTTGTTTATACGCAACTTTTGAGATGCCAGTATTCAATCCCTGTTTATGATGCTCAGGATGAGTGTATTGGATGAGGTGTTAAAGTTGCGCGCACAGGTGCGAGTGTCATCTGAGCTTGAGTGAGCAAGTCTTGAAAACGAGGGTCGCAACGCAAGGGGTTAAGCAGGGGCATGTGTTGCAGCCACATCAGGTCACGAAGTCCTTCTTGTAGCGCTGATTCGACGGCCTGGTAGGCGATGTCATACTCACCAGAAGAGAGGGCAAATTCAGCACATAATTGAAGGAAGATCCTGGCAGACTGACTTCGTGCTGGCATTTGTCGTGCGGTATTGTAGAGGTCTTCCAGATATTCTTTTGAGAGCGTGTGTTCGTTTACGATCTTGGTGATGGAAGCGAAGATAATTTCAAACCGTGGGTCAGCAGCATCAAGATCGAACTTGAAGGAGAACGTATTGATAGGAAGCCCTTGCCAGCAATGGAGTCTAAACAGGAATGACTCCAGCGCGTTGTTCAGGCGAGTGGACTTGCGAACCTGTGGCAACGACTCGTTGATCTTATCCCATTGGCCTTGTAGACCATAGACGCGCAGAAGATCCCACCATGCACGGTAGAGGGTTTCATTGAGCGCAAGAGCACGTTCCAGATGATACCGTGCTTCCTCCAGAGGCCCGACCTCTGCAAGGACTCGTCCGAGGAGATCATGTGCCTCGATATGTTCAGGGGCGAGGTTCAGGGCGTGCTGGCAAGACTTGATGGTGGTGCTGTAATCACCCGCAGCATAGGCGATCATGGCCATGGCGTGGTAGGGTTCGGGCCAATTGGGTACGAGTTCGCTGGCACGTTGCGCGTAGCTCTTGGCTTGAATCAGAAGAACACTGGCCTTGTGTGGTTCAAAGAACACCTGACGTGAGATGGCCACCGCCATGGAGGTCAGGATGCGAGGATCATTGGGTGCACGATCGCGCGCGATCGTGAACTTATCGATGGCTTGTTGAACGCCGTGAAACCAGTGGAGTTGAAGCAAGTATCGTCCACGCATGTAGGTATCGACAGCGACGGGGTCCGTGAGTGCTTCGGGGCGTTTGTGTTCCTCAACCTTGCTTGTAAGTGCGTTGGCGATGGCTTCCGAGGCATCTTCCGCAGTGATAAACAGATCAGCTGCCGATGTCATGAACTTCTTGCCCCAGATCTGGAACCCTTCATTGACGGAGATCAGGGAGAGACGAATGCGGAGGTTGTCCTGGTGATCTCGCACAGATCCTGTGACCACCACATCCACACCAAGCAGTTTGCCGATTTTCACGGGGTCAGTGAGATCGTTCTCTTCAAGCAAGCTCTTGACCACACCTGTGGGACGGACGCGAATATTGGGCGCAATGCTGAGTTCGCCTACAAGTTCTTCAAGGAATCCTTCCACAAGGTGTTCATTGTCACACGCAGCCTGTGCTTTCTTCAGCGGGATAATGGCGAGGCTCTTGTGTGAGGGCTGTTGTGAGTCATGATCCTCGTACTGAGGTGTGGATGAGGGGA
>CATLTV010000271.1 GCA_950059285.1 uncultured Pseudomonadota bacterium | reverse complement strand
GGAGGAGATTATCCATCAGATGAGGATATGTACTTGCCTTTTGATGGAGATCAAACGCTGTATCACATTGTGCGCAAGGTCTACAGGTTGTTGAATCTTCATGGTGATTACGAGTTCAAGGCGGTGTAGATCGAATGACTTCGGGTGAGGTCGCGAGCTGTTCGAGGTTAGTGAGAGCTCTCTTGCAGATGAGCAGGTAGGGAGCAAGGTGGCGATGTGGTACAGCAAAAGAGACCTCGCACGAGTGGGCAGAAAGTGGCGTCACTGTGTGACTTGTCGCCTCAAAGCCCTGAACTTGCCATGCCCAGTGGTAGTGATCAGGCTCAAAGATGTGTACATGAAAGGGGAGGGCGATGGGGAGGACACGAGGCGTAATCAAGCCGCATGTGCCAAGGCTTATGGTGTCTGAATCGGCGGACACCTTGGCGATAGATGTTCCCCACTTAGTCCAGTAGTTCAGGTGAGTTAGCAAGTGCCAAAGGCGTTCTGCAGGGGCATTGATTGTTTTGCTTGTAGAGAGTTTCATGGGATTTGTATGGGGGTGAAGAGAGAGGGAAGTCACGTGAGCCTCATGGGTTAAGATGAGAGGCTTTGGGGATATGGTGCGTGGTATTTGTTGCGTCATTGGGGTCGTTGGAGTATTGATGGTAGGGGAGTATATGTGTGAAGCGAGCGACGAGAAGCCTTCCAGGAAGTGTTCGAAAGTGGCACGCATCCAGGAGGTATGGGAATTCTCCTCGACAGGTGCTTCACACAGGGAATGACAAGACTATTTACAGAGCAATCAGCATGCATGATGCAGGCATAACCTTCGACGAGATCTTTGATGATATCGAAGGTTTAATGAGCAAATTGAGTGACTTTGAGAGCTTATCTTATGGTGAACTTCAGGGAGGTCTGGAATGGTCTCCGCGATTGCACCTGATCAAGTACATTCGATTTTTTGAAGCGCAACAATGGGTAAGTTATGACCGCATCACGGATGTGGTTCACTTGCTTGATGGTGGTCACGATATGATGGACCGCTCATTTGAGTGGGAGCCTGCTGCGCGCGCCGCGTTCGATGAGTACGTTACGGTGGCGATAAATGATCAAACTGATCCCGAGCGTGACGCGTATGATGACGGTGACGCTACCGAGATGATCAGTCCAGAAGACATCGAAATGCTCGACTTGACCGCCGCTGTGGAGATGGTCTCCGAGGACTCCAGCGCAGAGGAAGTTGGTCCCAGCACTCAGAATGATGAGGCTGTTCCCTCTGCATCTTATACCAATTATCAATCTGATTATCACGAGGACGTGTCATCACATGGTGACATGGCTGCCAGTTATGCAGCGAGTGAACCTTCCGAAGAGTTCACTGTGCCAGAGACTCCCTCTACATTTACTGAACCTTCCACCTCTTATGACTTAACATCGTCTGAGACATCTGAACGCTCAGAACGTTTTTACCGTGAGGATATGATGACAAGTGACGCCTACAACTCAGGATCTTCCTACTCTTCAAGCGCGACCTCTGCCGCAGAGGGATTGTATAACCGCCAGGAAGAGGTCGGCAGCGGTGGTGTGGGGACCGTGTACAAGGGCGTTCAAACTCGCCTCGGTCGTCCTGTTGCAATTAAGGAAATTCGCAACATTTTCCACGTGTTCGCAGATGTTCAGCGCGACGATATTGTGCGCAGGTTTGTTGAGATTGTGCAAACACAGGCCACGCTTGACCACCCCAACATCATTCGTGTTCACGATGTGGTCTACGACACAGACTATCCCTATGTCGTGATGCAGTGGGCTCCCAAGGGAAGCTTGAGGCGTCTGATTGATATTGAGGGAAGACCTCCCCTGAACGTGGCCATGAGCTACTTCATGCAGATTCTTCACGCCTTGAACGCTGCGCATGAGCAAAACATTGTGCACGGTGGTTTGAAGCCTGAAAACGTGGTGCTTGACCCTGCGGGCAACGCCATGTTGACAGACTTTGGTATGACTCAGGTCGTGGAGCGCGCTTCAGGTTCAGGTGGAAATCAGGTCTATGTGGGTGTGGGCACAGTCGCTTACCTCTCCCCAGAACAGTTCCACAACCCCAACCTCGCCAATGTCCAGAGTGACATCTACTCTCTTGGCATCATGTTCTACGAGATGCTGACAGGTAAGGTTCCAGGTCGTCGTTCTCCGATGCCCTCAAGCTTCTTCCCTGATATTCCTCGTAAACTTGACGATATCTTCGACAAGATGTGCATGGATGACACTGAAGACCGCTATCAGAGCGTGCGTGAGATCTTGCGTGAGATTTATACATCTCCAGAAGTGCTTGATATCATGGATAAACGCTCTGGTGTGTTGTTCCTTCGTGACCCAATTGTCCATGGTGAACTTGGCATGGATGAGGTCGCTGCGGATGGTCCTGATAGCTTGCTTGAGTACGATGCTCCAAGCCAGAGCTACACCGTTGAAGGCTCTGCTCCTTCCTACGAAGCGCCATCCTACGAGACCATGCAAGAAGATGCTGGTGTTCAGGCTGCCGAGGTTGATATCGCCGACGAGGAGATTCCTGCTCCAGCAGGTGAGCTTGCTACAGAGTCTTCTGTAGCCGAGGTTGCCGACAAACTTGACCAGTACAGCGCACTCTTTGATGATGACGACGATGACTTCTAATTCACACCAAGGAGAGATCCTGTCTTATGATGGTATCTCTCCTCAGATCGGTTCCTGTTTTGTCGCCAGTGGCGCGCGTGTCATTGGTGATGTGATTATGGGCGAAGGCTCCAGCATCTGGTTTAACTCGGTGCTCAGGGGTGATGTGATGCCCATTCGCATCGGTGAACGCACCAACATTCAGGACTTGAGCATGTTGCATGTCTCCTCCGAGGTCGCGCCTACGATTGTAGGTGATGACGTGACGGTAGGGCACCGTGCGATCCTTCATGGCTGCGTGGTTGAGGACCTCTGTCTGATTGGTATGGGAGCCATTATTCTTGATGGCGCTCACATTGGTCGTGGCTCTCTGATTGCCGCAGGCGCACTGATTCCACCAGGTATGCAGGTGCCCGAGAACAGCTTTGTGGTGGGTATGCCAGGCAAGATCAGGCGGCAGACCACAGAAGAAGAACGCGCGCACTTCCTTGAGAGTGCGCGGCATTATGCCGAGCTGGCAAAGAAATACATGGCAAAATGACTGAGAAAAGAAGAGCGCCGTTCGGAAACGAACGGCGCTCTTCTTTTCTCAGTCATCTTTGTTCAGAATGGAGGGAAGCAAGCCCACACGCGAACCTGTGTGGAAGAGCAAATAACCAGGCGTGTTGCTTAGGCTAATCTCGCTCGGGCAATTCTTGTGGTTGCGAATGAGCTGTTTTTCAAAGGCGTTATTGTCATCCACCCAGAGCTGGAAGTAACGACGAATACCCTCGCCATGGGGATTGGTTTTGCATCCCTGCTGAAAGTCTTCGCATGACTGTTCTTTAATCCTTCCAATCTCACAGATGTCGTAGTGGTCATCACGATCAATATGAATGAAGTAGTTCATGTTGATGGTTTCTGTGCGTGTGTCGCCGTCATCTGTGCGCTCAAGGAGCGTCTGAGCGGGTCCCATGAATGAACCTTGCTTGGCGTTGAGTAGTCGTGTGGCGTGACGCAAGTAACCATAGCTCTCGCCAGGTGAGAGGAGCTGTTCTTTCCATGACACTGCCCACACGTTTGCGTTGACAAAATCAAGGGGTAACATGCTGAAGTTTTTGACTAATTTTTTGTCTTTTGGCGCGCTTCTTCGACATTGGCTCAAGGGTTTGTCGAAGACCTCCAACTCGCTGCGTTTGCTGTAGAGTTGCTCATCTCTCTTGCGATGTAAGTGAACCCACAGGAGCTGTGTTTGTGCATCTTCAGAGCATGTGCCATCGCTGTCAGCCTGTGTTGCACAGAGGATAAGTCCTACACGGTGGCGTGTGCTTTTGGTGGTGTAGGCTTCAAGAATGGATGGTGTCTGGTCCTTGGATGGGCAGGTCAGAGGTGTGTCGAGATCCTTGGTGAAGATGGCTGTGTCCTGGAGGTAGCGCCAGGTTGTCGTAATTCTCTCAAGGCTAGTGTATGTCCACTGTGCGTCATCACGTCTCCAGTATCCCACGCCATCAGGGCGAGCGGATGCTCCTCGGGTATCCATGTGTGGGAGGATGCCACCAAAGGCATCCAGTGAGAGCAGGATAAATCGAGGGGGAGAATCTTGGGGTGAGGGGAGGATCTCCAGGCGGGTCTGGTAGTCATCTTCGCGAGAGCTGTCGCCGTCCAGGACTTCGATGCGAAATGCGATGTCTTCCATGGGGAGACTTGCAACAAAGGGGAGGGCTTCCACGCTGATTGCAACCTCTCCGCCCCAGCCTGATGAGGAGGTGGATGTGGCGAAGGTCACGCTATCTTGTGGTAGCTCTGTGGATGCGTGGAGCAGGGATGCTGTGCCATCGGGGCGAAGCTTGATTTTGATGTCACGAACCAGGTCATCAAGGATGTTTACGCCTTCGGGGAGGGTCTCCATCATTTCAGCAAGCTTTGGGTCGCGCATGTTGATCACAAGCGCGTCTTGACCATCCGAGAGGACCTTGTCATCCGAGATATCAAACTGGAAATAGATGTAGTTTGTGTCGGCGTAGGCGCGAAGATCAAGAGAGGTGTCACGCTTGCCTTTCCAGTGCTTGCGTCCTTCTACAATGTTACTTTTTGAGTCAAAGCTCTTTTGTTTGTGTTCAGACCAGTCCTGAAAGTCATCATCAATGGTGAACGCCATGGTGGTGTCGGCGGCGGGGATAAAGAAGGCATCGTCTTCCGTGGGGGCACCTGCCTTGGTGACGCGGCGCTCTACAGGTTCTTCAAGCATGGCGGTGTTGTCTTGCGCCGCGAAGAGGTCGACATCTTTTTGTTGGCTTTTGTCGCTCTTGCAAGCGGTCAAAGCGAGTGAGAGGAAGACTCCCGACGAGAGGACTGTGTGGAGGCGAGTGTGTGATGCTGTGATCATGGCGTGTCAGATCCAGGGTCATGAAGGTTGTGGGAGAGGAGTAATTCTCAGGGAGGTTAGCATAGATCAAACCATGCCATTGCAACAAGCCATTGATGCTTTGGTGCTCGACATGGAGTGCAACATCTTTGTAAGATGTCGCAACTTGTGAATTTCTGTTTTTGTGTAGCAGAGTAGACATGGCGCTTGTCACCATGCGTGTGTGCTGTTTTGGACGATCTTTTGTAGGGAGCTTTGTATGAGCCTGGTAGGTAGTGTTTTACAAGGAAAGCTAGATGCTTATGAGGTGGAAGAGGTCTTCGTCTCGGGGCGATTTGGTCACACTTTCCTGGCTCGACGCGTGAGCGACAAGGATGATGTGATCGTGAAGATGGTACGTCTTGATCGCAAGGCTGATTGGGAGGTGTTGGATCTGTTTGAGCGTGAAAGCGAGAGGCTTCGTGGGCTGAATCATCCGTACATTGCGCCATACATCGATAGCGTGGTGGTGCAGGGTGAAGATGAAACCTTGCTTGGTCTTGTGCAAACATATGTGACAACACCTTCGCTGCGCGACTGGCGCGAAGGGAGGGGCTTTGTCGATCTTGATAAATGTCTGGACTGGTTTGAGCAGGTTCTGGAGGCGTTGGTGTACATGCATGAGCACACACCCCCGCTGGTGCATGGTGATTTGGATGCAGGCAATATCCTGATTTCAGACCAGCACAAGATCAAAATCGTCGACTTTGCCACAGCTCGTCAGGCTGTTTTGTCCGCGCCCACGCTTGCCAGTGGTCTGGCAGTGGGGACGTTGGATTATGCGCCCATGGAGCAGCTCGTGGGTAAGATCTTCCCTTCAAGTGACCTGTATGCGTTGGCGATGACATTCCTCGCGGTGGTGAGCAAGACCGAACCCGAGACGTTCCCACTTGATGGTATGCGTCCTGCGCTCAAGGAGATCCTCCCTTACGATACGCCCGAGGCGTTGAGAGCGTTGCTCTTTCAGATGACCGAGCCAGATCCTCAGCATCGTCTCGCGAGCGCGCGTATTGCGCTGGAGCGTTTGAAAGCAGCGCGCTTGAATATGTCTGGTCGTATCGACGAGGTGAGCGAGCCCGAGGCTGCGCGTGAGGACTTTGATATTAAGCTCGATAGCAGCGCAGGTGAGAGTGAGCGCGTCGTCAAAGGTGACGATCGTGAGCGACGTGACAGGGCGCTTGGTGGTCTTGTGCAGAACGTCTCCGAACTTTACACAGAGCATCCTGACCTTAATCCCTGGCGTTTTGAGTTTCGCCCTGAATATGAGCGCGTGCATGCATTTGGTGTGGCTGCGGATGGTGTGACCATGGTGGTGGCGCACCATCATGATGCGTATGTGTTAGACTCGGACTCCTTGCAAATGCGTGGGGATGTAGAGTTTTCAGAGGTTGCTCGTCGTATTGCCGTGAGCCGTGATGGTCAGCGGATCGCGATCCTGACTGGTTTTGAAGAGCTCTTGCTTTATGAGGTCAACGTCAGCTTGTGGAAAAAGCACAAGATCGTGGTCGATGGCATGTGGCCTGGTAACTCACAATTGACGTTCAGTCCTGATGGCAACACGGTCGCCATCTCGGATGATGATCAGGTGAACCTCTATATGTGGAGCACAGGATCGCTAGTCGATAAGTGGGAAGTGGACGGACAGTTTTCTCTTACATTCTCACCAGATAGTAAGGTGATTTGTGCAGGGGGCGCAGAGGGCATCACCATCATCGATGGTGCACAACACACATTTGACGCATCTACACAGGCGATGGCGTTTAGTCCTGATGGGACAATGCTGGCGATGATTCAAGGCTCCAATCTCATCTATGGTCACTATCAGTCCTTCAAGGATGGTGTGGTCTGGAATCATGATGAGCGCGTGGTGAATTTACCTGGTTATGTGACAAAGCAACGTGCTCATATGCTGAGGTTTTCTCCTGATCAACAGTGGTTGTTTGTGGGATGTGCTTCAGGCGGATTTGCCTTGATTGACCTGGAGAAAGGTGAGGTGCTCTCATTAAAAGACAACAAGCGCGCTACCGATCGTGATCATGTGAAGTTATTTGATGTGGGGTTCTCGCCCGATTCAAGGCGCTTGTTTGTGCATGGCACCTTGCTTCCTGATGAGCTTGGGCATGAGCGCCTTGGTGCTCTTGGGAGCTGGTCTGTGCCCGATGGTCGCTTCCTTGGAAGTCTGATGTGGCTTGATAACGAGATGGGCGTTGTGGCTGCGGAAGGCTTCTATGGCCGTGTCAAGGACGCCGCTTCGCGAGGGTTTAGCTCTGATGTATGGGAGCGCTCTGATGTCGCTGCGTCACTGTTCAGAGGTAAGGATGTGGCCACCCTGCTTGATGCCAAAGAACGCGCCTCACTTGGTGAATTTACCGCGCGATACCGTGCGATGAAGAAGGTTGCGTACTGTTACAATCCTCCTCTTAATGTGCAGGAACTCACCGATGCGATGGCTGGTGTGTCGCACGTGGCGCCTGCTGTATTTGCGAAAGCAGAGGAGAGTTACAACGCCAAAATGGCTCGAGAAAACAGGCTCACTGAGCCCAAGTTTGTCGAGGAAGTAGGCGATGTTGCCTATGATTTTGATGCGGAAAACTCGGATGAGGGTCTGATGGTCATGCACCGCGAGATTTTGAAAAATCAGTCCTCGGATACGCCCAGGCAGCAAGAGCCATCGCGCCCAAGTTCAAGGGGTGTGGCGCGTGCCTCGGATATGGAGCGCAGAGAGGAGCGTGAAGAGCCCTCCGAGGATCAGAGCTATGGTGATGGTGGTAGCAGCATCACGGTGTCTGATGTGGCAAGCCGTGAGGAGCGTGAGTCCTACAAGCCAAGAAACGAGCGTGCTCCCAAGCCAGGTCGTGGATTGTCAGAGCCTATCTCTGCAATTCATCGCGATCATGATCATGAGGGCGGTTTGTCTGCATCAATGCAACCTCTTGCGAAGCGCAGCAATGCAGGTCTTCGATTTGTCATCGCTGCTGTACTGGGCTTTGGTTTAACGGGTCTCTTTGCTGTGATCGCAGTGGATTCCGATACCATTGTGGCAAACTTGCTACCTCTCTTTGCTGTGGGTCTTGTGTTGACGCTGGCCTTGCACTTTGGTCATCTCAAACAAATGATGAGAGGTTCATAACGTTTTCTTTTTGATGTTCTGGCCATAGAAAGGGGCGGCCTGTTGCTTTCGCAACAGGCCGCC
>CATLTV010000270.1 GCA_950059285.1 uncultured Pseudomonadota bacterium | reverse complement strand
GGGGTTTGTCAACATGGTCGCGAACATGGTGGAGCTGCTGGCCAGCAAGCTGGAGGTTAAGCGTGCACATGTGTTGGAGCCAGGAGACTCCTTTGCCTCTGTGGGAGCGTATGAACGCCTTGAGGACATTGAGAGTGTATGGGGACCGCTCAGTGTCAGCACAACAGGCATTGCGCGAGCATCTGGCGTATGGCGATTGGGTGGTGGTGCTCGTGATGGTGAGTATGTTATCGTAAAGATTGATGAATTTGATGAGTTTGAGATGGCGTCATCCTCAATGAGTGAGGAGGTTGTACGATTTGACAGAGATGCATTTTCTGAAAAAGATCGCGGCGCAAAGCTTATCAAGGTGCTGTTGATGCTGGCATGTGCAGCGATGTGTCTTGAGGGGCTGTGGTTCTGGTTTGGTGGTCGTGGGGGGAGTAAAAAGTCAGCCAGTGGCTTGAGGCAACGGCTTTCCGAGAAGGAGGATGAACGATGACGGATTGGATGGATACGATCAGGTTGTGGTTTCAGTCTCCTGAGTGGTTATGGGCGTTGAGTGGACTGGCGATTGTGGTCGCGCTGGACATGTGGCGTGGATTATGGCGCAGCTGGGTTGGTCGCGGTGCGATGCTCGCTCGCCTGATGGTGTTGGCAGGATTGATTCTGGCGATGGCATCACCTGTGCTTGAGATTTCCGAGCCAGCGTCTGAAGTGATCTTCGTGGTCGATATCTCGGAGAGCGTGGATAATAGCGCACTTCAGGAGTCGTTGAGCAAGATTGCTCGTTGGAAGGACGCTCTCCCCGATGAGGTGTCTTCGGGGCTTGTGACCTTTGATGATGATGCGCAGGTGGTGGCGTATCCCTCAAAGTCATGGGAGCTGCCTGCACGTTTACGTGATGAGGACGCGGTTCATATGGCACGTGGGACAGATCTTGAAGAGGGTGTGTCCACAGCGCTTGGCTTACTAAGGGAGGGGAGCAAGGGTCGCATTGTAGTGATAAGCGATGGTCAATTGACGCGTGGCAAGGTGGACGGTGTGTTGGCGATTGCACGTCACAAGGGGGTGAGCGTGGATGTGGTGGAGCTTGCTGCATCGCGTTCAGGCGTGGTGTTCAGTGAGCTGGATGTGTCACCGAAGGAGGTTCTTGCAGGAGAGTCCATCGAGGCGAGCATGAAGTTTTGGGGTGGCGCAGAGGAACGGTCTGCAAAGCTTGTGATGGAAGTGGATGGAGAGGTTGCGATTGAGCAGGAGGTCGTGCTCAGGCGAGATGAGGTCAATGAGGTGATGCTAAAGCATTCTCTCAAGGCGGATATCAAACCTGGGAAGCATGAGGTGAAGGTGTACCTTGAGGGGAGCAAGGATGTCAGTACAGAGAGCAAGACAACATCACTTGTGGTGAGAGAGGCTGCAAATATTCTGATTGTGACAAGCAAAATGGCCGAGGTCGAGCCACTTGCGAGAGTGCTCAAGGCAGAAGGTTTAAACCCTGTGGTGATGTTGACCGAGGAGCTTTATCGCGATGATGCGCCATCATTGGAGAACGTTGATCTGGTGGTGTTGGGCAACGTGCCAGCACGCATGAAGGTATTGCCAGCAGGCATTGTGCCGATGCCTGATCGTTTTATCTCGGATTTACGAAGCTACATCAGTCAGGGCGGTGGTCTTGTTGTGCTTGGCGGTAACCTTGCCTATGACCTCGGGAATTACGGAGGTTCTGAGCTGCGAAAGGTGCTCCCTGTGGAGCTGGAGCCAGAAGATTCGGAGATACACCAACCTGTGACCATGGTGATTATTCTGGATCGTTCGGGCTCGATGGGTCAGATGGTGGGTGGTGTGACCAAGATGGATCTGACAAACCGTGGTGCTGTAGCGGCGATGAAGTTGTTGAGGCCATATGACAACATCGGGGTCATGAGCGTGGATGAGCGTGTGCACTGGAATGTGCCCGTTCAGCCTGCGAGAGTGACATCAAAGATGACACGTCAGGTGCGTGCGATTTACGCCGATGGTGGTGGTATTTTCTGTTACACCGCGTTGGTGGAGGCGTGGGATGCTTTGAAGAAAGTGGACACACCATTAAAGCACGTGATCCTGTTTAGTGATGCGATGGACGCAGAGGAGCAGGTACAGGGGATCATGATTGGCTGGGGGCTTGGGCCAAACTCATATGAGCTTGCGCAGAACATGGTCAAGGATGGCATCACTGTGTCTGTGATTGGTGTGGGGAGCAAGTTTGATGTGGACTCGCCGTTTTTATCGAATCTTGCACGCCACGGTAAGGGGAGGTTTCATATCTCAACCAATGCGCGCAGGCTGGAGTCGTTGTTTGTCGAGGAGACCACACAACTCTTGCAGCTCAGGTTAAAGGAGAAGAACTTCAGGCCCGCAGCACGTAAGAAGCATGTGTCATTGAAGGGGGTTGAGTTAAAAAAAGCGCCCAAGTTGAGAGGTTATGTGAAGCTTGAGGCGAAGCCCACGGCCGAGGTTGTGATGGTGGGTCCTGAAGAACACCCAATGATGGTGACCTGGCAGTATGGATTGGGCCAGGTGACTGCGATGGCGACGGATGCGGGGCCAAGGTGGTCTGGCAACTGGTTGGATTGGGAAGGTTATTCGACGTTCTGGACGCAGCTTGCGAGGTGGTCGTTAAAGAGAAGTGAGGGGCAGGGGACAGGTGTACAGGTCGAGGTTCGTGAGGGTGAGGTTGTGTTGGATGTGGTGCGAAGGACGGGCTTAAACAGGAGTCAGGATGCGCAGCACTTGAGGGGAATGCTGCGAGAAGCAGGGATGCAAGACTGGCGTGATGTCGAGGTGATGGTTGTGGAGCCTGGGCATTTTGAAGTCCGTCCTGATGTGTTGGCTGGTCATGCGTATGAGTTTGGTGTGTTGGATAATGAAGGAAATGCGTTGTTAACACAGTCGTTTACCACACCACTTGCAGAGGAGCTTAAATATGCCACACCTGACGCTACTTTGTTGGCACACATGGCGGAGCGTGGTGGTGGACAGGTACTTTCGGGGGAGTTTGTATGGCCCAAAGGGGAGGGGAGTTTTGGCGAGCGCTATCGAGAGCATGTGTTGTGGTTATGGCTCGCGATGGGTGCGCTGGTGATGTTGGTGTTTGACGCCTTTTTGAGGAGAGATTTGAGGACTGTGTGATGTGTGGTGTGATACAGGGTGGTGTGGTAAAATTTGTTTGAGAATTTTGACACACCATTTCAAGTCACATTTTGGAGATATCATCGTTTTGAAGCGCACACTGAGTCCAATGCCACGGTTATTTCTGGAGGACGCATCCAGAATCTTAAAGAGTTGTCAGAGCCAGCTTCGGTCGGGGCAGGGGCGCTTGAGTTCTCCCAGGTTGTGGAGGAGTTTCAAGGCGTCATTGTATGCGCCGATGACCCCTGACGATAACGTGCACAGGCTACGTGAGGTTCTGGAGGCTTCAGGCTATGTAGTATGGGGGGTGATTGTAGACGCCGATGTAGAGGCGTTTGGTGATGATGACCAGCAAAGCCAGCACTGGGGGCGTGTAATGTATTGTACGGATCCTGGTGTGGAGTTGACCGAGGTGATTGCGGTTTCGGACAGGATCAGACATCTGCTCATGCTTGGGGACGACGTTGAAGAGTTTATGAGCGAGGGGGCTGTGTATGAGTTCTTGCAGCAAGTCATTTACGGCGAGGGTGTGAATCAAATTGTTGAGGTTCCTCATGAGATTACAGAAGGTTTGACGATCTTTTGTGTGTCGCTGTGTGTGGAGCGTGCAAGCTTGCCACAAGGTTTTATTCGGCGACGTGTGTTGCCACTGGTGATTGACCCAAAGATCAGTGATTTTGCTGTGGTGTTTGGGTCAAGGAGCTGGCCCGAGGGGTTGAAGTCGCTCTGGGCAGGTGAATCGTTTCAACTGCTGCGAGAAGAAGGTGTATCGCATGAGTACAATATTGAGGCGAATCCCAGGGCGATTGATTCGGTAGAAAACGCCTTAAAAGATGGCGCAGATGGAGATTATCTGATCGCTTCGCTTCACGAGCTGGCAGGGTTGTTGCTTGAGGTGTCTCGCCGTGAGGTTGAGGGCTTGCTAACCGCAGTGACTACGCTTGCAAAAGAAGAGTATGTGAGCGTGGAGCAGCGTGGTGAGCTGTGTCGATTTTTGGCGAGCTTTCTTTATCAGGGGGTGGAGTGCGATGCCGCAAGCGATTTGATTTATGATCATGTCAGAGGGCTTGCGCTGCCTTTGCAGGAGTTTCTACCTGCGTTGCTTGATCGTTCGCGCGTCGACGAGGAGGAAGAAGCGCTCCGCACCTTTGAGATGCTTGAGGCTGTCCCGTGTTCACCACGTATTCTTTTGGAGAGTTTTACGTCGTTGGTGCTCGGTATCGTGGGCAATCGAGAGTTATTGCGTCGCTTGCTCGCGGATATGATCTTTGTGGACATGTTGTCCAAGCTTGCCTTTTATTTTAGCGTGCTTGAGCCAATCGAAGAGATTGCAGGGGCCTTGTTTGAGCAAGACATTGTGGTCATTCATGTGCCCTCAATGACAGGGTTCTTGCTGTATGTGGATAACATTACGACCACGGACAAGTTGCACGAGCTGTTACTTGAGGTGTTCTCGCGTGATATGGAGAGCTCGGAGGTTGTGCGTTGGAGGCGTTATGCGCTTGATGATGCAAGCGATCCTGGTGATCTGGTCATGATTGAGAGTTCGCTTGCGATGTGGAACTGGGCGGCATTGCAGGGTGATGGCCAGTTGCCTGAATCAGAGGATGATCCCGCCCGAGTTTTAAATGACAAGGGCTATCCTGCTGATATACCTGAGTTTAATGGCAAGCGCATACTCTTGCTTGGAGATGCAACCCGAGCACAGCGCTGGAGGGTGTCGGGGTTTTACCAGGACATTGGTGAGCCAATGGTGAGGATCAAGAAACGATTCACACAAGATGAGGTGGGTGGATATCTGGGTGATATTTTGATGTTGGGGAGATTACAGAAGAATTAATCATCAGGCCACAGGCTAGCCTGTGGCCTGATGATTAATTCTTCTTCTTCAGGACCTGTTGTACGACCTCTTCCATGCTGCCGAAGTCGAGGGATAGTTCAGGAACAGCAGGGGTTTCTTGTTGGTCTTGTTGTGCTTCCTCAAAGTCCAGCGTGGTGCCTTCTTGTTGATCTTGCTTGGAGGAGAAGGAGAGGTCCTCGGTAGATTCGACGAGGAGAGAGCTTCTGATCTGGGCGTTGATGCGCTGGAGTTCTTCCTGTTTTGCGTTACGAGCAGCTTCTCTGGCGGCGGCGTGTTGAAGGTCTTCAACGCTCCAGATGCGTTGTGCGGTATCTTTCCAGACATCAATATCACGCTGGATTTTGGATTCCATGAATGTGGGGTGTTCAAAGTGGTCACGAGCAACTGTGGCAAGGTCAACGCGTAAACCCATGCTTTCCTTGAGATCTTTTTGCTTCTCTTTGAAGGATTCAAGCAGGGCGTCGGTGCGTTGCGCGTAGATTTGCTTGGCGGAGTCTCCATCCATGGCGACATCATTGTCGGGATCAAGTGCGTATGCGTTAAAGAGCATGGATTTCCAGGTTTCAATGGTCTTTTGAACGTAGCGGTTGAGCTTGCGTTGTCTTCCCCAGAGCTTCCACCAAGGGGTGGTGTTGGCGATGGCGTCGAGGCTGGCGCAGAGTTCAAAGAGTAGCTCCCATTTTTCGTCACCAAACGAGAGGTGTGTATGGAGTGGTTCACGGGTAAGTCGGCCTAAATTAGCGAGTTTTTGCTTGAGTTTTTCATCGTCAAGGGAGCCCGAACCGAGCATCAGGGCGGCCTGTTCTTCGCTCAGATCTGTCATGATGGCGCGGATGAGCGCGAGCCCTGTCAGTTCGATATCTCCCTCGTAAGGCTGGCTTGATTGGAGGAGTACATTTAGCCTCGAGAGCTTGAGTTCAAAGGGGAGGGCAAGGAGGATGGCATAGCGCGTTTGTGGGCTCAGGATGAACTTGGGATCGTTGAGCCTGTGGTCATCGACATGGAAGACAATGGTGGATGTTGTGTCAATGTTGAGAGAGCGCCTGACTTCGACCTTGCCAAGATTCCAGCGTGGGAAGACAAGCCAACTTCGGCCATCACGCTCGGCGCCATCGTTGTTATGTTCCACAATGACATAACGTCGGTGTGGGTGCATGGCGCTGAGTTTTTTCATAAGTTTGGTGGACTGTTTACGCATCATGACCTTGCGTTTTTCGCGATCAGGTCGGGTGAAGAGTGTCCAGTCATGCATCTGGACATCATCCCAGGTCATGGTGATGTCGTCCTTGAAGGTTTCCTCTTCAAATGTGCCAACAGACTTCTCTTCCTTGAGGATGAACCGTTTAATGTCAGGGAAGTTATCACCATGACGTCGGAAGTCAGAGGAGGGTTCAAGGAGTTGTTTGGCCTGAAACTCGGGACTGCCAATCATGAGGAAGTGCGTGTTGTTGGAGGTGGCGCCGTAGCGCACATCTGCCCCCTTGATATAGTCCGTGGGGAGGTCGGATTCTTTTTCTTTTCCGCGAGGTTGGAACTTGTTGTTCAGGATGAGGGCGACACGATCCTCCATTTGAACGCGTAGATTTGTGCCATCATCAAGGTCGAGGCCCTGGTCGAAGTGGCCGTATCGGGCGAGGCTCCAGTGGTCAAAGGGAAGTTCAAGGTGGTCGTGGAGAAGTGTGCTCCAGGCGAGGAATGCCTGGCGGGATGTGTTGTTATTGGTGACGAGCAAGATATTTGCGCCAGGGGTGTAGCGATAAGCGGGTTCGGCGCGGAATGTAGCGACACGTTGTTGGACAAGGCGCCATGCGCCCTTGTTATGAAACTCTTCAATCCAGATGGATGCTCTTAGCGTGACGGAGCTGTAGGGTGGCGCTGATTTGGTAAAGCCAAAGTTGAATTCGGCGTGTGCGGATGCGTGTGTTTTGATGATGGGGATTTCACCAAAGTAGCCATTGAACTCATCTGGCTGTGATGAGAGGTCAATGGTGTCACCTGTGGGTGTCTGGAAGATGAAGTCGTCAAGCGTGGTGCCTTCGCTTTGTGCAAGCTCGATTTGAATGCCAACGCGACGTTCACGAGGTGCGTGAATGCCGATATCGCTGTTGGAGATGTTGGCGATATCGATAAACAGGCTTGTGGTTTCGCCAGGTGCAAGGGAGCGTAGCCCGATGATACCCTGGCGGTTTTCGATGGGGAACTGAGCAACGAGAGGAAGTGTGAAGGTGGAGTTTTGGTAGATCCTCTGGAACGGGGCGTCGCGAGCGAGGGTGTAGGGCGGCTCTGGACCAAGTTGAATCATGATAGGTTCAACAGTATCTCTGGCGATGAACGGTTCGCCAGGGCCTTGAATGGTGGGGAGGGGGATTTGAAAGGCGAGCGTACCTGGGATGGTGTATTCCTCATCGGGCTGGATGCTGTGATCGAGGAAGAGTTCCATATCGAGGGGGCGAATCCAGGTGCTTGGCTTGATGATGACGCGAACGCGTTGGTGAGGAGGCGTGGGCATGCCGCCAATATTTTTCAGTGTGAGGTTGGTGATGTGGATGATTTCACCAAATTCCATGATGCCATCCAGATCTTCGCGGGGGTCTTCCTGAATGGAAAAGGAGGAGACTTCAAGGTCGTAGCGATCACGGTATATGAGGGAGGTGCCATCTGGTTTTTTGACGACAAATTTGAACACGCCATCGTTGCCAGCATCGCCGTGATGGAGTGGTGCGGTGGGTGTCCAGCCGTTTGAGCCGCGAGGTCCAGAGCTACCGCCAGGGTTGCTGTGGTAGGTTGTGCGAGATTGTTGGTTGCCTTCGTTATCAGTGTAGTATTCGGTTTCAGTCCACGAGTAGCTTGAGCCACCAGGACCACCTGGACCGCCTACGCCACCAGGGCCATGCTGTCCTCGATGTCCGCCAGCGCCCCCATGGACAAGTGAGGCGGTGCGTTCGCTGCGTTCAATGGCCATGAGTGCAAACATGTTGCTTTCTTCAAGAGCGACTGTGCAGTGTCCGCCCTGTCCACCGCGTGCGCCAGATGTACCCAGTCCGCCATCGCCGCCATCACCGCCACGCCCTCCGTTTCCACCCGAGGAGTATCGTGTGGCGTCGGCGCCTTTTGAGCCACGTGCGCCGTCGCCGCCAGGACCACCATATGCGCCCTTGCCGCCACGTCCGCCGACGGCTTCAATGAGAATGTTGCCAAGTTGGCTCTCATGTATAGT
>CATLTV010000269.1 GCA_950059285.1 uncultured Pseudomonadota bacterium | reverse complement strand
TGTGAAGTGCGCCTGTTCCAGCATCTGTCGACCGATGGAACTTGTCCATGAACGCCCCTCGTGAACAGGTGAAGGGAACCAGTGCGATCCAGCCACGGACTCACCCGGAGCAAGTGCCATGATAAACAGGCGCTCTCTGTTCTGGGGGACTCCATACCATGCGGCATTGAGCACGGTGAGCCTGACACTGTAGCCCGCATCCATGAGACGCTGGCACACCACATCAGCATGGTTGAACCCGTCAAGATTGAGCATACCCGTGACGTTTTCCATCAACACGGCTCTGGGCCTCAACGTTTCCACTGCGCGGCAGAAGTGATGGACCATGTCGTTACGAGAATCCGTGGCAAAGGCACGATCGTCATCATCAAGGCTGGCCACCTTTCCTCTCCCTGCCACGGAGAAGCCCTGACAGGGAGGGCCTCCGGCGAGAAGATCAAGACGATGAATACCCTGTGTGGAGAGCTGCTCCTGAATAAGACCGAAATCGAGCGCTGAAATATCGCCCTGTTCCTTGCCAAAACCGGCAACCTTTCCTGCGGAATTCATGGCAAGGTTGTTCTGGTAGGTCTTGCCCGCCGTGTCATTCCACTCGAATCCTCCGGCAAGCTCGAATCCCGAACGTCGCAGCCCGAGTGACATGCCACCTGCACCACAAAAAAGGTCCATACAGTGAAGGCTCATGACTGTTTCTCCTCGCGTATCATGTGACGAAAACCGAGCGCGAAGGTTGCTCCCGGAAGATCCATCGCAAGGGGTTCCTGTGGATGAAGTAGCTGGATGGAACCTCCCTGTTCCTCGAACATGTGTCGTGCGAGATAGAGACCGAGACCATGTGCATCCGGCTGTCTGGAGAAGTAGGGATCAAAGATCCGCTCCCTGTCAGCAGGCGTTACTCCTGGTCCGGAATCCCCGACGAGAAGACTTGCCGTATCATCGCTGTAGACCACATGAACCACGGGTTGCTCCATGGATGTGGTACGATCGCACCATGTGAGTGCATTGTGAATCACCTGCTCGATCACCTGCTCGATACGACTTCGCTGTACACCCTCCAGAGTCACGGATTCGGGCACATGGAGGTACATCTGGCGCTTGCCCGTGGCAAACATGGAGGCATGAAGGTCAAGAGCATCCTGAACCACCTCGAGCAGTCCGAATGAGGAGCGACTCTCTCGCTGACACACGAGTCCATCTGGCACCAGGTCGCGCATCCCGTTTTGCATGATCTGAATGGATGTCATGAGCTGTTCGAACTGACGTTTTTGTCTTTCATCAAGCGAGCTTCTGAGGTCACTCGCAAGTTTTCTGGTGTGTTGTACATGACGGGAAAACTGGTGGCCAAGGTTATCAAGCCGGAGCCCCGTGGCGGCAAGATGATGAAGCTCATTCTCGAGGCTGTCCTGCTGTTGATGTAGCAATCGTGTCGAGAGGATGGCACGGGACGCACGCGCAAAGTCATGTTCATCCTCGTGATGACTCGTGGCGCTCTGTTGTACACCTTCTTTTTTCACGGTCAGCAGGGGCGGCGTGACTTGCATGTTGTGCAAGTCATCAGGCACGGCCATGGTGGTGGATAAGGCCCTGTCTGGACGTGACTGTGCACGTGTGTTCTCACGATCTCGCAGGCGTTCGACCTCGAAGACCATGAGCGCACCACGCACCATCGCCTTCAGATGTTCAAAGGCCCTGTTTTCCTGCAATCCTTCCCTGTTGGTCTTGTCTCTCAGTCGACGGTTTTTCTCGTGTGTAATGTGTACAAGGCCCACGATGTTACGGTTTCCCACTCTCCGGGAGGGGACGTTGATACGTCGAGCATCCAGACCCAGCCAGTCATCGCCCGTCTCACCATAAGGAAATACCCGGAAATCATCCCTGTAAAGGCTCACACCACAGTAAGAATCCAGCTCGGTATCCGTGAGATCGATGGCCCGCATCATGTCACGACTTCGATCCCAGACATGAAACACCACCTCGAACGCACCACATGATGGTGTTTTTGATTTCAGCTCTCTGGCCACAAGATCCGTGAGACAGTCCGTCCCCGTGTTCTCACGTGTATCCATGCCAGGAAGGTCACAGGTATAGGTCCATTCCATGACACCCCTTTCATTTGTAGTGCCATGAAACATGTAATGAGCCCTGTCCAGAATGCTGGAGGGGTCGATATCCTCGTATTCGGGCCGCTCGGGACAGGAGAACGTGATCTGGAAGTCATTGATTCTGGCCAGTGGGTTCTGCAACCTTCGCAATGCACGCTGTACCTTGCGAAGTTCATGGCCTGTCCAGGGAGCCCGGGCTCCCTTCATGACAAGACAGGTCCCCGTCGAATCATGTTTGAACATCCTGGCACGTGCGTTCACTTTGAGATCCACCTCCACCTCGTCGAGATAGAGCTCCTGATCCTCGAAGTCCTCCCAGTTGATGTGTACCTCGACCTCACGATGACCTGCCTGTCTCGTGATCAAGGAGACCTGTTTACCAAGTCTCTGTACTGCAAACCGTCCCACACCCTTTTCACCCGAAAGCTGGCGTCCACGCGGTGTTCGCTCGCCCCTGTTTTTCTTTATTTCCTTGTTCCCCGTGGCCGGGCTCAACCAGTTTTCGATCACCTCATCTGGTGACATTCCAAGACCATCATCCTTGAGACGAATGGTGGTGCCGGATGGATCTTGGAGCTGTTCAATGGAGAGCTCCACATTCGATGCATCAGCATCGTGTGAATTCTTGACCAGTTCGATCAAACCCACGGCAGAGTCTCTGATTAACTGTTCTCCAAGAAGTGATACGAGACGTGCGCGGGGTCGAAAAAATCCGGAGCCCGGGTTGTATTGACTGTTCATTTGACCTTCATTATCAGAAACTTATCCGTAACATACGGAACTTACATCGAAGACATGACATCCTGTTGCTGTGCTCACGTCATGAGCACACGGATGTACACTGTCACAAAGTTGTCAGGGCTTTGCAGTGTACATCCGTGTGCCATGTCCTGAAAGAGTGATTTCAGTCATTTATATCTTGTTGAAAACAGAACCATACACCTGGGGTGAACTCGACTCCCAATCCCTGGTTTCTTCTAACCCGTCTTGCTGCAGCAGAACAGGTCGAAGGCAAGGGTCCATATCAATGAGCACGTAACAACATACCCAGAGTGTATGGTACCTGATTTGGAGAATATTGAGGCTATCCAGACTTCGTAAAGTGACACAATCACACTTGGCTGAGCACATCCGTAACACATGGGCGTGCTCTTGGAGAGCCATGGACATCGATGAAGTGAATCAACAAGGCGCACTGGAGGATAATGATCTCTGTCAGTCCAACGGTTGTAAACCAAACAACGTGACATGCGGTTCAATTTGACCTTCTGGGTCTGGTCCAACATGCAGCTCGTCGCCTTGCCAGAGCTCCTGGTGACTCATCTCCGTTTTATTTCTCAGACCATTCAAAACGCTCCTGAAAGGTCTGTAGGTTACTGACAAACATGACTGTTGTTCCTTTTAACCCATATTCAAACGTCTGGACGTCCAGACGTTTGAACGTTCAGGAGTCCAGATGTTTGAATGTCTGGACCCCTGAACGTTCAAACGTCTCTGGTCAACATTCGATGGGGCTGTTATTGTGCGCAGAGGATGCGCTGACTGATTTCATGACAGACGCATTCAACGTGACCCGGCTCAGGATGAGCGGGCGATTTTTCATTCGTGAACCAATCACATGAGGACAGGAATGCCTGACACATTATCAAAAAGCTTTATTGTTGCCCTGGCAGGTCAAAAGGGAGGCAGTGGGAAGACCACCACCGCGCTCAACCTCGCCGACGCGTGGCATGCACAGGGGTTAAAGGTTCTGCTCGTGGACACCGATCCACAGGGCACCGCACAGACATGGCGCGATGTCATGGAGGAGCACGACGAGCGTGGTCCCACGGTCGTCTCGATGAGTAAGGGATTTCATCATGACATCGAGCAGCTCGCCGCTGCCTACGACCGCGTCATCATCGACTGCCCTCCTGGAGAGAACACCATCCAGCGCGCCGCCATCATGATCGCCGATCTGACGATCCTCCCCTGTGGACCTGGCGCCACTGACATCTGGAGCATGGCCGAGACCTTCGAGCTTATCCGACGCGCCCGCATGCTTGACCCCTCTCTCAAGGCGAGCGTGCTGATTACACGCAAGGTCTCCAACACCGTGATCGGAGATCAGGCCGAGGAGATGTTCAAATCACTCGAATTCCCGAGCTTCACCACCACCCTGGGCTATCGTGTGGCCTTTCAGGAGTCTCCCAACGCAGGGCTCGGTGTCGTGCGTTACAAACCCTCGGGCTCGGCGGCACGCGAGATCAAGGCCCTTGTCGAAGAAATCGAGACCCTTTACATCAAGACAACTCTCCAGGTGGCATCATGAGTCGTACACAGAACAAACCTTCTCTCCAGATCAGAAAACCCCGACAGACATCCGCGCGGGATGCCTTTATTGCAGGCGAGACCGTGGAACCTGTCATGGACACCGAAACATCTGAACATTCAAACATCCAGACGCTTCGACGTCCAGACGTCCAGACGTCCAGCACGGAGGCGCCACCAGTGCCCACCACCGCGGACACCGGATCATCAAAAGCCTCAAGGAGGCGCACCACGATCTACTTCGAGGAAGAGACCTACAAGAAGCTCAAGGTCCACTGTGCGATGAATGATGTCGAGATGAGTCAGACCGTCAGCGATGCTCTGAACTCCTGGTTATCTCAGCAGAATAATTAACTGTCTGAACTTCAGACATCGAGACGTTTGAGCGTCTGGACATTTGAACATTCAAATGTCCAGACGCTCAAACGTCTCGATGTCCATGCTCCATCACAAGAGTGTACCCCGATCGACCTGTTGAGGAGATACGCATCTCAGCTCAACAGTCTCAATTTTTTCCTTCTCCATGCCACCCATCATGGAGACCTCCTGGAATCTCGATATGAGTCATAAAGCTGATTTTGGACAGCTCAGAAGCATGCTCGCCACACCAGGGGTCACGCTCTCCTCGTTATGGCCGCTCCTGACCAGCACCAAGAAGACCTGCGCCGCCGAGTTTCACACCATCTGGGTACCTTACCTTCAGAGCTTCGAGCATGTGTTGTTACGTACCCTTCCCGAGTGTAGCTGCTTCGAGGATGCGAGGCTACTCGACGAGCTCTTCCCCGGCTCGCCCATGGAATATACCGTGACCTACAGGTCCAAACTGCCCCTCCGTGCGCTTGAGGGGAACCTCTTTCTTCACATGCAAAGCCTGAACGTCACCTACACCTCGGACCGTCTCCATACATTTTTCTCACGAGGACTGTTCCCTTCCTCGTGTCACACCCTGAAACTCCACCATCAAAAACTCTCCGGGGAGCAATGGATCGAGATTTTTGAACAGCACCTCACCACGGTCACACGCCTGTCCCTGTCACGTTGTAACATCTCACATGACACATTTGAGCAGCTTCTCCATACGCCAGGGCTCAACAACCTGGTGTCCTTCAAACTCGGGGACCATGGTGTGGAGAAAGGCGCTCTCGTCTTGCTCGCCGACTCATCCTGTATGACCCGGCTTGAGGAGCTTGATCTTGAGGAGGCTCCTCTGACCGGAGCCTGCCTGGACAGGCTCAGTGAAACGGACTGGGCCCCGGCTCTTCGTACCCTCCACCTGTGTACACGCGCGCTGGATGACTCCCCATGGTCTCAGGACGATGACGAACGTTCGCTGACACGCCTTGCACATATGCTCGAATCACCCTGGTTTCAACGCCTGACACATCTGTCCTTCAGGGTTCACGTTGATACCCGGCGCAGAACTTATAGCTGGACACATTCAGATAGACGCCAGCTATGCCCCCATGACAGGGCATGTGGCGAACTGTTCAGCAAGGCATGCCCCGGTCTTCAACTCACATCGCTGGATCTCAGAGGGCAACACGAGGCCATCCTCTTGCACTTGCGTCAGGCATGGGAAGAACAGGCACCACAACAACCCTCTGGACTGAAGAAACTCAACCTCTCTTACATCCCGATGACCCTCCCACAGGCATATTCCAACAAGCCAATCACACCCCCTGTTCATGAACATATCACCTGGCTGGACAGTAATCCCCATGCCTCTCCATTTCACTGCACCTACCAGTACTGGAGTACCAATGAGGATGTGGAGTACGGTGACGAGTTGTTCGTCGATGTGTACGAGTATGATGAGTATGGTGACGAGTACGATGAGGAGGGCGAAGATGAAGATGACGAAGAGGATGAGGATTTATACGAGGAGATTGACCCCCTCGATTTGATACCAGGAGAGACCTCCATCTATTTTACGCGTGAGGATGACATTATCCATGTCCGGGGAAGCAGTATCGAGCAGCTCATCCATGGAGCATGGCTTGAGGAGTTGGAAGAGCTCGAGCTTCGCCACTGTAAACTCTACACATCCGGGCTTGAACGATTGATGAAGGCTCCTTTTATCCCTCACATCAAGAAGCTTGATCTCTCTCACAATCATCTTGATGGGAGCTGTCTGGACTGGCTTCTTGATACCACCACGCTCCCTTGCCTGACACATCTTGACCTCTCACACAACACATTCTCCATAGAGGAGAACAGACGAATCACACAACACTGTCATGCTCACGGGATTATTATCAGGACCACGGATCCCATGCCAGAGGTCCTCGAATTCGACTGGTAATAAATCTGTTTACGCACAAGAACACGCTGTTATTCAGGGGTTAAAAAGCCTGCTTATGTGGTGGCATGATGAGCACCTCAAAGCATCCAAACGTCTGAACGCTCAGACGCTCAGACGCTCAGACGTTTGGATGTTTGGATGTTTGGATGTCTCTGACTTACATATGTTAGCAAGGTCCAACAAGTCCAAGGGTGACACACAAAATGCGTGTCATAGTCGACAGGCCACATGTGCCAATCAGGTGTGGGCGATTGACTTTATGACGGACAGGAGCATCCTTCGACAAGGCCTTGAGGCCCCCTGAGCTTGGGTGAGGAGCTCCACGTGAAGCGAAGCGTCAATTGAGATCCTTCACGCCCCTGAAACGCAGTTCAAGACGCTCTGTACAAAAATATTCATGATTTCAACCTGTCTGCCCTTGAAAAAGGTTCCTCCCGTATTTATAGTTTCTTATGTGCATACATTTGTGCACAACAAAACATACACCAGGGAGACGTATGGATATTGGATATGTATGGGATGAACACAAGTATGCAAAAGTTCAGAACACACATCAGGTAAAATTCTGGGAAGTCGTATCTGTGTTTGAGGATCCAAAAGGGTTAGAGCAGCCTGACCCGGCAGGTCACTGGGAACGTTATATGCTTGTAGGACAAAGTGCTTCAAATCGTATACTTCAGGTGCTCTACACGGAAGATTACACAGAAGAAGGTGCAATGATCTACCGATTAATCACAGCTTTTGAGGCTGGAAAGGAATGGAAAGATGAGTACACACACTACTGAAAATGAAGACACTTACACGAAGACGCTCAAACCCAATCCTGAAAAACTGGTACCAAGCCAGCAAGCAAGACAGGCAAGAAGAAGAGCAGCAGAACAAAAACAACGTATCACGATTCGAGTTGATGGTGATGTGCTTGAAGAGTTTAAAGAGCTTGCAGGTGAAGAGGGGAGTTATCAATCGCTTATGAACCTGGCGTTGCGTCAATGGCTTGAAGCTCAGGGTCTCAAGGAACTGTTGCGCAAAGATTTACCCGAGCTTGTGCAACAAGCTATCCATCCTCCAGGTTAATCAAAATCTAACCTCTTCTGGTTCTGTCGAATCAGGTCGTGAGGTGTGATTTCACCGCGAAGGATTTGAAGGACAGGAGTAGCTCTTGAGGTGCTGGTTCAGCTCGATGAGCTCCTCATTGAGCTGAGCCAGGCGCGCTTCCTATCGCGCAAGAATCAAGCTCTGTTCCTGTTTACCAGGCTGTGTCTTGAGACGAGTCATGTTTACACATGAGAACACACTGTCATTCAGGGGTTAAAAAGCCTGATTATGTGGTGGCATGATGATCATATCAAAGCGCCTGGACATCTAAACATCTGGACGTCCAGATGTTTAGATGTCCAGGCGCTTTGATGTCTGGGTGTCCAGATTTCACTGGTCATTCTTGAAGTCAAGTGCTTGAACTTATTAAGTTTAACGTGAGTTCGAAAAATAAAAGAAAAATAAAAACAAGGGGTTGAATAAAAAAGAGCATCTCAGGCAAAGTAAAGTT
>CATLTV010000268.1 GCA_950059285.1 uncultured Pseudomonadota bacterium | reverse complement strand
CTCAACAACTCACGCGCAAAGGGTGACCCCTCAAGCACTCCTGCCACGTTGGCAAGCTGTTTTGCGACCTCAAGCTGGTTTCTTGCGCGCTCAAGGTTAGCGGCGTTCTCACGCTTCACTGCCTCCTCACGCATCAGCAATCGCTTGAGTTCATCTGTCATGGATGGATCACCTGTGGCGATCTGAAAGTCACCAAGACCCCAACCATTCTTTGCAGAAAGCTGATGCAATTCCTGCTCAGCCTTTTCCGCAATCTGAGACTTGTACTGCGCAAGCTCATCGATGCTGTAATCGTTTGCAGAACCACTCACCACCGAAATCACCGATGCACGCAAGGTCGCAAATGGATTGTCCATGTTCACCAACGCCCCCATCACATCGACCACGCGCGCGGTATAGCCGACTTTGATTGTCGTGGGCGTACCACCCTTGGTGATCACGTCCACATCCACCTCGGCGGTGAACTTGGCCGTGGAGATCTGTTGCACAGAACTGATGATCGGAGACACCCAGTGTACACCAGGCTCAAGCACACGTGTTGGCTTACCAAGTGTGAACACAAGACCACGGTTAGGAGCTTTAATTATACGAAGACCAAACATATTCACCTCATATCAAGTAGATAGAATCATTCACCGTGATTACAACATTTATCATAATCGCTTGTGCAAACCATCTAAATTCATAAACTTGTAGACTCAACGGTAAAAAGCATAACCACGGTTACGGAACGTTTATGTCCACATTGCTTGTCGCGCTAGGTTCTTTTCTCGGTTTCATCATCGCTTACCACACTTATGGAAAGTGGTTGGGCAGTAAAATCTTCAACCTGAGTACACACGCAGACGTCCCAAGCGAAACTCAACGCGATGATGTGGACTTTGTCCCCACCTCCAGAGATATCGTCTTTGGTCACCACTTCACATCCATCGCTGGCACAGGCCCCATTGTAGGCCCTGCCATTGCAGTATTTTGGGGCTGGTTACCCGCCTTGCTCTGGGTCATCTTTGGCTCAATTTTTGTTGGCGCGGTGCACGACTTTGGTGCGCTCGTCATCTCATTGCGCAACAAAGGGCAAACCATCGGAGAAACCGCAGGAAGACTTATCAACCCCCGAGCAAAAGTGCTCTTTCTTCTCATTCTTTGTTTTGCGCTCATGATGGTGCTCGGCGTCTTTGGCCTCGTCATCGCGCTTATTTTTGCGCTCTACCCCGAGACCGTATTGAGCGTATGGATTGAAATCCCACTCGCGCTGGGTATGGGCTACATCGTCAGTAAAAAGCCCTCGCTCAAACTTCTCCTCTCCCTTGTGGCGCTCGCCATTATGTATCTCTTTGTGTACATCGGCGCCTATCACATGCCCATCACCCTTCCCTCTGTTGACGCCCTTGGAAGCTTCAACTCTCCTGTCGTCATCTGGACTATCCTCCTCCTGATATATTGTTTCATTGCTTCGATCATTCCCGTGCAGATCCTGTTGCAGCCACGAGATTATCTCAACTCACACCAGCTCATGATGGTTCTTGCGCTGCTTGTCCTGGGATTCCTTGCCGCAAGCCTGTTTGCAGGAGCAGACATCATGAGCGCACCTGCAATTGCCCAACATATTCCTATAGATGCGCCACCAATCTGGCCGTTTTTATTCATTACCATCGCCTGTGGTGCATGCAGTGGTTTTCACTCGCTTGTCTCCAGTGGAACCACCAGCAAACAGCTCGCCTGCGAACCTGACGCAAGGCAAGTAGGCTACGGTGCAATGCTCCTTGAGGGCGCGCTCGCTGTACTTGTGATCCTATCCTGCACAGCAGGCCTTGGCATGGGCTCTCAAACCGCCACACACACCACCACATCTGTCACACAAACGCTCTCGGGAAGGCAGGCATGGGAATCACGGTATCAGGCAGACATACGACCCGTCCTTGACGAACACAATCAACCTGTACTTGGTAAAAACGGTGTCCCCAAGACCACAGGAGGATGGAAAAATCAGCGGCTTCCACAACAGCTTGGCGCATTCATCGAAGGTGGGGCTAACTTTCTGAAAACCATTGGCATTCCACTCAAGTTTGGCATGGCGCTTATCGCTGTGCTTATCGCAAGCTTTGCGGCGACCACACTGGACACTGCGACGAGGTTGCAACGGTACTTGTTTCAAGAGCTTGCGCACACCGTCCGCGTTGAGTTTGTGGCCAATAAATACGTTGCAACCACGCTCGCTGTCGTCACAGGATTTATCATTGCCATGATCCCAGGCCCATCAGGACCAGGCTCGGGGGGACTTATTTTGTGGCCTCTCTTTGGCGCCATCAACCAGCTTCTTGCAGGGTTTGCCCTGATGGTTCTTGTCTTTTATCTCTGGCGTCGATCACTCCCCGTATGGTTTGCGCTGCCACCTGCGCTGTTCATGATGGTGATGCCAGGATGGGCGCTCATGTATCAACTTATTTATGACTTCATCCCTCACGAAAAATGGCTCCTCGTGAGCATTGCTGTTGGCGTTGAAATCCTGCAAGTCTGGATGATTGTGGAGGGCATCATCATGTGGCCCAGGGTCAAAGGTGTCCTTGAAGAGGAGTGCTAAAAGACGCCCCCTGACGAGCAGCTGCACACGCAGCTGCTCGTCAGGGGGCGTCTTTTAGCACTCTGGCGAGTCTTATTTATGATGACGGATCAAACCTTCCTGAGAGGTCGTCGCTACAAGCTTTCCATCTTGTGTGTAGAACTTGCCGCGCACAAGCCCACGCGCACCCTGCGCGCTTGGGGACTCCATATCGTGGAGCAACCATTCGTCCATACGGAATGAGCGGTGGAACCACATGGAGTGATCAAGGCTAGCCATCTGCATTCCTGGAGAGAGCCACGCCACACCATGGGGTTGTGCGGATGTACCCAGGAAGTTAAAGTCCGAAGCATAAGCAAGCAGGTAACGATGCAAGGAGGGGTCGGACTCCTCAATGGTCCTCATGGTACGATACCAGGTCTGCCTGCGTGGAGGTGCGGGCTTGGGACGCAATGGGTTTTGTGGATTCACTGGACGCTGTTCAATAGGACGCTCACCTGTGGCACGTTCACGCATCGGCTCAGGGATCATATGCGCAATGGACTTTGCAAGTTCACGTTGGCTTGGCAGCCCCTCAGGACCAGGCACATCATCAGGCATCTCATCCTGGTGATCATAGCCCTCTTCCTCAATCTGGAAAGAGGCCGACATACTAAAAATGGGGCGACCTTTCTGAATCGCCACGACACGACGGGTGGCAAAGCTTGAACCATCCCTGATGCGCTCCACATCGTACACCACAGGCACACGTACATCGCCTGGACGCAAAAAATAGGAGTGCAATGAATGCACGATGCGATCGGATGGCACTGTCTGAGACGCAGCAGAGAGCGCCTGTCCCAACACCTGACCACCAAACACAGTACCCCAACCAAGATCCTGACTTGGACCTCTAAACAAGTTCTCCTCAAGCTTTTCCAAACTCAAGAGACTTATCAATTCACTCAAGACATCTGTCACCAACTACTCCTTAATTATCAGAAACCTAATCCCCCTGCCAAAGCAACGTGCAATCTGCACTCATGGCTCATGGTGTCAAGTCCAGAGTATTCCCCCATTTTTGCAACAATCATGTAACACGTTGAAAAATAAACAAATCAAACGCGATAAAAAAAGTTATCACCTCAACCATTTGCACATCAAGAATCCCCATCCTCGCGCAAAAAGGAGCGCCAGATGGAGTCCACCAGCTCTTTTTCAAGGTGCATATACCTCTCGGCCTCCACCGACCAGGTGTAAGACATCACGCCACGAATCAATAACACCATCGAGTCCACAGAGATCTCGATATGTGCATCCACATCCTCCCTCCAGATCTGACATAGCTCACGCAACATCTGCTCGTGCGTCTCGCCAAGATCAACCTCGTGACACGAATTCAGAAAACTCAGCGACACAGAGAGCCTGTCCTCGTCGAGAAGCCTGAAGTAGCGCCTCCACAATGTATAAAACTGCTCTTTTACCTTGATCTGGTAGGGAAATTGATGCCAGAGTGCACCATATACGGCCTGATCGGCGCGTCGAAAGACGGCGTCTGCAAGTTCTTGCTTGGATTTAAAGTAACTGTACATTGCTCCCGCAGAAGCATTTGCCAGTGTAAGAATTTGCGGCACGCTTACGCCATCCACTCCCTTGTGGGAAAATAAGGTGGCCGCTGCCTCTAAAATATCGTCTTTTTTGCTTCGCATACTACAGTCACAGGTACAACTATCCCATCAAAACGTGCACCCATCACGTAAATGCAACATGACAAAGATCACCCCAAAGATCAATCATTAAAACATACAATCAACTTCAAAAAGGATTACATATGTCAAAACAACATGGCGGTTCAATCGTAGGAGAACGCCTTAAGGCACAAGGCGTTACACACATCTTTACGCTCTGCGGTGGACACATCTCCCCCCTCCTCGTCGGCGCACAAGATCAAGGCGTTCAAGTCGTTGATGTGAGACACGAGGCCAGCGCCGCCTTTGCCGCTGATGCCATGTCCAGAATGACGGGCATCCCTGGTGTCGTCGCGGTCACCGCTGGCCCTGGCGTGACCAACACTGTCACCGCAGTGAAAAATGCCCAGATGGCCGAAGTCCCCATGATTATCTTTGGTGGCGCTACCGCCACCATCCTCAAAGGACGTGGCTCTCTACAAGATATCGACCAGCTCTCCATCATGACTCCCATCACCAAATGGGCCACACGTGTGACCAGCGTCGCTGCAATCGCGCCCACCATTGATCACGCCTTTGAAGTCGCCACACGTGGCGTCCCTGGTCCCGTCTTTATTGAACTCCCTGTCGACCTCCTCTACCCCGAGGAAACCGTCAAACAATGGTACATGGATGAAAGCGGCGTCAAAAAGATGAAAGGCCCCGCCAAGGTCGCCGTCGAGCTCGCTCTCAAAGGCCACCTCGCACGTATCTTCCGCGCCCCCTATATCGATGTCCTTGACGCCAAACTCGCGCCTCAAATGGCCAGCGAAATCGCGCGCCAACCCATCAACAACGCCAAGCTCTCACAACTTGATGAAGCACTCGTCGGGGCCGAAAAACCCGTCCTTATCGTCGGCTCTCAGGCCGTCTCTTCCATGACTCCTCATCAGGCACAGGAACTTGCCAACGCCATCACTGAACTTGGTATCCCCACCTTCCTTGGCGGCTCCGCTCGCGGACTCCTTGGCCAACACAGCGACATTCAGTTCCGACACAAACGCTCCGCCGCGCTCAAAGAAGCTGACCTCGTCCTCGTCGCAGGGTTCCCCTTTGACTTCCGACTTGGTTACGGACAAAAAATCAACCGCAAGGCCACGCTCATCTCCGTGAACCTTGACTCCACCGCGCTCAAGAAAAACCGCCGCCCACAAATTGCCATCCAGGATCACCCGGGACACCTCCTCACCACGCTGCCTCAACGTGTCACGCTCGGAAAATCACGCTACGATAGCTGGTTTGGACGACTGCGCGAGCGCGAAACCATGCGTGATGAAGAAATCGCTGCGCTTGGCACGCCCAACAAGGAGGCTGTCAACCCCATCAACTTCTTCCTCAAACTTGAAGAACAACTCGCGGATGACTCCGTGCTCGTTGTCGATGGCGGTGACTTTGTCGCCACAGGTGCCTACATTGTACGTCCTCGCAAACCTCTGTCCTGGCTTGATCCTGGCGTCTTTGGCACCCTCGGTGTCGGCGGCGGCTTTGCCCTCGGCGCAGCATCTGCTCGCCCAGACGCAGAGACCTGGATCATCTGGGGCGATGGCTCCAGCGCCTACAGTCTCGCAGAATTCGATGCCTACGTGCGACAGGGCATGGCTCCCATCGCGGTGGTCGGCACCGACGCTTCATGGGCTCAAATCGCTCGCGATCAGGTTGAGATCCTTGGCACTCCCCTCGGCACAGAACTTCGCCAAACGGATTACCAGGACGTCGCCAAGGGCTATGGTGGTGAGGGCATCCTCGTCAAACATGACGGCCAAATTGATGCCGCCATCAAGAAAGCCAAGAAACTTGCCCAGCAAGGCAAACCCGTCCTGATCAACCTTTTGCTCGCCAAATCTGATTTCCGAAAAGGAAGCTTATCTATCTGATAAACAAGAAAAAAAGAGAAGCCAGAAGAGGGCGATGGGCAGGTTAACCTGCCCATCGCCCTCTTCTGGCTTCTCTTTTTTTACTCACATTCACACGCCCATTACACAATCTGTAAGACGTTACGAATCCAGGGCTCCAGCACGTCAAAACATCCAGCCAGAACCACAAGAAACAACCCCAGACCAAGCGCTGTCCCCACTGCATAATCACGAAAACCAATGCCCGAAAGCACAACAGGGATGTTGATCGTTGGACTCATCACCATCACCAGTCGAATCATAATCATCGCTCGCACAGGATAACGATGCAGACGCTCCACCCATGTCTTGAGCCACTGCTTTTGCACTCCCTCCAGAGGTGTACCGCCCACACCACGAATCACAAAATAATGGATCATCAACGAAATCTGGGCTGACACACCACCCACCATGGCCCCCTCCCATGGACCAAATAACCACATCGCAGCCAGTAAAAAGAACACCCCTGGAATATGCATCTGGTGCAACAGAATAAAGATGCCCGCAAAGATAAACCAACCCCACACACCCGTGCCATCCACACGTTGCTGAAGCGCCTCAAGACTTTGCAGCTCGGTCAACCCCGTGACGTGCGCCACACCATACAAACACAACACAAGACCAAGCAAGGCCATCAGACGTAACCAGGTCCTCTTCTTCCCTTCTGCTGTGTTCCCCCCATCCTGCTCTTCATCTCTTGCTTGCATGTCTCGCGATCCTGCTCACCATTTTGAACCTTTTCATGTGCACCCAACATAGTATCCTTGCACGCAAGGATGACCTGGACATTATCCTACACCCCTCACACCACGGTACACAATATGTCAAAACACATCACACCCTACTTCGTCCTTCTGAACCTCCTCTTTGTCGCCTGCGATCGCACCACCCCCACGCTCACGCCCACTGCTCCAAACCATATTTCTGCTGCACGCGCTCCCGAGAGCCAACCCACCAAGAAATCAGCACATCTCAAGCTCTCCACAGAGATGCCCAGGGGGCACGATGCCAACCCAGCAAAAATCCAGACGCTCCTCCAATCCCTTGAACCACCCACACCCAAAGTCACTCTCACTGAAGACCAATGGAAGGAAAAACTCACCGACAAGGAATTCTACATTCTGCGCAAGAGCGGCACTGAACGCGCCTTTACAGGTGACCTGCTCGGCAACAAAAAAGAGGGAATCTACACCTGCGCAGGATGCGGCTCGCCACTCTTCTCCTCACACTCAAAGTTCAAATCCGGCACGGGCTGGCCAAGCTTCTATCAACCCATTGAAGCTGGCCGTGTAGAAGAGGAGCAAGATAACACGCTGGGCATGTCACGCGTTGAAGTACACTGCGCAAAATGTGGTGGACACCTTGGACACGTCTTCACCGATGGACCAGACCCCACTGGCCTACGTTATTGCATCAACTCAGAATCGCTCAACTTCACACCTCTACAACCTTGATTTCCAACCAAAGAACGCATTAAAAAGGAGTGACCATCACGTATGGTCACTCCTTTTTCTTTTGAGAATCCCCTCGATTCTGCTGACATTTTATGGCCCAACTTTTCAAGATTACGCTTTAATTTCAGCAACACCTGAGACGTTGTCCTCACATGAGAAGCGTACGTACATCATTGCCCACTGCCCCACCATCACCTGAATGTATAATATCAAAACCATACACGCGTTCCTCAAGGTCAAACATCCTGATCATGACACGAGGAGGAGAGGCGCATTGCTCGTCGCCATCTGCCTCAGCTTCCTGGCCGTATGCATCCTCAGCGCCCCTATTATACTTCTTGGTAAAATTGGCAACAGCACCACAAGCGCACTCATCCTCGCGCTCACATCCTGTGTGGTCATCGCAGGAATCCTGTTGGCAAAAAAAGGCTGCGTAAAGCAATCTGCAATCCTCACTCCCATTAGCATGAGCGTGCTTGTTAAAGAAACGACAAGACCTGCCGTCACGGGATCCAGAGATCTGGGCCAATCCCGAAGTATTGGAATCTTCGATCTCATTGGAAACACGACGATGGTGCGGATTGATCTTTTCCGCGAGGAGTTTCCAAAGGCGATGGTCTGCGCTAAGGCGGAGTACCTGAATCCGGGAGGTTCCCTCAAGGACCGTCCCGTGGCAAAAATTCTCCTGAAAGCCCGGGAGCGGAGGGAATTGGCT